>JBAQUG010000303.1:0-4439 GCA_049297395.1 Victivallales bacterium | reverse complement strand
TCTAGGGCCTTCAGGCTCCGGAAAGACGACCTTGCTGCGCATAATTGCAGGACTTGAGACTTTCGATGGAAACCCAGGTTCCGAGATCCGATTCCATGAGCAGAATGTCGCTGACAAGGATGTGCGGGACCGCCAGGTTGGATTTGTATTCCAGCACTACGCGCTGTTCAGGCACATGACCATTTTCGAGAACATAGCGTTCGGCCTCCGCGTGCGCCCAAGAAGCGTCCGCCCTTCAGAAAAGAAAATATCAGACAAGGTCAGGGAACTTCTCAAACTCGTGCAGCTTGAAGGCATGGACGGACGTCTGCCATCCCAGCTTTCCGGAGGACAAAGACAGAGGGTGGCTCTTGCAAGAGCTCTTGCCATTGAACCCAAGGTCCTTCTGCTTGATGAGCCGTTCGGCGCGCTTGATGCGCGTGTCCGGCAGGAACTGAGGAGATGGCTGCGCCACCTGCACGATGAGATACATGTCACCAGCGTTTTCGTGACACATGATCAGGAGGAGGCGCTGGAAGTTGCGGACAGGGTCGTGGTCATGAACCACGGAAGGATTGAGCAGGAAGGAACCCCTGACGAAGTTTTTCACAGTCCCAGTTCTGAATTCGTGCTTAATTTCCTGGGGAATGTGAACCTCTTCCACGGAAGGGTGGAGGACGGAAAAGCTGTTTTCGGTTCGCTTGTCGTTGATTCGCCAAACCTGGCCAACGTCCAGATAAACGACAATTCCGCCAGGCTCTTTGTGCGTCCGCATGAGCTTGACATAAGCCTTTCAGATCCAGAAGGCGGAGCAGTCACTGCAAGGATAGTCAGAATTCAGTCTGCAGGACCGACTGTGAAGATCGAGCTTGTTGGCTTGGACGGCAATGCCTTGAATGTCGAGCTCTCACATGAAAGAAGACGTGAACTCGTGCTTCTCGAAGGGCAGGATGTCTTCGTCACTCCCCGTCATGCGAAATTGTTCCTGGACGACTATGTGATTTAATTATAAGGATATGTGATTATGAAATACATGGAAGATAAAAAGATCAAGAACAAAACAACCGACTATCAGCTTAAGTACTGTTGTCGATGCCGACCCATCGCGCAGTAATCTTTTGGAAATTGTCTTTTACAGAAATGGAAACCCGATAGACACACAGGCATCATGCCTGTATTACATTAAAAGGAATCGAAAATGAAATTAATAATATTGTACGGGGCCGCAGCCCTGATCTTTTTCACAGCTGCCGCTCCAGCACAGGAGACAAGGGAGATCAAGGTCATCGAAGACCGAGATCAGACCTATATGACATCGAAGGTATATGAGTTGAAGAATGTTTTGGCTTCAGACATAACGCCGTTCGTGCAGGGCGCCGTCAAGCGCTACTATAAGGAATCAAGCGTCGAACGGATGAATGACAAGGCCAACAAGCGCCAAATACTGGTTGTGAACATGCCGGTCTCCCTTATCCCGTACATCGACGATCTGGTGGAGAAGCTTGACAGGCCGAACGGGATCAAGGACGAAAAGAATTCCGTGGTACAGGGTACTGGAATCACAAAATTCGTCTACGCCCCGAAGAACCGTGCGTCCGTCGACATGCTACCGATCGGTCCGGCAGTAGGAAGTGCCGACGGCTCGTATTATTTCGACAGCATAAGCAACCTCTTCTACTGGAAGGATACGAGAGCGAAGGCTGAACTTGCATTGAAATGGTATCAGGCCTTTGACAGGCCGGTGCCGCAGGTGGAGCTGACTCTCAACGTCTATGAGATCAATGACAATGATATCAAGGAACTCGGCATAGACTACCTCAGCTGGAAGAACGGTCCCGGCGCGAACCTATTTAATGCCAATTGGGACTTCGCGAACATCAAGACGTTCACGGACGTGTCAAATCCAGCCAACATAACGGACATCGCCGGCAAGGCCTCACACGCCTGGGGCGGTTTCCTGGTGGCGCCTAACATAGACGCCACTTTCATAAGGCTGCTGGCACAGAAGGGGAAGGAGAAGGTATCGACTTCAGGAGCCCTGACGTTCGTAAATGACTACACGCATGATCCCGGCTCGAACAACTTTGCACAGGCGAAGTACAAGATACGGTTCACTCCGAACTACCAGAACATCCAGAAGGACAAGGATCAGACGGTGTCTGTTAACCAGGTATCAAACGACTTCCAGTTCTATCTGAGAAGGCCGACGATAAATTTCACCGGAGAAACCGGTGAAAAGGCCGCCGCCCTGAGTTTCGGATGGGAATTGTTCATCCTGGACACTGTCGAGGAGACAAACAAGGGTACGCCCGTCCAGAACATAAATACGTTCAGGTCATGGCTGACCCTGGAAACAGACACGGAAAAGCTGCTTGGAACATATGAACGCGAACACGAGGTCAACCAGTACAATGGCATACCGTTCCTAGGAGACATTCCTGTGCTGAAATACCTTTTCGGCGCGATGGAAAATTCAAAGGCCAAGACAAAGGTTTTTGTCACGGCAACCGCCAAACCGATCACGCCAACTGAGAATTTCTCGGTGTGGTCCGGAAAGGCATTGACTGCCAGGCAGCTTATTGAAGCGAAAAAAGAAAATTGAAAGGAAAAATAAAAATGAATATAAATAATGTGAAAATTATCCTGCTGGTTCTGTTCGGCGCCCTTGAGGTCGCATCCTGGGCCGGGGAAAACGTGAGCGGCGTGCAGACGCCCACCGCCGCGCCAAACGGAAGCCAGATACAGACACACCTGAGGATCGACGTGAAGGACGAGACCAAAAACGTTCATCTTGTATCAAGCACCAACAATCCGAATATCCTGACTAAGGCATATGTCCTGAAGAATGCTGATCCATATGAGCTTCTTGCATACTTCCAGTCAGCGGTCAAGTCAGAACAGATTTCGGGTGATCGTGCAAAAGTTGAAACCATCAAATACAACGACGGCACCGGAATCCTTATTGTTTCGGCTGAAGATTACAGGTTTGGGAAACAGATTAACGGACTTGGCTTTGACGAGATTGTCGCCATGCTTGACAAGCCTGGCGTTGTAAATTCAGCGGGTACGATTGGATATGCATATTTCCCGAAATATGTCAGTGCCGCATGGCTTGCTGAAAAGCTCAGGAATGTCGGTTTGAACCTGCCTGACCAGAAGGAACTTGAAGGGGGCAAAGACAAAATAGTGGTTGACGCATCGCTTAACGCGCTTTTCATCTATGTTCCGCCGTACCAGGTCAAGAACGTAAATGAGATGATAAAGCAGTATGACGGTCCGATATCGGAGCTGAGGGTCAAATATACCGTCTATGAGATCGATGCTGAAGTTGACGGCAACCTCGGCGTCGATTTCCAGGCGTGGAAGAACGGGCCGGGCACTGATCTGTTCACAGCTGCAAGCCGTTTCGGCAAGCAGTGGGATTTCGCAAACAACTTTGTGAGTTATCCTTTCGTGAACAAGTCGCACTCCCAGTTCATTCATTTCAGTCCGAAGTGGAACAGCAAATACTTCGATTTCCTGGAGGCGAGATCCAAGGCGAAGGTGCTTACCCGCGGCGAGGCGAGCATCATGAACCACCAGGAGGCGAGGATCGAGGCGACCAGCAGGATACCTGATTTCCGAAACAGCACCAAGCCCGCGGACATAAACGTGGTAAGCTATATCCGTCTGAACGACCAGCGGATTTATGATTCAACAGTCTCTTCCATGATCGCTCCTGATACGACAGGCGGAAATGACGGGAGATACCGGCTGAGCGCAGTAGATAACAGCGGTGTAACTGTAACATTGACACAGGCGAACCATGCGATTGGCGCATTCCCGGGAACTCCATACCGCGGGGACCTGCTGATCACAAGGCTGTTCGATGGGAGCAGGTATTCCTACACTCTGGAGCTGAACGAACAGGAAGCGGCCGCGCAGGGCGTCCAGTTCGCCAGGCTGCCATATCCCAGGAATGCGGCCGGAGCTTTACCGGCCACGCCTGAAAATGGAGATCTCCTCGGATACAAGGTCAATGTCTATAACGTGAAGCTTGAAAGGCTCACCGCCACCCTCGGAGGGGTTGGCGGAGGCGGAGCCGCGCCACAGGAGGCCTTCAATTATTCATGGGTGACATTCGACAAGTATGACAGTTCTGAAAACTTCGCGATATCTAGGGACTATGGTCTTGATACGGCCATAGACGGATACGGATTCCTTCTGAGCCTCAAGGCTGTCGTCTGCGAGAATTCCAGCACTTTGAGCATATCCATGTCGAACACAAGCCTGATCGGATTCCAGGGCAACGGGACGCCCAGGACGTCGAGAAGCGAAATCAGCACCCAGGTCATAGTTAGACGTTGCTCGAAAAGTATTTTTTAAGATTAAAAAAAATACTTTTTGTCGCCCCGTCTAAATATTTCCAAAGAATTTCCGGAGAAAATTCTTTGAAAAAGTTTTTATTCTGCGGATTTCGC
>JBAQUG010000302.1:0-4488 GCA_049297395.1 Victivallales bacterium | reverse complement strand
CTCCATCCAGCATCCCGGAGAGGTGAGGGAGATCAGGACGAATCCAAATGCACTTCTCAATTCTTTTTTTTCTCTCCAGAAACAATATTTGAATTTTTACCGAGGAATCCGGTGAATAGTATTTTTTTATGAACAAGGAAATTGTCGTTGCCGTTGCAGAAATCCTCGACACCTTCCCAGAATAATTTCCTATAATCATCAATCTCTTGCCTTAGCTTGTCATTAACGGCTTCATCTTTTTCAGATTTGACTGGCCATGTAGCTGCAAATTCCAGCTGACCTTCAACACATCCATTGTTTTTCATCCCTTCCGTAATGCCCCAATTCCTGTCAATTTTAAAATCAGTATTCTTCATAAGCCTGATTGCTACTCCGGCCAGAAGGTTTTCTCTGCGTATTTCGCACTTTACAGGCTTTTCTTCGGAGGCAAGCCTAATGCATATATTCAAAATCCTCAGGCATGTATCCTTGTCAAAAGGCCTGCCTCTGACTCCCGCAATTTCAGAGAGAGATTCCCATTCAGGGACTTCCGAATCAATCTTCATGACAGTATTTGCCGTTTTCCACAAATCGCCAAGACTTTCATGATTAAAGCCGGCATCTTCCTGGATTGCCATTTTCTCATCTTCGGTAAATGTTGTGATTATTCTCCTGGCCTCATCCCCCCTCACATTCATAAGTTCATTAAACCTTTCCTTCTTTCTTTCCGGTTTAACATTCTCCGAACTTGGATATTGAGGCAGTTCGGGATCTTTAACTCCTTCAAGAATCTTTATGGCCCTTTCCTTTTTAATAGAGGCTATCCTTTCATCCCCAAACAATGCTTTTGCCGCAGATTCTCTCTTCACCAATTCAACATCTCCATAAAGGTAATCAATGTAAAAAGGAATTTTCTCTCCAACCGCTTGCCTGCTCTTGCCTGAACTATCCTTCATTTGGGAACTTGCCGCAAGTTCCCTGTTGTCGTTGAGAAGCTTTCTCCATAAATCAGCTGTTCCCCCTATTGGAGGAGGGCCTTCGGCAAAATAAGTTTTCTCATTAAGAGGCTCCCATCCTGAAATCATCCCGCGCTTAGGTTCAATGTTTGTGCCATATAACCAGCATACCGAATTAACCAAATCAAGACTAATTTCTGGATCTTTGGCATTTGCAGCGGCCTTCAGGATTAATTTTATCCTTTCACGGGAATGATCATTTCCCGATCTGTTTTGCAGGATTGGCCAGTTCTCCTCAAACTTGCTTCTGTCTGTAAGAATTTCATCAAGTATTTCCTGATCGCTGCGGGGATTAATAGCATCTTTAAAGACAGGAAATACATATTTTATACGATCGGTGTCCCAGGATTCAAGATGACCTTCGGATTCTTTTTTCTTTGCCAGTTGTTCATCAAGTTTCAGTAGCATCTTGCCAGCAAATTCCTTGGCCTTGTTTCCTCTTTTTTCCAAATAAAGCTTTGCCCAATCCACGCAAATCTCTCCAATCCCATAATTGCTTTCCAAAAAATATCTTTCAATTTCATCAGATTCCATGTCATAGGCAGTTTCTATCAGAAAATGCAGGGCTTCGATATCTTTCGATGCTCCTCTACGCGGTCCGGTCAGGTATAACTTAGCAAGCTCATTAACATTCTTGTTTTTGTTCTTGTCATACCAATCTTGATATCGTTTGAAGAAGGCTTCTTTGCCTAGTTTTCTGATATTATCGTCATAATCCCAAAGAGGATCCAGGAGAAAAGCAGCCAGATCCTGTCTGGTTGCAGGACGACGCAATGATTCATATAGCTTCTCCGAGGGATCGTCAACTAAATCCCTGTTCCTTGCATAAAATGATCCATCAAACCGAATCCTTAAAATATCTACATTAACAGGATATTCATCTTTCAAGAGCGCTAAAAGAAGTGGAAATGATTTTATACCACGTTTTTTGATTTTGTCTATAGCAACCTCATTGGCGTGCTTCCTTTGCCTGGACACGTCCTGCAGAATCCATAAGTCATCATAAAAACAGTACTCTTGATTATAGCCATCACCATAAGCGAAATAACCTAATTTATTATTGTCGGTATCGGCAAGTTCTTTGCCAAGTTCCCTATCCTCCTCGTCAAGTCCTTCCCCAGCAATTTCCGGCACGGTAGTTGATGAAGCTCGTTTCCTTACATCATTCGCTACACGCTTTACGGCAGGAGCGTTGAGCCATCCGGTGGTATATTTGCCAATGAGAATGTCAAGATACTTTGAAAGCTCTTTCCAATCTCCGCAATCAAAGAATTTATCTAATGCCTCATTGTACTTGGCATTGGCAATAGCATCAATGCCTGCATCCATGAGTTTCTGATCCGAACCCGCATTTTCATGAAGTCTGTCTGCCAGGATATTTGCTTTTTCAGCATATCCCAGTCTGTAAGCATGTGCTGCGGTAAATAGAAGATATGAGATCCCGTCATCAATTTTACTGTTAAATATCCTCTTGTCCGAGAGAATCTCTTCCAGCTCCTTTTTGAAACTGGCATTCTCCCAGCTTGCCTCGCATCTGCCATCATAGTTGTGTGAATAATAGATCTTTATCAGCTTTTTCTTATAGATGTCCGGTTCCTTTTCCTCTTTCTGAGTAATTTCCTTTTTCCTGATGTCTTTAAGCACGTTCCAACTGTATGCCTTGCATTGCCGGCATCCGTTAACTATAAATGTGTTTTCACCTTCCTTGTTTTCATTTTGCAACCATCCATTGGCATTGAAATTTTCTGTCCTGCTGATGAATTTTACTCCAACCCCATCAAATCTCACATATTGCGCCTTTGTGACATCTGGAAGGCCAAGTTCAAATAATCTCTCAAAGAGGACTTTGTAATCCCTTGAAGGCCTATCTGTTTCCTTTGCCAGTGGATTATTCTCCTGCCCATATATGCTTGAATGTAATGAAAGAATTAAAGATATGAAGATTATGAGGAAGGTTCTAGTGTTCGATTTTATAATTGTTTTCATTCGAATTCCTATTCTATTTAAGCGAGCGGGTGGCGACGAGGTCGGTGCCGGTGGAGAGGATGTCGGGGGCAATGACCTGGCCAATCTTGATCGGGGCTTTCAGTTTGATCTTGGAGGCTTCCTTTACAATCTTGCCGCAGATAGTTCTGGGAACCGGCTTGGATGTCCTGACAGGCAGGAAAGAAATTGATGCACCGGTAATCTTAACGGTAGTCGTGACAAAACGGAGTGGATTCAGGATTTCGTTCTTCGCGTAATCGATGCCCTTCTTGCACTCATTGCCCTTGAGCGAAACGACTTTCCCGTTCTCGGCATCGACTTCGAGAATGCATCCATTTGGACAACTTATGCATGTAATTTCTTTCTTCATATTTTTTTACCTTGGCGCGCTGCGCCTGCGTTAAAAAAATTACTATTCATTAGATACAAATGCCTCAACAAACTGAGCATCGGCAGGAACTTCCTTGAGAGAGATACGCTGCATGATACTCGGGAATATCTTTCTGAATTTCTTTTTGTAAAGCAGATCTTTTTCTGTGCGGACGCACAGAAAAAGATTCTCTAACGGGGCTATTGTCCTAAGGGACAGGATGGCAGGTTTGCCTGCCTCGACTTTTGACGGCAAAGTATAACTGAGCATTTTTCCAGTTCGAACAGGAATTTCTCTGCCTTTCGAAAGCTCCCCTTTCACAAATGAAGCTGCCATACGGCCGCAGAATTCAGACTCTTCGGAAACCCAGTCCACAATGTCATGGACATGCAGGACATTTCCGCAGGCGAAAATTCCTTCCACCGATGTCATGAGGTTGGCGTCGACAATAGGACCGCGCGCGACATTGTCAAGCTGTATGCCCGCCTTTATTGAAAGCTCGTTTTCAGGGATGAGCCCGACAGATAGGAGGAGAGTATCACAGTCAAGATGGAAACTTTTGTTCCTGTCAGGAAATGATCTGTCGACAACCGGAGATACTTCGACCGATCTTATCCGGCGGTCGCCTTTGATTTCGCTTATCGTATGCGAGAGATAGAGGGGGATGTCAAAGTCCTGGAGGCACTGGACGATGTTCCTGTTGAGGCCGCCGGGATGTGTCTGGATTTCAATTACGGCTTTGACCTTGGCTCCTTCGAGGGACATGCGTCTTGCCATGATGAGTCCGATATCTCCGGAACCCAAAACAACTATTTCCTTGCCCGGCATGTATCCATGGATATTGACCATCTTCTGTGCGAAACCCGCAGTCAGAATTCCAGCGGGGCGGCTTCCTGGAATCGCTATATTGCCTCTGTTTTTCTCACGGCATCCCATTGCGAGGACAACTGCCTTGCATGAAATCCGGAGAAGCCCCTGCTCTTCTGAAAGTATTATGACTTCCTTTCCTTTTCCGGAAGCAAGAATATCTATCACACAGGAATTAAGTAAAATTTGAATGCCGGCTTGCCGGACAAGATCGACATAGCGTTCGGCATATTCGGGGCCTGTAAGCTCTTCCTTGAACTTGTGGAGGCC
>JBAQUG010000301.1:0-1762 GCA_049297395.1 Victivallales bacterium | reverse complement strand
GAAGTACATGAGCGACGCGGCTGAAGTCATAAGAGTCATGAAAAAGCTGAGAAGTTCTGCGGAGCTTCAACTTCTCGTTGATAGTTTTTCAGGAAAATAATGAAATTATTTATCTGAAAAACTATATATTGCATTTTTGAGGGAGTCTATCCGAGGACGTCTGTCAGCCAGGACACTGGAGCAGATACGGTTCCGCTCGTGCCGACTGGCGTCCCAGGCATAAGGTACGCCCACCATCTAGGAGTCAACATGCTTTTCGCGGACACCCACGTTTCGTGGCTCAAATATCCATTGCTCCCAAGAGGCAATTATCTAGGAGGTACCGGCAACAAGGCAGCCTCGTATGCGAACGGGAGACCATGGCACTGCAACTGACGTAATAGGCACACACGAATTGGAGACTTGAAGATTACAAGCGTTCATTCTTGAAATGACTCTAACAGAATACCTTTCTCGTTGAAAGACGCGGAAGATAAAGATATAGTTAGCGCTGACAACAACACGTCTTGAGCCGGTTTCAGAACTCTGTAAAACCAGGTTTTCGAAGCCGGCTCATTCGTCCAAACATACCTTAAGGAGACCTGAGAATGACCAAACGACAGGAAATGCTTGATGCCGTAGACCGGAAACATCCGGCCCATATCCCCTTTACATTTGAAGCGACGAAGGAATGCCAGGAGCGCCTGCGGCGACATCTCGGGCTGCAGGACAGCATCGATCTGGGCGACTACTTCGGCTGCCATAAGTTCACATCACTGTGGGGCGGCCTGGGCGACAGCTATAAGCTCCCGGAACGCACTTTGAAAATGCCGGCATCGACCGACAAGGTGCGCTACAACATATGGGGCGCCCGCCAGGAGTACATGCAGGCCGGCAACGCCTGGTACTGGGAAATCACGGACTATCCGCTGGCGAAATGCGAAACAATTTCGGACATTGAAAAACACGACTGGCCCCACCCTGATGAAGTCGTATGGCCGGATATACCTGCGGGTTTCGATTTCGAAGCCTGGAAGCAGGACAAACTCATTCTCGAAATGGCTTTTATAGGTCCGTTCGGACTCCCGTGGATGATGCGCGGCATGGAGCAGCTGATGATTGACCTGTATGAAAATCCCGGCATCGTGGATGCGATTGTCGCAAAAGTGGAGGAATATACATACGCATGCCTTGGACGGATGCTGGAGAAATACAAGGGAATGGTCGACCTTGTCGGCTCCGGCGACGACTATGGCACACAGGCGAGCCTCTTCGTCTCCCCTGAACTTATAAGAAAACATTTCATGCCGAGCCTGAAGCGCCATTACGATCTGGCGGCATCGCATGGCGTAAAGGGCTATCACCACAGCTGCGGCTCCGTCTATCACATTATCCCAGACATGATCGAGGCGGGAGTCAAAGTCCTGAACCCGATACAGACAACTGCGGCGGACATGGATCCGGTGCGCCTGAAAAAGGAGTTCGGAAGAGACCTCTGCTTCCATGGCGGCGTCGACACCCAGCACACTATGACTGAAGGCAGCACCTCCGACGTAAAGAATGAAGTCAAGAGACTTATCGGACAGCTTGGGCCGGACGGCTACATCGTGGGGCCCGGGCATGTCCTGCAGGCAGACGTGCCTCCGGAAAACATTGTCGCGCTTTACGAGATGATAAAATCTGCGTCATCCCCAGGATGACGGATAGATGGATTGCTGTGTATGTCTCCTTGATTTGCAACAATCCATCCAGCAATCCAATCATCCATGGGACGGCAGTGTAT
>JBAQUG010000300.1:0-29260 GCA_049297395.1 Victivallales bacterium | reverse complement strand
ATCGAAAAACGGAGCGGCTGCCTGGAAAATGTCCTAGAACATTCCCCGCAGGAATCAGCCTGATTCCTGTTATAGTTTTTCATTTAAATAAATTCCTCTTTGAATTTATTTAAATGAAAAACTATAGGTTGGACGGTGAGCTGAATGATATGAGCTTTGTATCGAAGGCGCGGTTCTCGTTCGTCAGCAGAGTGTCCCATGAATTGGCCGTGTAGCTGCATTGTGTTTCGCTGTTCCCCATGCCCATCACCTGGGTCTGGCTCGTGTTTTCAGGACAATTCCAGAACTCGAGGTTTTTCCGCAGGGCTCCGCCAGCGTGGTTTTCATATAGGTAGTAGGATAAATCTCCGCCCGGCATTTCGACCGCTAGTCTTGCAAACCACTTCTCGGTAACAAGACCGCTGTAATTTGATGGAGTCCAATCATCAAAGTCGCCGGCATAAAGCATGTAGAAGGAGCCGAATTGCTTGAGATTGTTGTTGCACGCAATGCTTTTTGCCGTTGCCTGCGCCTGCTTCAAAGCAGGCAGCAACATTGATGCGAGAATCGCGATGATCGCAATGACGACCAGGAGCTCTATAAGTGTGAAGTACGCCGCATCGGCCAGGCGTGTGTACGGATTTTCTTTACACCCGTATGCGTGCGATGCACGGGAGTGCGGTTTTCCTCCACGCTTTTTTCCACAGACCGTCTGCTTATGTTCTGACTCGTTTGTTTTCATAAATTCCCCTTTTCAATTACTTAACTATATCAATCAGCTCCTACAATAGAAGGACGATGTGATCATGGCATCACCTCTAAGTGGATGGCGCGGATTGTCGGCTTCCATCCTTTATAGGCAGGGCCGCTCATATGGCCGGTGCCCAGCAGGATGAGTTCGTTCTCCTCTCCCGGTCTCAGCCATTTGTCAATCCGTGAACCAAAAGGATGCCATTCCGAACTGTTAAAATAGCCGGTGCGGTTGATAATGCATCCCAGACTCTGCTCTGATGCTTGTCCGGAATCAATTACCAGCCGGATCTGTTTCCCAGCCCATTCCTTTGGGATAGCCACTTTGCGCTTGAGCCCGAATATTGTGGCCTTTCCATCCAGAGGCAGGACGATCTGCCCAGCTTCCTTTGCTGTCCAATCTGCCATCTGGAGCCAGCCGGAACTGATATCTGCTGAAGCGTTTGGAACTGGAACCGAGCGCAGATACATCGTACACATCGGTCCGCGATCCAGACCTCTGTCAGCGTTTACCTGTAGTGCGATGTCCAGAACAACATTTCCGGTCTTATCGGTAACATCATAAACAGAATATCCGCTCATGTTTGAATCAAGCTGTTTACCATTTACCCATATGGAGCCTTTGCCTAAAATGGTCATATGCGGCTGGTATCCCATTATCCCAAGGAGTATCCGCTTATTCTTGTCACGCCATTTCCCAGGCAGTTCGACACGTTTGCGGTACTGTGCGCATGCGGCGTCATTCCATCCCCTGGAAAGCCATGACCCCATTCCTCCGTCCTTCCAATCCTGACCGGCAGGTCCAGCGGATATCCATGATTCATCCTTGTGGTCTGTGGTGTTGAGCCGCACCTTCCAGCCTTCGCTGATGTCCAAACCCGCTTCCTGCATTTCGTCGGCGATTTTGGCCGCCTCTCCGGTAATAGACACAGCCAGGGATGAAGGAACATTTTCAAGTGCGCGCCAATGTCGGCGCTGGGTCTCCAGCCAATGGAACGGGGCGTCCAATCCCACGTCCTTACGGAGCATGGCCCATTGTCTCACCTGGTACGGGCTGAAGATTTGTTTTCCGAAATCAAGCCACCCATCCCTGCTGGCAGTGGAGACATCGGACATGTTTTCGTCCGTGATTTCAACGACGGGAGCGGGTTGCTCCCTTACGATCCGCAGATCAGATTCGATCCGATCCTCCAGTTTCCATTCCTTATCCTTGACACCCATGGCGCAGGCGATATATGTGTCGTATAATCCGTTCTTGCTTTCGCGCCGCTCAAACCAGATACGGTCATCTTCGGTGCGGGTCTCCCGCCTGACCCCCAGTCCGACGAGCATTTCTTCCAGAAGATCCTGGCGTTTCGCGTCGTTGAGCCATTTGCCGTCGCTGTCTTTCATTCCCAGATAGAACGGTGTGCCGAGATAGATGAAACGTCCCTTGCCATGCTTGACTTCGGCGATTGCCATGGAACCATCATCATAGGTGGCCATGGTTGTTATAGATTTTTTGGAATTTTGATTTTTCTCGAGGCCGATAGCACCGGTTTCTTCCACTCCAAGATGTGAGATGGAAACGCCTCCGGCTTCATAATCCTTGCCCCGGAGACTCGGAATGAGGGATTGTTCGCTGGTGAAATGGATCTTTCCCATTGGCCATTTATGGACAGAGCCTTCAGCAACCAGCTTCGGCGCCACTTTCAATCCCAGCGCCGTAGCAAGCGGATATGTGTTTTGCTTGTCCACAAGATTCTGTCCGGTATGGTACTGGGCGACAAAAACCCCTCCCTTTTCCACGTAACGCAGAATAGCGTCCACCATCGCCGGCTCCATGGTCGTGGTGGCGCAGTCAAAGATGACCGGCAGATTGTCGGCCAGTCCCTTCATGAGCTCCGGCCCGTCCACGAGAACGGGAGTCAGCCCCATTGCCGGAAGAACTCCACGGGATATATCCCAGTTGAAGATGTCCCAGCTGTAATACCGCTGGTTCTGGCGGACATCGCGCAATACACCGAGCTTGAAGTCGGCGAAATCAGTCTTGCCGAGCGTCCGTAATAGAGGCTTGTTGTCGGACCACCATTTTACCCAGCCATTGTCGGCCTTCCAGTTTTCTGCAAGATCAAACACGTGATCATGAATGTCCTGCGACTCCCAGAAGATCATTGCGAACATAAACTGGGAATATCGCGCATCGGTATGAGGCCCTCCAGGCTCGCCGCCGGACGGCATCCGCCGCAGGGATGTATAGCCCTTATAGTTGTATGGGCGGTAGAAAGCGCCTTCGCCGGTAAGAAACGGATAGGCGCCATAGCGTTCAAAAATTTCCCATGCGTCGGACTGGAAAAGCCCTGGCGTCATCACCGAAATCGGACGGTTCG
The DNA here is from genome assembly GCA_049297395.1 of Victivallales bacterium. GTDB lineage: Bacteria > Verrucomicrobiota > Lentisphaeria > Victivallales > GWF2-50-93 > GWF2-50-93. The sequence goes on along the minus strand of JBAQUG010000300.1, from coordinate 26,162 downwards.
GATCAACGCTTCTCATGACGCGGAGGTAATTCTCCAGCATCTGCATTTTTTCCCAGCGCAGATAATCTATCCAGTCCAGGTACTGGCGGCAGATCTGCGGATCCGCGAAGGGATACCGTTCGCCGGATACATGGCTCAGGAAAACCCTGTATGCGATGCGTCCGCCATTGGAGTAGATCGCGAAATGGTTGTCGCCAGTCTTGAGTTCCTTGCTTATTTCAACCTGGCAATGATCCATGTAGTATTTTTTAGTTTCCGTTAATTCGCCGGCGATTTTTTGTCCGTTCACCCAGACGGACATGTTCATGCCTTTGCCGAGGGTATATGGCATGATATGCAGGAAGACCTTGCTTTTCCTGTCCTGTCCAAGGAATGATTCAGGAATATTGCGTGTAAACCGGTACCATAAAGGATATACAGGGTTCGTACGTGATGCGGACTGGCTGAGCAGCAGCTTGCTCTCGCGCCGGTCCTCGCCCCATCCGGAATCATCGAAATCAGGCTTGCCCCAGCCATTCTTTTCCCCGTCCTCCAATGGCCCTGCACACCAGCGCCAGGGTTTGTCGTCAAGATCCAGGAACATGTCGCGCCGCCCCTGAAAATAGGAGCTGTCCGGGAAGTGGATTTTATCCCAGGAGGGATATGCCTTTCGGTTTCCGGCGTATGCCTCCGAAATGGTTTCCAGTGAATATTTCTTCACCATCTGCAGGTAGGCCGGAAAACGCGACTGGTAGCCTGGAGGCAGGTAGGGACAATGTTTCAACTGAAATTCGCCATGGGGCTCCATCCATCCGAGCACGCCGGGGTGTTCCCGCTTGCGCATCAGGTGGACAAGAGAATCTTGAAGGATGGCGTTGCTCATCGGAGAGGCGGTCTGTTCCAGGTAATAACCACCCTCTTCAAGGAAGGATTCGCCGGTGAATCCAGCTGGCGCCTCTTCGACCTGATGGCCGGGCTGTCTCAGCCAGTTCCACCATAAGCCGTCGCCATGAGTCGTGGAGAAACTAATATAGCGGTTGGGTTTCCCTATCTGGCGAAGCTGGGCCAGCGCGTTTTCCGAACCGCTGTTGTCATACACGCCCGGTGCCGGGTTTCTGGTCAATTCGTATAAGGTATGCACATTCGCCGCAGCGGGAAAATCCTTGAACCAGGCAAGTTGCTCCGGTGTCTTGGTGTTTGGCTTCCATCGGTATCCCAAAGCCGCGTTGTCAAAACAGTCCAGCCACTGCGGATAAGCCTGGGGTTGAACCGGAAGCCACTTGTCCCCGCCCCGCGATTTTACGGATTTGGCGAGTGTCGCACGTGTCGGAGCCGATGCGACAGCCACGTCTTTCCCATCAACGCCGATCAGCCAGATTCCGCCATGACGCACCTCCAGCGCTGTTCCAGAGAGCCCTTTTGGCGTTTCCACGACTTTCACCGCACCGTAGGCCAGCATGTCGGCCAGGTATTTGGATGCAAGTATTTTTGCGGATTCAGCATCCTGGCAATGAAAACTGACCCGGGCGGTGTCGCCTTCCTTTTCCCGCCACAGACTTCCTTCAGCGGAAACCCGTCCGTATCCCCTCAAGTCAAGAGGGCCAACCTCTTTCGTGGTTGTTTCAGAAGGTGGTGGGGCGCCGCCCGCCATTCCTGCGCACTCGGAAATTCCAGCCAGCATCGAAACTCCAAACGCGGCGATGGCCAGCCTGTGAAACCACTGATTGCCTTTTCTTGTCATTGATTTTCCTCCCTCTAGTTGTATGTAAAATTGTATTTTCGTGTTCAAGGCAGGGATGACTCGCCGCAGTGTCTGCGGCGGTCTCAGCGAGACCTCCACACCTTCGCCCGTCCACCTGCCACGCATATGCTTTCCAGACACAGTTCCTGCGGCTTCTCGGGACTTTCGAAGACAGGCTGGATTTCCAGATTGTGCTCAACTGACGGATCAAGAGTTTCCGCCACGACCTGCCACATTCTTCCTATTCCGGTCTGTCCAAGCTGGCAGGCATTGAATTCCTTCGTCTGTCCGTCGATGGTGATCCGGTACATGCAGGAGCGCGGAGTCGACTCGCCAAAGAGGAGGACGCTTGATCCGCTGAATTTGAGCTCCAATGTCTGCGCAGGTTCCGCAGGAGCGGGCTTGTCTCTTGCAGTTTTTTTGAAATTGGAGGCGACTGACACGTCATCCAGCCAGCGCGACATCAGGAAGTCGAAGGCGCAGTAGACGGTGCTGGGAGAGGCGGTGCGCCAGCCTTTTGGCAGGGGGTTCAAGGATGAGATCTTCACACGCGACACATGCATGTAGGTGTCGGCATTAAGCATCTTTTCCGGGACGCGGCAGACGATCTTTCCAGAGACGGCCCTGTTGAAGGCGTTCCAGGCGGCCTCGGCATAGAGGGCATAGCCCTTGTCGCAGGGATGGGTGTTGTCAAAGGTCTCCGGTGGCCAGATCTCGTCAAGAACGATTTTGCCCTTCCTGTATTTCTCCTGCATGAGGACAATTGCATCGCCGCAGGGGAGGTTGTAGGCCTTAGCGATATCAATATGGGACGCGCGGCGTTTCATCTTCTCGGTCGTTCCTTCCGTGACAAAGTTTTTTGCGGCGAAGAACATCTGGATCACAGGGCAGTCTGCCTCCGAAATGACTCTGCGTATGATGGCCTCATGCGCGGCAAGGGTGTCGGGAGTAGTCGAGTGGGCACTATCGTTGAGGGTGAAGTCGAGGAAGAGAAGATCCGGTCTGTATGCGAGCACGTCCCGCTGGAGCCGGAAAGCTCCAAGCTGGGCTCCAGAGCCACCGATGGCAGCATCGACGAAATTGAAGTGCGCCTTTGGATATTTGTCCTTAAGGTTCTGCCCGACGATTGCCCGGTATGATGTCTTCTGCGGATCTGAAGATCGCGCCCCCCAGGTCAGGGATCCCCCAAGGAATGCGACCGTAAGCCTTTCCCCTTTCTCCGCCCGTCTGTCGAAATCCGCGAACGACGCATTAACCCTGCACTTTCCGATTCTCGATGTCATAATCACTCCAGTTAAAACACATTTATTTTATTTTATCATACAGTTCAGTTTCCGCCATATTTCATATGTCCGTTTATTTTCTGGAAATATTGCCGGGTATTTCAATGGCCGGGGATTCAAGGCCTCCTGCAGTTTTCGCCTTTATGATTGTTTTCCCTCCGGAATTACGCATGCGCTGGATCAACCCGCATTGGTCGGCGCGCACAATGGCCGGAGCACTGCTGGACCATACAATATCTAGGTTGGTCAGATCATGTTCATGTCCATCGATGATTCCAATTGCGCGGAGCATTGTCGTCTGATGGAGCTCAAGCCCCTTGACTGAGCCTGGAGTGAAAGTCCTCTCTTCGATGCGCAGGCTTGAAATCCGATCCAGGCGGAGTTTTGTAAAAATCACCTGTGTCAGGGAGCAGGGGGGGACATCCATGCGGATACGGTTTCCGACTACAGGCATCTCCGCTACGGCTTTGTCATGGTTCTTGCGCGAACATTCCCTTACAACCGCATGTGCGAATTCCGTAGGAATGCCGTCAAGGCATATCTCAAGATTCTCCAGTGCGGTGTCGGCATTATTGAGGATGTTGACGAGAATCTGCTTTCCTTGATCTACAACCACTATTTTCAAGTCGGAGCATAAATCCTGTGGGAATATCGAAAGAGGGTTGCTCATTCCCCAGCGTAGGATCGGATGCGGAACAGGGGACTTTCCATCTGCGGCACAACGCGCCAGCATCCTGAACATGAAATAGGCCGGAGTGGCGAAGCGGATCTGCATTTCCGCCGCCGTCGGATGCCATTCTTCACTGCGTCCCCATGGCGCACGGTCTTCGCCTGTCCAGTCGAGCATGTTCATATCACCGTAGAGAAGATGCTTGTAGTTGCGGTGGGTTGACGGGAAATGCAGGAGATATAGAGTGGCGAAGTCGATTTCAGGATCATCCTTGGATGAGAGCTGGAGCAGATCCATCAGCATACCGGCAAGTTTGAGAGAGCTTCCGAAGACAAACGGATTGTCCGCGAAATCAGTCTGTCCGGAAAAGCGGTGGAACTCGCTTGTCGCAACAGATTTTCCCATCTTTCCCGCTTTCGCAGCGACGGCAGGGAACGCAAGGCCGAACGTGTCCGGATGCGGATTGTAGAAGTGGTAGTCGAGAGTGTCGAAGTATTTGCCGGTCTTATCCCAGAAAATCTCCCAGGCGACATTTGTCGGACCCGAAAGCCGGAGTCCGGCTGTCCGACCTGCGGCCTTCAGCAGCGTTTCCACATCATCGACCGCCATGCGTGCGAACCTCGCAATTGCCGCATACTGGCTGGACACGATTCCGAGATACCGTGTGGCTTCATCACGGGTTCCATCTTTGAAAATCAATTGCCCCCAACTGCCTTCCTTTGCCGCCAGATCAGGAGGAAGATAGAATCCCCTGAACTGGTTTTCCGGCTCGTTGAGCATCATGAAACGCTTTCCTGCGAACGCGAATGCGTAATGATGGACCACGGCGAAATAATATTCGTAGGCGCTGGCGGCGGCCCCCCAGTCGATATGTGCATCTTCCGGAATCCCCTGGAATTCCAGGTCTTTGAGGATCGGACGCGGAAACATTTTGGGCATGTAGCCCAGGGAGTAGAGCGGTTCGATACCCAGTTCCTGAAGCTTCCTCGCAATCTCGTCGGGAACTCCCATCCATTGAATGGTTTCGGCGAAGCGGTAGTTGTCCCATCGGACAGGGCCGTTTTCCGGAGAGGCCAGGATTCTCTGACGGAAGGAGTCGAATCCGATGCGGTCATTGATCGGATCCCATTCATTCTCCTTGACGGGGCATTTACGCAGGTTGACTTCCGGATGGAACTCCCGCACTACCGTGACGCCGGAGTCGGCCAGCCAATCCCAAAGGTTGATGGCGTCATGGTATTCCTGGACCTCCACGTTCACGCCGAGATGCCGTGGAGTTTTCGCCACCACTTCAGGAAAAACGCTCAGCTTGCAGGTGTTCCTCATCAGACAACTCCTTCCAAGTCTATGGAATAGATGCCGCGGAATCCTTCGTGAGTTGAGTCGAAGGAGACCGATTTTCCATCGGGACTCCAGCGGGGATGGAGATCGCAGCGGATGTCCGTTGATCCGGTGTGCGTTGATAGGAAGCGTCCAAGTTCAATCTTCTCCCTGCGTTCGACATGGTAGATGAAGAGATGCTCCCTGCGTTCTTTGTCCGGATAGCTGTCATACATGATCCACTTCCTGTCGGGAGAATAGCTACAGTGCCCGTCACTCGTAAAAACACCTGCGTCAATGACATCCGCCTTATGGCTTTTGTCGGTGAGGAGATAGAGTTGGTTGCCTGTTGCGCCACCCGCATGTATCAGGAGCTGCGATGGGTTTTTCCAGTTGTAATGGGAGGCGTAGCGGTAGTCCTCCGTAAGGTGATAGGCGTCTGAACCGTCGCCGGCCGCGGTGGTCAGCATGGTCTGGCTGAATGTCCCCGGAGGCGGGAAGTAGCGGGTCAGGACGACAAAGCGTGTTCCGTCCGTATTGAAGCCGAGATGGTTGACGACCAGTTTGTGGTGGCCGGGGAGAAGCCAGTCCTTTGAGAACCCATGGATCTGGTCGAGTGACATGATCAGCCTGGCCTTGCCGGACTCCATGTCGATAAGGAAAACACCGTCGTCGTCCGGATGATCCTCGGCAAGCCGCGCGTCCGGGCCTCCCGCATATCCGTAGCCGGGGCGGAACGCGAACATGCGGTCGAAATTTATGCTTAATCCGAATTTTCCGTCAGGGGATACGTTTGCAATCGGACGTTCGAGTATTTTCCTGTGTCCGCCGTGCATGTCCATGATGCATCCGCGGTAGGCACCATCCTTCCGAACGTTGAAAACGATCTCCCTGCCTTCTGATCCCGGAAGATACTGCAACATCGCCCCTTGCTGGAAGTTCCATGCCGTGGTGTCCGCCAGTTTTTCATATTTCAGGCTTTCGAGGTCGATAACGCCAATTTCCGCCACGTCATTCTGCATCGGCAGCCTGTCCCGGAATTTGACCCTGTGGCACAGGCGCTGTTTCTTGTCAGGACTCCATGCCTGGACATCGTAGTAGCCGAAAAAACAATGCCTGTCGCTTTCTGTGATGCGCCTGACTTCAGGAGACCTACTTGAAGAGGATTTCATATAAAATTTCCTTTCTCATATTATTGATCCAAAGAACCGCAGGGTATTTGACAACTCCCCTGCATATGTTAAATTATATCTCGTGTAAATACTTATTACTATGGATAAATATCTCAAATGATTGTCGAATTGTCTCAAACAATGCCAGACAGTTGCCGTCCATGGGGCAGCTACAATTTGATACGCTGGGTTCCGGGGCGGACAAAGGACTGGCACAGCCACAAGTACTATCAGATCATCCATGTCCTGGACGGAGTCCATGACGTTGATTTCGGAGATGGCTGGATCAGCATGGCATCGTCCTTCCTGCATATATTGCCGCCTGGATACAAGCACAGGCTGAGGACTCCCAGAGGGCACCAGCAGTTCGGGCTTAACTTCACCGAAGCCCATGACAGCCGCGGGATACTGAAACTCATAGCGAACAACTTCTTGTCGCCCATGGTGATGAAGATGCCGTTGAACGAGTTCGTCCGTTCGGAACTGTCCGGATACAACCCACTGCTGCACGATCCGCTCAGGGATCTGAGGATCATGCATTGCCTTGATGAATACGCGCTGAATCTCGTGGCCTGCAACCGGGGCGAGAATGAAACCTCCTCAATCGAGATGCTCGAGTTCCTGAAGGGCAAGCTCAATCAATTCCTCTCTGTGGACATGGTTGCTTCGCATTTCCATGTCAGCAGGCCCACTCTCCAGAGGCGTGTGAAGAAGCTGTTTGGCTGCGGGGTGCTCCATCTGCAGCATAAATTAAAGCTGGAAGATGCGGCAAAAAGGCTGGTGGAATCGGATGTCTCCGCCTCGGAATGCGCGGAGCTGTACGGCTACAGGGATGTGTTTCATTTTAATAAATCGTTCAAGAGGATCTTCCAGCAGCCGCCAATCCGGTACCGCGACGATAAAATCAGGCACCGCCTGACCCTGAGCGGGTGAGGACAGCGTGCATGTAATCCCTGGGACGGCAGTGAAAATGTTTCACTGTCCGGAGGAGAGTCTTTCCGCGAGCTGGCTTGGGAGTCCGGCGGCCAGTATTTTCAGCTGGGCCTGTTCCACGTTGTATTTTACACGGAAGAGGGTGATGTCGAGTTTCCTGGTGTCGAAGAGTACCGAGGCGGCTCTTGAGTCGAAGTCCCTTGGCTGTCCGACCGAACCTGAGTTGAAGAGGAATTTCTCTCCTTTGGTCTTTGCGATGTTCCTGGTCGTGAGCATTTCGATGGTGACATTCCCCCTGTTGAGGATGAAGATGAGAGGTATATGGGTATGTCCGTAGAAACAGCATTTTGCATTTTGCAGGAAGAAGTGGAAAAGGGCGCTCTGTGCGCTGAGAATATATGGCCAGGACTTGCCGTCGTTGCATTCGAGGGATGAGTGCACGAACTGAACACCTTCGACTTCCATCTGGTAGGGCAGGGTGTCCAGCCAGTCTATATAGCTTTGAGGCATGGTGTTCTGCATCCACTGGATTACCTGTTTTGCATATGGCTGGATGTTCCAGTCGGTGTTTCGCTGGGTAGTGTAGTGGTCGTGGTTGCCGCGGATGGAGGCGATCTTATTGTCGCGGACGAAGTCAATGCATTCGAGGGGGGAGGCCCCATAACCCACAATGTCGCCAGTACAGACGAACTTCTGGCAACCGGCTTCCTTGAGCGCTTCATAGGTTGAAGTCAGCGCTTCAATATTGCCGTGAATGTCTCCTATGATCCCTAACAACATGCAAACACCCCGTTAGGCTTAATGCGGGCTCTGCCCGCAACCCAAACTCGAAATCCGAATGTCGAAATCCGAAACAAATTCGAAATTAATCAAAATGTTTCAAACATTGTTTTGAAAATCAAGATTTTCTTTTTTTCGAGCTTGTTTCGGTTTTCGAGCTTCGAATTTCATATGCGCTTAAGACATAGAACTGTAAAACAGGGGGACTATATATCCTGAAAACAAACTCCGCATTCTTTTTTTTAAAAAATATCCAATATCTTGTATTTTCAGTCAAAATTCTTGAAAAATGCAGCTAATTGTATAAATTGAAAGATAATTTCAACTTAAAACACAAGATATAGTATATAATGAACCAGACTTATGATGAAAGCAAGGTTAAAACCCTAAGTTCTCTTGAACATATTCGCCTTCGGCCTGGGATGTATGTAGGCAGGATGGGGGACGGTACCCACCCCGATGACGGCATCTATATCCTGATCAAGGAGATAATAGACAACAGCGTTGACGAATACATTGTGGGGGAAGGTCGCCGTGTTGATGTTGCGATCAACGACAAGCAGGTGTCTGTCCGGGACTATGGCCGTGGAATTCCTCTTGGCAAGATGGTAGAATGCGTCTCCCAGATAAACACCGGCGCCAAGTTCAATACCGACGTGTTCCAGTTTTCGGTGGGGTTGAACGGTGTCGGGACAAAGGCCGTCAACGCCCTTTCCGAATATTTCGAGGTCACGTCCTTCCGTGAAGGCAAGTTCAAGAAGGCGATATTCAAGGGTGGACAGCTGAAGAAGCAGGAAGAAGGGAAGACGCAGGAGCCGAACGGCACGTTCATAACCTTCATTCCAGATGCCTTGATGTTCCCGAAGCTGGCCTTCGACAAGGAATACATCGAGAAGAGGCTCTGGATGTATGCCTATCTCAACAGCGGCCTCTCCCTTTATTTCAACGGAGAGAGGTTCTACTCAAAAAATGGTCTTCAGGACCTCATTGAGACTGAAGTCGGCGATGAGCGGCTCTACAACATCATCCATTATAAGGAAAAGACCATTGAGTTCGCCTTCTGCCATACTGCAAACTACGGTGAAACTTATTATTCCTTCGTTAACGGACAGTATACGAACGACGGAGGAACCCATCTTTCCGCATTCAAGGAGGGGATACTCAAGGCCGTAAACGATTTCGCGCAGAAGAGCTTTGAAGGCAGCGATGTGCGCGACGGTATCGTGGGATCGATTGCGATAAAACTCCAGGATCCCATATTCGAATCACAGACCAAGAACAAGCTGGGCAACACCGATATCAGGGCCGGGATCGTGAACGCGGTCAAGGATGCCGTCCTGAACTACATGCACCGCCATCTTGACCAGGCGAACGTGATGATCGAGAAGGTCACGCTGAACGAAAGCGTCAGGAAGGAGATCCAGTCGGTCAAGAAGAAGTCCAAGGAGATCGCCAAGAAAATAGCGCTCAAGATCCCGAACCTCAAGGACTGCAAGTTCCATCTGAACGACGGTTCGACCAAGGGCAGGCAGTCAATGATATTCCTCACGGAAGGGCAGTCTGCCGCCGGTTCGATGGTGGGCAGCCGCGACGTATACACCCAGGCGATATTCTCACTGCGCGGGAAACCGTTGAACTGTTTCGGGAAGAAGCTTGAGGAGATCTACAGCAACAACGAGCTCTACTACATAATGCAGACGCTGAACATCGAGGAGGACATCGAGAACCTCCGGTACAGCAAGGTCGTAATCGCAACCGATGCGGACGTCGACGGCGTCCATATCAGGAACCTTCTCATAACATACTTCCTGCAGTTCTTCGAGCCTCTCGTCCTTTCCGGACACGTGCACATCCTCGAGACTCCGATATTCAGGGTGAGGAACAAGGAGAAGACTGTCTATTGTTATGACGAGCAGGAGAAGCAGAGGGCCATCAAGGAGCTTGGCGAGAGAAGCGCGGAGATCACCAGGTTCAAGGGGCTTGGGGAGATATCGCCATCCGAATTCGGACAGTTCATAGGCGAGGATATCAGGCTCACAAGCGTGACCGTCGACCACATGAGGAACGTACCTGAGATCCTGGCGTTCTACATGGGTGACAACACCCCCGAGCGCCGCAATTACATTATGGAGAATCTTGTTCCATGAAGAAAAAAGAAGACAAGGACGATAAGCATAAGGAACCGAAGCTGCCTAAGGACAAACACCAGAAGGACGGGGAGGAGATCGTAGAGGCAGCCTCGGAAGACCCCGTGCCCGGTGATAGGAAGCATAAGAAGGAAGAGCCGGAGGTTGAGAACAAGGAAGTCACCACCCCGGATGCAGAAGGTGAGTACATCGGACCTACGGCGATCCCCAGGAGCGGCAATACGCATCTGCGCCGCCTGATGGACGTCAACTTCCTCGAATACGCGTCGTATGTCATCAAGGACAGGGCGATTCCAGATGTCGACGACGGTCTGAAACCAGTGCAGCGCCGTATAATGTGGTCCCTGAAGAGGATGGACGACGGGAAATACCACAAGGTAGCGAATGTCGTCGGCCATACGATGCAATTCCATCCGCATGGTGATGCATCGATCTACGAGGCCCTGGTAGTTGTCGCCAACAAGGAATACTTCATAGACAGGCAGGGAAATTTCGGAAACATATTCACCGGTGACAGCGCGTCTGCCGCGCGTTACATCGAATGCCGTCTCAACAATCTAGCCAAGGAAGTGATGTTCAACAACGACATCACTGAATTCGTCGATTCATATGACGGCAGGAACAGGGAGCCGGTAGCCCTTCCCGCCAAAGTTCCTGCACTCCTGATGATGGGGTCGGAAGGCATCGCGGTCGGAATGTCGACCAAGATAATGTCGCACAACTTCAATGAGCTCCTCGAAGCCCAGATAAAGATATTGGAAGGCGGAAGATACAGGATCTATCCTGACTTCATCCAGGGTGGGCTGATGGATGTTTCCGACTATGAGCAGGGCAATGGCAGGATCGTGCTCCGGGCGAAGATCGAGAAGGCCGGACGCAAGCTGATAATCCGCGAGATACCTGCCGTGACGACGACGGAGAAGCTGATAGCCTCCATCGAAAACGCAGTACGCAGGAATAAGATCAAGATATCCGAGATCAACGATTATACTGCGGACAGGCTCGAGATCGAGATAACTCCTGCAAGGGGTTATGATCCGGACAAGGCCTTGAATGCGCTCTATGCGTATACGGACTGCTCGGTGTCAGTTTCGACAAGCCTCATAGTCATCGCCGACAACAAGCCCGTGAAGATGACCATCCCGGAAGTCCTGCAGAGGAATACCGACAGGCTGCTCGAGTATCTGAAGAAGGAGCTCGAGATAGAACTTGCGAAGTTGAACGACGCGTTCCACGACAAGACCCTGGCGCAGATATTCATAGAGAACAGGATCTACAAGCGCATTGAGAAATGCGAGACATATGAGAAGGTGCTCAAGGAGGTCCATGAGGGGCTCAAGCCTTTCCGACACATGCTCAAGCGCGACGTAGTCGACTCTGACATCGAGAAGCTGCTTGCGATCCCGATCCGCAGGATTTCCCTGTTCGACATGAACAAGAACAAGAAGGACATCGACGACATAGTCCTCCAGATCGAGGAGGTGCAGAAGAACCTCAAGCGCATGAAGGCCTATGCCATCAAATACCTCAACGGGCTTATCGGGAAATACGGCAAGCTGTTCCCGAGGCATACGGAGATAGAGAAGTTCGACAAGATCGACGTCCGCGAGGTCGCCCTGAACAACATCAAGGTCGGCTGGGACAAGAAGAACGGTTTCGTTGGAACATCCGTCAAGAGCGATGACACCATCACCTGCAACGAATACGACCGTCTGCTCTGCATAGAGCGCAACGGCAAGTACAAGGTCATAAACATACCCGACAAGGCTTTCGTGGGGCGTCTCGTATATTTCTGCAAGTTCGACAAGAACCTTGTGTTCAATCTCGTCTATAAGGACAAGAAGACGGATTTCAGTTATGCGAAGAGGACTGCGATCGGGGGATTCATAGCCGACAAGGAATACAACATCGCTCCTGAGGGCTGCAAGATCGATCTGATAAACACGCGTCCGAACTATGTTTATGAATGCGTGTTCGAACCCAAGCCGCACCAGAAGCAGAAGAGCTGCACCCTTGATTTCAGCCAGGTTGGGATGAGGACGCCGAAGGCCAAGGGGTTCGGCATAGAGAAGAAGAAGATCATAGACTACCGTTTCCTTGGAGTTTCCGACGGCCAGGGCAATATACTCCAGCCCGGTCCGGAAAATGGGGCTGAAAACGGAACTCCTGCGCCTCTCCCTCCCGCTGCGGATTCCGCACAGGGCCAGACACCGTCCACCGAGCCTGAAAAGCTTGTGCTGAAGGCCGACGGGGATGAAGCGGAAAATGATGAGGTGCCGGTGAAGAAAACTCCTGAAAAGGATGAGAAGTCAAAAACCGAATCCAATCCTATGAAAAAGGAGCCGGGAAAAACCAATGCGAAAGAGGAAGTTTTGGAATTGGAGGCTGAAGATCCGGACGTGAAAAAGGGCAGGAATGGGAAAGCTAGGAAAGCGGAAAGGCCTGTCAAGGGGAAAATCGCCAAAGAACCCAGGACCGTGGAACATAAGGCGGAAAAAGAAGATCACGCTCCGAAAGCCGATAAGAAGTCGGACTCTAAAAAAAAAGACGATCCGGAAAAAAAAGGGAAGGGCGCAAAAAAAGGCGATGAGGACTGGGGCCTTTCCCAGCCGGAATTCGGGTTTTAAGTAGGTGGGCTTTCTGTGTCCGTAAATATTCACTGGGCTATGTTCGCTCAGTGAATATTTACATCTAATGGAATGCGGAATCAACAGTTTGTACGGATTAAGTAAACGACATTGTTTACTGAATACGTACCATTCAAAACTCAGGTGTGATATGAAAAGAATTTTCCTTTTAAGTTTCATCCTCGGCATGGCGATCTTCCTTGTATCATGTGAGACCTGGCGCAACCGGGATAACATCGAGAAGCTGAAAAAAGGCATGACTAAGGACGAGGTCACCGCAGTTATGGGAGAGCCTGTCAAGGGTGAGAAATACTGTCTTCCCGATGTCTTTTTCTACTATACAGACTGCGAATGGCATGATGGGAATATAACCCACGACGAGTGTACTCCGATAGTCTTCGAGAAGGACAAGGTGATCGGATGGGGCAGGGATTTCTACAAGGACTACCGCCAGAAGGACTGGAAATAAATCCGCACAGCGGATTTATGATTTCAGGTGCTCAACTAGAGTTGCAGAGCTGATTTCATTCTGGGAGCCGTCGGCCATGTTCTTGAGGACGACTGTTCCCTTTGCAAGTTCATTGTCGCCGAGGATTATTGCGAACTTCGCATTGAGGCGGTTTGCGGCGCGCATCGATGCCTTCATGCTTTTCTCCTCGACTTCCGCCATCGCGGAAATGCCGGCTTTCCTCAGCGTGGCCACCAGCTTCAAATTCTCATTCCTGGCATTTGCACCGAGTCCGATGAGGAACACGAGGGGTGAGAGGTTTTCGTTTGCAGGCGTTATGTTGAGGGACTGCTGCGCCATTATCAGGCGTTCAAGTCCGGCGGCGAATCCGACGCCTATGATGGGCTTGTCGCTTTCCGGTGCGAATATCTCATAGCGTCCGCCTCCGGCAATGGCGTTCTGCGCGCCGAGTCCGGGATGGGTCACCTCGAAGACGGTGTGGACGTAGTAGTCGAGCCCTCTCACGAGTTTGGAATCGATTTCGTACGGGACGCCCATTGTTGCAAGTGTCGCGCATACCTTTTCAAAATATTTCCGGCTCGGTTCCCCGAACAGGCCGGCGATGTCGGGGGTCTTTGAAATAGCGTCGCGGCACTGCTCCTGCTTGCAGTCGAGGATGCGCCATACATTTCTTTCGAGCCTGTTCCTGCAGTCCTGGCACATTCCGGAAACGGCGTTTGCGAAATACGCGCGGAGGGAGTCCTCGGCGGGCTTGCGGTCTTCGTGGGATGCCCTGGTGTTCAGGAGCAGCTTGTAACCGGTGATCCCGAGTTCATCGAGGTAGTGGAGGAGGAGGGCGATGCATTCGGCATCGAGTTCCGGTGCGATTCTGCCTGCGTTCTCAGCTCCTATCTGGTGGAACTGCCGTCTTCTTCCGGCGGCAGGTCTTTCGCCCCTGAACATTGGCCCGATGTAGTATACTCTTTTCTCATTGCCGTTCATGACGTCGGTCCCAGCGAGCGAGCGCATTATGCCTGCGGTTCCTTCAGGGCGCAGGGTAAGGCTTCTTCCCCCGCGGTCCTCGAATGTGTACATTTCCTTCTGGACGACCTCGGTCTCATCGCCTATGCCTCTCTTGAAGACTTCCGTGTATTCGAAGACTGGGGTTCTCATTTCGAGATAGCCGTAGAGAGGAAATATCCTCCTGGCAGTGTCTTCAAGACTGTGCCAGTAGAATATCTCTTCGGGAAATATGTCCGAAGTTCCGGGTGGTGGGGAGAACTTGCTCATGGTTTACCGACCTGCCTGGAGGCATCCTCCGGAGAGGACGGTTCCAGACAGGCATGCCTACAGTGTTTACTTGATTTTGGCGGGCTTGAGCTGCTCGACGCGGTCCTTGAGTTCTTTTCCCGGACGGAATTTGACGACGACTCTTTCGGGTATTATTACTTCGTTCTCAGGCTTGTTGGGATTGCGTCCCTTGCGGCTCTTGCGGATTTTGACTTCGAAGATGCCGAAGTTTCTCAGTTCGATATTGCGTGCAGAGGCGAGTTCATCGGAAATGTAGTCAAGGGTTTTCTGGACCACGGATGCGACCTGGTTCTGAGTTAAACCCGTTTCCTGCGCGATTTTTACGACAAAATCTCTTTTAGTCATTGTTACTATTCCTTTATTATTAGGTGATTTATTGTTTTTATTTATAGCCCCAACCGTATAATAAACAAGTATTAATAAATTATTTCGATTAAGAAAACAATATAATAGCCCCATAATATTTTTTTGCAAATTGCCTTATGAAAGGATAAAATATGCACATAAGGGCGTTATATTATGCAATTGTCCAGTGTATGCCCAGCGTATGCCTTCTGACAAACATTTAGAAGCAAGAAATTAACAGGCGTTTTCCTATGAGTTCGGAAAAAAAAGATTCCGGTTTTTCCTTTGAGAACACTCCCAATAAGATAGGGGGTGATTCCAAGGGCGGCGAGGACTTCAGTTTTACCGACATCCCTGTCCTCGGAAATATCGAGAAGGAGAAGAAAAGCGTATTCTCATTTGACCGCAAGAAACACGAGAAGCAGAAGGAGGAGCATGCTGGAGCGGATTCCACAAAGGAAGATCTGCAGCCGGATATGTTCCAGGGACAGGGGCAGGCCCAGGAGAACTGGGACAAGATAGCGATAAAGAAGAAATTCAGCCTCAAGTTAAAACTTTCCCCGAAGATACTCATGATTGCTGCAGTGGCCGTCGGCGTTGTCGTGATCGGTGGAATCTCTGCGTTCGTCCTGCTGAAGCCCAAGGAAAAAGCTCAGCCTGATGGACAGGCTTCAGCGACAAAGTCAGGCAATAAGGATCCCAAGGCGGAGGCGGAGGCTAAGAGGGTTGCGGAACTGGAAAAGAAACTCGCTGCTGCGGCTGCCGCCCTGAAGGAGTCTAAATTCAAGGAGGCATTGAAATTGTACCAGACGCTCCTTACCGAAAGCTGGAAGGAAAAGGAGCTTGTGCTAGTTTTTGGAGAGGCCGAATGCTATGAAAATCTGAAGCAGGATGACGACGCACTCAAGGACTACCAGAAATGCATTGACCTCGGATGGAAGGAGAATCCGCAGCCTTATCTCAGATCCGCAAGGATGCTGGCCAAGAAGGAGAAGAACGATGAGGTCGTGAAATTCCTAGAGAAGGCTCGTGAAGGTTTTCCCGCTGATATCGCCGTCGGTACACAGCTGGCCCTGGCGTACATGGCTTCAGGCCAGCCCGACAAGGCGGCCGCCGAGTTCAAGAAGCTCAACAAGTCGGACCTCTCCCTCGAAAACCTGAAGATCTACTGTTCGATCCTCCTGAAGAAGCAGGAGAAGGAACAGGCGAAGGAGCTTTATGCCTACGCCT
Organism: Victivallales bacterium; assembly: GCA_049297395.1. Taxonomy (GTDB): domain Bacteria; phylum Verrucomicrobiota; class Lentisphaeria; order Victivallales; family GWF2-50-93; genus GWF2-50-93. Next base: position 10,176 of record JBAQUG010000300.1, on the reverse strand, counting down.
CCAAGAAGTTCAAGGATCTGGACTGTTTCATGTCCGCAGCCCAGCTTTCCGAAAAGCTGCAGGACAAGATAGACCTCTTGACCCAGGCGCTGGGAGTGCTTGAGGAGAAAAAGAAGAGCATAGCAATAATGTATCTCACCGAACTTCTGATGCAGGCCGGAAAGAAGGATGAGGCCGCGAAACAGCTTGACAAGGTGAATCTGGGCGAATTGAATCCGGAGAAGGTGTCCGACTTCCTGAAACTGCTCGTCACCAGCGGGAACCTCGTTAAGTTCAAGACTGAATACAAGAAGGCGATAGATCTCTTTCCGAAGGACTTCCTCCTGCATCAGACAATATTCGACGCGCTGATGGAAAACGGACAGGACAATCTCGCCCTTGAAACCTACTCGGAATGGTGGAGCCAGAAAAGCAACGACTATATCGCCGGATATTTCTACGCAAAGTCGCTTGGTGTCATGCCTGACGAGGCAGTGCCAGTCTACAGGAAAGTCACGGAGCTCAATCCGGCGTTCTTCGAGGCGTTCTATGAACTGGCGTATTTCTACACGTTGAAGCGCGACTTCCAGAATGCGGAAGAGGCGTATTCGCAATGCGTCAGGCTCAAGCCAGGCGACAGGAATCTGCACCAGTTACTTGCATATGCGAGGATAATGAATGGAAAAGGCGAGGAGGGGCTTGACGAATACGAGAAATTACTGGCCGGACAGAACCTTTCCACAGAGGAGAAGGCGGCTGAGCTTATTGGTCTTGCATTCAGGCTGCCGACTCCGGCGCGCGCTGGAAAATACCTCAACGAGCTGAAAGGCATACCGAAGTTCGCCGAGGAGTACAAGTCTCAGTCCTTGAAATTAAAGCTCGTGTATGGGAAGCTCGAAGATGAGGACTTCGCGAACACTTATCCCAAGTCCGCCAGGAAGTACCATGAATACTATCTGCTTTCAAAGGGAAGGTTCAATGAGGTCCTTCTCATGACGGTACCCCCTGATGAGTTTCCGGATTTCTGGAAGCTTTTCATCCTGTGGAGGAACGACAAGCCCGGCTGGCAGGAAGGCATGGATGCCCTCCTGGCGAAGAACAAGGGCAGGAAGGATTCATTGTACGGCATAATAGATTCGATATGGAGTGGAAAGCTTGCTCCGGACGATGCCAAAAAGCATCTTGAGAAAATACATCCTGACAATGAGGCGCTCTTCTACCTTATACTAGCTGAGAAATTCAGGAAGGATAAGGCGCCGCCTGTAAAGGCCAAGGTCCTATATCAGAAAGCGGCAACCGACAGGCAGAATCCGATATTCTGCATAATAGAGTTCATGGCGAAACAGCCGGTGAGATGATGTCATCCCGGAACCAGAAGTCCCGCGATTACTCTGAAAGCAAAGAAAAAAATAAAATATTAAAGGATCGGGGTTGATGATGGATGAGTCAATGATCGATGTTTTGAAGAAGTACGGACAGGAGCATCTGCTCCGGTTTTTCAACGAGATGAATATGCGCCAGAAGGAGAAGATATTATCCCAGCTCAGGGAAGTCAACTGGCTGGATTTGGACGTGCTTATTCATACATATGTGTTGAATATGCCTGAAACTGTCATTCCTCCCGATATAAGACCTGCGCCATATTTCCCGGCAGAACCTGAGGACGATGACAGGAAGGAGTTCTACAGGGTTGCACTGAAGCGTGGGGTGGAGCTGCTTAAAAAAGGCAAGGTCGCCGCACTTACCGTAGCAGGCGGACAGGGTACGCGTCTCGGCTTCGATGGTCCGAAAGGGACTTTTCCGACCACGCCCGTGAAGAACAAGACTTTGTTCCAGTATTTCGCCGAGAAGCTGATCAGGACAGGAAAGAAATATGACTGCCCGATACACTGGTTTATAATGACGAGCAAGACGAATGATTCCCAGACCCGTGAATTCTTCCAGAAGAACAACTTCTTCGGGCTGCAGGCTTCCTTCGTGCATTTTTTCGCCCAGGGTACGATGCCCGCGATAGATATGGATGGAAAGGTGCTGATGGAGTCGAAGGAGTCGTTGTGCCTTTCGCCCAACGGGCACGGCGGGACGCTGCTTGCGTTGAAGCTTTCAGGATCCCTTGCCCAGATGAGGAAGCTCGGCATTGAACACATCTCGTATTTCCAGGTTGACAATCCGCTGGTCAGCGTGGCCGATCCTTTTTTCATAGGGCTTCATTTCGTCGAGAAGTCCGAGATGAGCGGCAGGATGCTTGCAAAGACCGGCCCGTTCGAAAAGCTCGGGAATTTCTGTCTTGTGAACGGAAAACTCAACATCATCGAATACAGCGACATGCCGAAGAACCTCGCGGAAATGCGTGAGCCTGACGGACGTCTCCGTTTCATTTCCGGAAGCCCGGCAATACATATGATAAGCGTCGATTTCGTGGAACGCCTCACCGAGGGTGGAAAGCTGAACATGCCCTGGCACAGGGCGGAGAAGAAGGTCCCATGCATCGACGATAAAGGCGAAACTGTGAAGCCTGAAAAACCTAATGCCGTTAAACTTGAGACATTCATATTCGACGCACTTCCTCTTGCCGGCAAGACCATGATCCTGGAGGCGAAGCGTGAAGATGAGTTTTCTCCGGTCAAGAATCCTGATGGCGTCGACTCTCTGGTATCCTGCAAAACCATGATGGTCGACAAGGATGTCCGCCGTCTTGAGAAGGCTGGGGTGAAGATTCCGCGCAAGGACAACGGCGAACCCGACTGCCTCATCGAAATTTCTCCTCTAGTATGCCTTGACGATGAAGATGCCGCGGCATATGTGGCGTCGGCGAAGTTCAACGCTCCTGAACGCGGCGGAAAAGTTTATTATGATTAAGACAGTCAAATTTTCCATCAATGAAATCCTCCTCGACAGCGAGGCGGTGTCGGACGCCATAAACAAGGCCTGTTCGCGCAATCCGCCTGCGAAAGTCGCAGGGATGATGCAGATCGGCGATACCATTATGATTCCCGTCGAGGAAGTAAAAGAGGAACTGGAATTACGGTATGTCATTGCACCTTTTCCCGCTATCAACGAGGATGAAGTTGCCGGCGAGATGAAATCGAGGTATTACGCCGGATTTTCTACGATCGGCGTATTCAGTGTTGCCGGAAAGAGATGGGCTCTGTTCGCGAATACGAAAAAGAATGGATGAATGGATTGCTGAGTTAATTGCAAAACCATACGATAGTTTTATTAAGGATTTTTTTATAGGTGTTCACAACTTTAGTTGTGTCTTGTAATTGATGATCTATGCCGATATCCAGTCATCCAATCACCCATGGTTTTTCAATGAAACGATTCAAGCGGATCTATGTCGAGATAACCAGCGCCTGCAACCTGAGCTGTTCGATCTGCCCCGGCACGAGACGGGAAAAAAGCTTCATGGAGCTTGGAGCTTTCGATGATATCCTCGGAAAGATCAGACCCTTCACCGACTACCTTTATCTTCATGTCATGGGCGAGCCTCTGCTTCATCCACGTTTTCCGGAGATGCTGGTTCTCTCTGACAGACATGGGTTCAAGGTCAATGTCGCGACTAACGGAGTGCTGATCCGGAAGCATGAGGATGCCCTGCTCAAATCAAAATCTGTCAGGCAGATCAACTTTTCGATTCACTGCCTTGATATCCAGCGGAATTCTGAAATCCCAGAAGGATATCTTGACGGCATTCTGGAGTTCATCGACGAGGGCAGGAGGAAAAGCGGAATTATTTTCGCCCTACGCCTGTGGAACATGAAATCTGGAGCGGAACCTGATCGCGCTTTGCTCTCTGGAATTGAAAAGTTCTTTTCGCTACCGCAGAAGATCATGGAAATGAAGATTGGTGGGAAGGGGATTGAACTTGCTCCGAAGGTGTTTCTTAATTTCGGCGAGGAGTTCGCCTGGCCGGATCAGGATTCCGGTATTCCAGAGGACAAGGGATTCTGCCGGGGACTGCGCGACCATTGTGCGATCCTCGTCGACGGTACAGTCGTGCCTTGCTGTCTTGACAAGGATGCTGCGGTTCCCCTAGGTAATATTTTCAAGTCGGGACTTCAGGAGATAATTGGAAGCGTCAGATCGGAAGAGATCATCAAGGGCTTTTCCGAATGCCGTACGGTCGAGAAACTGTGCAAGACCTGCGGATTTCGCAGAAGGTTCAGCAAATCCTCGGATGAGTGAACGCTCAGAGCCTACAAGCCCGGACCGCCCGGCGGCGAAGGGTTAGGTGGAGCGATTTGTTACGGATTCATTATCGAGTAATCTTACTGAGGTAATTGCAAGAGGAGTCGGAATAAATTTGGATTTGAGCAATCAATTATGATTATTTTCGTGTAATTTGCATCTGCCCTAGGCGGATAAATGGTTCGTGGTTTATGTTATGTGCCATGTAAGGGTCAATGAAAGTCTGTGGCTAGATATGAGATTCAATCATTTCAACATAGTCCTTGTCCATCCTGAGATTCCGCAGAATACTGGGAATATCGGGCGGATCTGTGTGAACACGGAAAGCCGCCTGCATCTTATAAGGCCGCTTGGCTTTTCGCTGGACGACAAGTATATAAAACGTGCCGGGATGGACTACTGGAAGCATGTCGACTGCGAGATTTACGAGAATGCAGAGGAGTTCTTCAAAAAAAACAAGGACTCCCGTTTATATTTCTTTTCGACAAAAGGCGAAAAGAAATATTGGGGCTGCCCCTACGAAAAGGGCTCGTTCCTGATATTTGGGAATGAAAGCAGCGGTCTTCCCGAGGGATTCTACAGGCGACATCTCAAGGAGATGTATACTATTCCTATGCCAGGGAAACATGCGCGCAGCATGAACCTTGCAAACGCGGTTGCGGTTGCAGCCTATGAAGGACTCAGACAGCGGGCAGGGGGTTGCTGAACAATCACTTCTTCTTCTCTTTTTCCCGGGCTTTCTCTTCCACGATCTTGCATTCGGTAAGTTTCAGGAAAACGGCTCCATCAACTTTTTCCACGTAGGTTCCTCTTACCTTGACCTTGCTGTTGGTCTTGATGTCGGCGAGCAGTTTCCTGGTTGCGTCATCGCTCTGGACACTATAGGACTGCATATCCTTGTCATTTGTGAAGCTGACAACTTGAGCTCCTGCCAGATCGGCTTCGATGGTTATAGTCCCGATCCATGAAACAATGGTTGTCTTGTCTTTCTTCTGCTCCTTTTTATCGTTCTTGTTGGTCTTGATGACATTTGTTCCGGCATAAATGCTTCCAGCCAGGAATGCACAGGCAAGCATGCATACTGTTATTTTCTTGAGCAGGTTGGTCTTCATGTGATTACCTCATTTTGTCCAATTACATTTGTGATTCGATATGTTTAAAACGTCAAAAGCCAGATATTATTGTATGCAAACCGGAAAAACAAGCATTATTTGAAAAGTCTTTTTATGCTGCTGATCTGTTCCCATTTCAAATCCTTGCCTTTTCCGTGCAGGCGGGCCTCAAGAGCCCAGGAGAGGGGGTCCATGAGTTTTGAGAGCAGTTCAAAGGGCAGGATGTTCTTAAGGATCTTCGCCCTTACCTTGAAGTCGCTTTCGCTTGTGTCCCAGTAATATTTCCCTTCTGCGGAAAGGGCGACGGCATTGCCGTTGGTCTGGATGGAATCGGAGAAGAAGTGGTCTTTCTCAAGGGTGAAATTGCATTCGGCGGAGCTGACCTCGCCCCATTCGCTGCTGATCACGCTCTTGCCGAGCATGTCGGTAAAACCTTTCAGGACAGGTATGTCCATGATGTCGGCGTCCTTGAGCGCTGCCTTCCCTTTTCCGTTCATGAGGAGCTCGTCCTTTTCATTGTAGCGGATGTCGGCAGTCATATCGCCGGAAAGGGAGCCAGTCTTTTTAGCGGAGAAGTCCTTGAAACCGAGATTCTTGACCAGCGGGGCGAATTCGGCTGCTTCGACGTTCAGGGACATCTTTCCGGTATTGTCCTTCATGTTGAAGTTGTATGCGAAGTTGACGTCTCCGTTGAACACCTCGGCAGTCAGATCCTTGATCTCTATTATGTCTTTCTTCATTGAGACGGAGGTTTTAATCTTGGTCATGGGGATGCCGCTCCATTCGGCCTGGGCGTCGGTGAGGCGGGCGTCAAAGAAGGTGTTTTCAGCATTGACGAAGTCGATCATCCCGGAAACCTTCACCGGGGCTGTGCCAGGCATGTTAAGACTGCCATGGTTCCATCCTGGGACGATGCATTTGAGGATGCTGTTCCCTGGGAGGGTGCTGTCCACTTCGAAGTAAAGCTTGTCAGTGCCTTTTCCGCCTGGGATGTTGAACGATTCCGACGACGGGAATATCTCCGAGGTCTGCCTGTTGTCGTAGGCCAGGGATATCAGCGCGCTGTTCTTGTCCTGCTGGAGGATTATGCGCGGCAGCAGCGTCAGGAAGTCCGAATCCACGTAGAAGGCGGAGGCTCCGTAGTCGAAATGGACTTTGTTGTATGAGAAGTCGCTGACCACGATGCTGCCGACGAGGTTGAAGAGAGGCTCCTTCTTCATGAAAAAGTTCATCCGTGCCGTCATTTCGATCAATTCATTCTTTTCCGGCCAGATGAACTGCTCATAGAGGGCCTGGAGATTCACCCGCACCCTGCCTGTAGTCGCCTTATGTACGAATTCAGGATTTCCCGTGGAGTGCAGCGATATATGGAAGTGGTCGTCTGGCATGTAGTATTCTATTTCCCCGTCGATCCTGTTGCCTTGCGGAGTAGAGGCTTCAATGGAGGACGCCTTCATGGTCCTGCCGTCCATGGAAATCCTGGTGGATATTTTTGTGAATGTCGAATCATATATCCGGAGGGAAGGCAGGTTGATGGACAGTTCAGCCTGGACAGCCTTCAGGTCCGGGGATATCCTTCCAATCTGTCCCGAGAAGGTCAAAGGTTCGTTGCTGAGCTTGATCAGCTGGTCGAGCTCGCTTCTAGTCTTATCGTCGAGGAGGGGCAGGAACCTCGGTGGCACCGCCTTGCCGGAAATATTGCCGGAAAGTATTTTCGTCCTGTGGTTGATGTCGCCGCTGAAATCGAGGAACTCCCCGTCGTTGAACGAGAGCTTCGCCTTGTCAATATGTATGTCGGCCTTTTCCTTCTCATCGAAGGAGACCATCGCGCTGAGCTTTATATCCCTGAGGGGGAGCTTATATACCTCGGCGGATGGAACTGAAACAGAAGCACTGACGCTGCCGTTGTATGCGAGGATCGCATAGCTTCCTATCATTATCTCAATTTCGGACAGGCCATCCGGCACCTTGATATTCTTCAGGAAGTCCGCGTCTTCAGCGCTCAGATAATTTTTCAGGGACACCTTTCCGTTTATAATGCCCTTGAATACCATCGCCGACAGATCAAGTTCCCCGCTTGCCTTGATCTTCCCGGATTTGCCCAGGTTTGCCGAAAGGTCTTCGATGTGGAGGTTCTTGTCCTTGAGCGACAGGATGCCATTGATTTCCTCCACCGTGTAATTCCTGAACTTGAACGATGGGATCCTGAGACGGCATTCCATGGTGCTGCCTGAGAGATCCTTCATGGCAAGGCCGATATGCAGCTGCAGGAGCGGCATCCTTGAAAAGCTGCTCCTTTTGACATTCTTGAACTCATTCAGGAAATACGCCCTGGAATTGAGCGGCAGGGCTGAAAGCGAAGATGAAGGCGTCATGTTTTTCTGGTCGAGTCCGCCTGCGCCCTGGAATATCAGCCTGCCATCGGAGAAGACATCCTTTATGTCACCTGAGATGTTCAGCAGGAATCCGTTCAGGAACGTGGTCGCATATATGATCTCGAGATCGTTTCCTCTTTTCTCGATCTTGGCCTCTATGTTCTGGAAATTGATGATGTCGGCAAGGCCTTCATCTCCGGCCTCGGGAAACAATGGGAGGTTCAAGTTGCCGCCCTGTATGGAGAATTTGTCCATGTAGACGCTTTTAAAAGACAGCGGCAGGCTGAACCTTACGCTCTCGGCGGTGAAAAGATTCAAGGAGCCGTTGACTGAATCGCGTATTGTCACGTCGTCAAGAACTACGCCGTGGAATATTCCGGCGCGTACGTTCCTGATGGTGACGAGAAGCCCTTTTTCACGGAGCCTGTTCTCGATGGCCTTTTCAATGGAAGAGGGGATCGAATGGATCTCGCAGTAGAGATCGAAGACGAGGAACGCCAGGACCAGTGTCATCAATGAATAGAAGATTATCCGCTTCTTCTTGTGCCTCATCGGCTTTTTCCCAGTGACTGTCTTCAAGTCGATTGCCATACGCAAATATCCTTATGAAATTGTTTCCAGAAACGCTTCGACCCTTATCCTCAGCTGTTCAGTGTCCTCCATGCTGTAGTCGGTCCTGACATCGAGCAGCGGGATGCCGTTCCTCTTCAATATCTGATGAAGACGGTAATTTTCAAGGTCGCAGAGCTGGCAGAGTCGGAGCGCGTGGTTGACTACACCCTTTGAGGAAGTCTCCTTTACCAGGTCGAGCACCCTGTTCAGTTTTGTGGCCTGCGAGATGAAGCACGGGCATATTGAGCCGAATATGTATTTCATCGCAAGCGAGCGGAGCATGTATTTAACGCTTGACTCGTCGCCCGCCGAAGGATCGATGCAGCTCTGCATGCCGGTGCAGAGGGTGTCGGCCGCTATGACGCTGTCGCTTTCCTCGAGCACTGACAGCACCTTGAAGTTGGGCCACAGTATCGGTGCGCCGGTGAGGACAAGCCTTGTCTTCTTCCCCTTCGGGGGCGGACTGGTCATTTCCTTCGCAATCCAGTCAAGCGCTTTCTGTGTTTCAGAGTTCCATTCGGCAAGTGAAATACCGCTGAAGCTGGACTGTATCACAAGGAAGAGATCCCTGATGGAAAGGATGTCCGGCCGCGAATTCCGCAGTTTTGATATTTCCCTGAGGAGCGAGCTTCTTTTATTGGACTGTTTCATTTCCTCCCTGAGCATTCCCCTGTCAAGTCTGCGTCCGAGGTTCCTGCCGAGGAATTCCGCGAGACGTTCAAGCTCCTTCGCGGTCTGGTCGAGGTACATGTTTGAATTCTGTTCCGCAGGGAGGTTGAGCATGAAGACCGGCTTGTAGTCGGACAGTATCTCGCCGAGCTTCTTCTTCGCGTCGCATGATGTCGGCAGGACGAACAGATTGCATTTTGAGGCGGGTGTTCCGGGGCAGAGGAGCATTCCGACTGAAGCCTTGACAAGAGGACATACGTCGCCGGTGATTATCTCCTCGCCGACTGGGACGGCCGCTGGATTTCCGCAGCCCAGCCTGATAGACCTGGCGCCGAATGCGTTTATAAGTTCGTACGGGATCATGTTGCAGTACACGCCTATTTTAGGAACGGAACCGGAAACGACGTCATGCGAAGTCATCAGGTTCTCATAATAAGGCATGTTTGGAGGTCTGGCCGCGATCTGGGAGAGCTTTCGGAGCTGGTCCTGGACCACGGCCTCTATCCGTTTGGCCGCATTGGCGTTGGTGGTCTGCCTTGGCGGAAGGCCGTGGACTTTGCTGAACTGCATGCTTGTATTGCTATCCGTCATTTGAATCTTGACTCCGTGATTTTCCTGCCCGCGAATTCCAGGCTCAGGCATGAGTCCTGAGGGCATTTCTGTACGCATTTCAGGCATAGGAGGCAGCTGTAGGTGCTCACATCGGTAGCTTTCATTTCGGAACGCACGTAGTCGATGTGCATCGGACATACCTCGTTGCAGACCCCGCATCGGGTGCATTTCAAAGTTTCCTTCCTCAATACCATCATCCCGCCGCGGTTGAATATCCCCGATACCATGCCCATCGGACAGAAATAGCACCAGAGCCGCCGACCTATTGCGAATGTCGCAATGAAGAATGCAAGCATGAGGACGACTCCTATCCTGTAGGTTCCAAACACCCATTCCCAGCCCGGCAGCGGCGGATACTGGGAGAGTCCGGCGGACATTACCGGGCAGACCTGTTGTCCAGGGCATATCTTGCAGAAGGGGTAGAGCGGGATCTTGCAGCCCATGAATTTTCCGTTCTCGTCAATGTGGGGATAGCATTTCGCAAGGGTGAGTCCGAGGGCTGCGAGGCCAGCTCCTGAGAAGATATAGCCGAGTTTCACGGGGTCGGAAGGTTTCAGATGGGGCATGTTGAATATCCGCCTGATCCTGTCGGCCATGTCTCCGATGAATGACAGGGGGCATATCCA
>JBAQUG010000299.1:0-13750 GCA_049297395.1 Victivallales bacterium | reverse complement strand
AGGCAATGCCTGCTATACCGCTGAATCCTTCCTTCTCCCATTCCTTGCGGCATCCCCCGTCCGCCATCATGTATGCCGTCACTTTCGCTGACGATGCAATGACAATTCTAGCTCCGGAACCTGTTATCAGCTTCGCTCCTTCCAAATCCTTTTCCGGCATGCCTGCATTTCTGAAAGAGGATGGCGCATTGAATTCTCCTTCAAGAATCCTACCATCATCAAGAACCCATATTTTATTGCCAACAGCCATTGAGACAGGATTATGGAAGGTGCCTTTTTCACTTAATGGCATCCAGGGGGTTTCCTTCCATCCGGTGTGCCAGGGGTCAAAGCGCCAGATTTGCTTTCCTGTTTCATCAAGGACCAAAAATAATTTTCCGTCCCATCCTATGCCACATGCCTTGTCCGTCCAGCCTGCGCCAACCCTGAACGGTTCATTTCCGTTGCTGGTAAACGTGGTGTCCGGCTCATCGTCAATTGAAAACCTGAGCATTCTCTGCCCGGCTTCAACACTCGCTATCACCGTTCCGCCAGCAGCCACCGCCATGCCCCTGACCCCCGCAATACCGCCTATCCTCTTTTTATTGGATTTGCCATCCTTGTCAAACTGGACAATGCCCTGAGATGTGGAAAGCCAGTATCCTTCGCTATTCGCAGCTAATCCATTGGCATGCTCTGTCCAGGAAGGAGGTATTGTTCTTATGTCATCGTTTTTCTGGGAGGTCGCAGGAAGGGAAGTTGCACCGCCGCCGGCGGTTAATGCCCAGGACAGATTATTCAGATTGATGATATATCTTGCGAATATCCCCTTCCTTGGCCATCCATCCATGATAACTTGCCGTCCATCCGCGCCAAAACGGTAAGTCTTCGCATCAGGGTAGTAGCTTCCAACCAGTAAGTCGCCGCTGTTCGGCTCAATCCCGATAGCGCAATAATGCCATTTCTGCCCCTCCGGCACTGGTGGAAGGGAAAGGACGACACCAATTGATTCTCCGGTACTTTTATATCCATGGACATCTACTCCCTCAAGGACAAAGACCTTCCCCTTGCCTGCATATCCTTTTTCCAACCCATCAGGGGATATGCAGTAGGATTTGATTTTCCCCGCTTTGTCCTTCGTATCGCAGACGGCGGATATTTCCTTTGTTTCCGGGTCAAAAGAATATACCTTCCAGTCATAGGAAATGAAAAATGCCTTCCTCCCATCAGAAATAATCCCAAAATGGACGGCTGGATTTTTAAGTGGAATCTTTTCAGCAAGGATTACATCCCCATCCATTTTTGTGAAACCATATAAATATTTTCCGTCCGCTGTCCAAAGATTCCCTTTCCTGTCCATTGCAACGCCGCTTGCTCCGATGAACGGCAACGGCTCCATCCCTTCCGGCTGTGACTGCCCCAGGATTCCCGAGAATTTAATACGGGCAGTGTCATCAGCGAACAACATCCCCGCAAAAAATAAAATGTAGATGCTGGCGAACATCAACTTCTTCATGTCAACCTCATGCTTTTACATTATTGAAAGACTATTCCAATGCTATCGTCCCGAACTGCTTTCCATGCTGGGCTGTTGAAGGGATGAACAGGCCAAAGGCGCTTGGATCCTGCTGTTGCTGTGCGGATTCATCCATGTCGTTTATGGTCGCATAGGCGCCGATGACATCACCTTTCTTCGGCGGGTTCAATCCACCCAGTGTCTTCCACGGGATTGCCGCCTCATAGACAGTCCTGCCAGCTTCTCGTTTGACGGCAAGAGATATTTCAGGTGATGACAAGAGCCTTATTGGAAACTTCTCCTTATCAAATGTGGCGGTGCGATATGCTTCCGGCCCGTTCCCTGTCAATGCGACATCAATTTCACTTATTCTCTTTGCTGAACCGGCATCTGCGAGGGTATTCCCAGTATTCTCCTGTTCCTTGCCGTAGTCAAGATCGAATCCAAGCTGGATACAATCCCCTTTCCAGGTGTCCCAGCCTGCCTTATCCTGCACGAACACATCATCAATGACATCATAGGCGATATACAGGCAGGTTTCATCCCAGCCATATCGCACCCTTGCCTCAAGATCATTTTCGCCGCTGTAATATTTTTCACTTCTCACCAGGTGCTCCCTTCCCTTCAACAGGACATCCCGTACCTCTTTCCATTCAGACAAGCCGCCATCCACAGTGATTGGGGAATCAAGCCTCTTCGCCTGGAAAAAGTTTACGGGGAACTCCTCCTCCGTCCTGTAGCCCTCTTTTGTTGAAAGCACAACCCTGCAGGTGTGTATGTTGGCGGGCGACGGGGAGATGCCTTTATACGGAACCACAATCTCCCGTTCCTCGTTGGCGCCAATTTTCATATCAACCTGCCTCCGGCTTTCAGGGACGCCAACCATACGTGTCTGCATTGTGCCTTCAAATTCCCTGCCCTGCATCTCCTTGATCTTGATTTTAAGGCCGGGACTCCCCCCTTCCTGAAAAACAGGCAGAACCTGCCCAATTGTCACAACCGGAGCCAGCCTCAGCATAAGGCCTGTGGCGAAGATAGTTTCCTCCTTGGTCTTCAATGAAACCTTGACAGGATATGCCCCCAGCGAGGCATCAAGGGGGATTTTTGTCTTAAAACTGAAATCCTCCTCCACGGCAGACCCCATTTTCACCTCCTGTTCCTTGACTGGGATGCCAAGCTTCCTGTCGAATTCAACAGAGATCCTCGCCGCTGTTGTTTCTTTAAGCGTATTCCTTGCTTTGCCTCCTATGACAATCTCTCCTCCGGGACAGCTTTTGATCTGGGAATCTTTCAACTGGATAAGTTTTTCAGCCTTGCTTCCCCAGACGGTGGCAGACACTCCTTTGATGTAGACCGGTTCCTGAGTCAGGGTAATCTGCAAATTCCCATCTTTTGTTGAAACATCCTTCCTGTTTCCCATCCAGTCATAAACATCCGCCTCCTTTGTTCCTGTCTGGATCTTGACCTCTCTTGGCTTATCACCGTAATCCCATAAAGCAAGAATAACGCTTCCCGGCCTTTCAAAGACATAGCCCAATGCGGTGTCACCCAGCCATTCTATCGCCCCTGATGACTTATGTCCTTCCAGAAGGAAGCTCTGGGCCGCATAGGCGGGCGCTATCGGCTTTGGAGCAATTTTATCGGCGCCAAAGGAGATCTTGGTGAGGTTGTAGCAATAGCCAAACCCCTCACCGCCCGCTGCATTCGAATAATAGTCCACAATATAAAATGCAAAATTAAATCTGTACCCTTCTCCAAACATAATGAGATTTGCCCGGAGCATACCCCTTGCCAGGTCGAGTTCCGCTTCCGGTGTGCTTTCGGACTTATTTCCCTGCTCGGTTCCGAACATGGGAATATTTTTCCCTGAGTATTGGCAAATCATGTCCTTTAATGATCTGATGTTTTCCACCAGACCCGCTCTTTCTGGAGGATTTGACTTATATGGATGGATGCTGAACCCGTCAATGTATTTGCCGAGTTCCTCCTTGAAAAGACCGTTGTGCCATATTAAAGATTCCTTGCCCACTCCTGAATATGTAGGCCCCACCACCACCGCCCTTGGATCCGCGCTATGAATCGCAGGAAACGCGATCTCATAAATCCGCACAAGATCCTTGTCGGTTCCCTTGAACCCCCATGGATACACCGGCTCCCAGGTTATCTGGTAAATCCTTTCATTCACGTCCGGATATTCTTCAGCCTGCAGTTTTGCACCCTGAAAACAGAATTCTTTCCATGCCTTTTCTCCTTCGGGCGTTAATACGCCCGTGCAATAATTTTCTGTTCCAGGCACGGCCGCCCATTTCGGGATAAAGAAAAGGCTCGCGAGAGGATATATCTTCCATTCTTGTCTTTTCCCGTTGACCTCATAAGTGGGTTTAAGACCGCCGTTCTTCAGAAGAGACTTGCCCTCCTGTTTTGCCTTTGCAATCTTTTCGGCAAACTGCCCGGGTCTTTCAGGCTCGTAATTTTTCCACCCAGCGAGGCCACCAAATACCCACCTGATGCCGAGATAGGGAATGATATTGACATTCTTGTTGAATCCTCCCTGCATTCCGAAAAATGTTTCGGTATCAGGATAGAGCATCCTTTTTGCAGGATCGGGGACAATGCAGTATGTAATGAAACCCGCAGGCCGACTACCAAGCTTAGGCAAAGCCATCCCGCTTGAGAGCTTGCTGTAAACCCTGTAAAACCCCATTTTCTTGTTCGGCGCATTGCAGGAATATTTCCAGCTTCCGTTTTCATCGGGAGATATGGGGATCCCTTTTTTCTCTATTTCCCGTCCGAACTCGTCCACGATATTCAATTCAAGCTTCAACTCCTTTTCTTTCAGGCCTTTTACCTCGTATTCGAGAACTACATCTTCTCCAAGCGCATAAGTGCTCATTTCGGGTCTTGACGTGTCCGCTGTGAATTGAACCTCAGCATGAAGCAGGAAGCTCGCGAAAAGCACTCCAATGACAAATAGACGCTTCTTCATTGTTCTACCTCCGTTTTTCCGTAATGTTGATTCTTTTGAGTTTAATCGGATTTACCAGTTGAACCTGTCATTCCATAGCACATCCAACAATTTCTGCCGCTTGTAGTATTTTGAGTGACCATCAAAAAACACAATATTTGCACCGTTGCCATGGACTGTTTGGACAAGAGAAGGGTTGCTGACAGTGGCAAGCGACCAGTAGTTCGTAACCCCATCCACAAGCCATGGGATGATTGATGCCTTTGCGGGATATGCCGGCCCTCCCCCCCCTGGAACCCTGAGATCTCCGACAACCGTTATGCTCCCGCAGGTGTTTATACAATAATTTACGTTATTCCATCCAGCCCAGCCACTAGGATTAGTGCTGGCATTTGCGGGACAGTCTAAAAGCTTATACGAAGAATCGTGTTTTGTTCCTGCAGCCCAAGGGCCTGACATGTAGTTTCCAGCAGACAGGTTCGGAAAAAGCCTTTGATACCACCAGGAAGAATCCGCGACAGACCAGTACAGCACCCACTGCCTGTTGTCTTCCCTGTACATATCCCCTATTATATACAGCTGTTTCAAGTTGTTCAGGCAAAGACTGGATTTGGCGCTGTCCTTCGCGTTCTTCAGCGCCGGCAGCAGCATCGCAGCCAGAATTGCGATTATCGCAATGACAACCAGAAGTTCTATTAAAGTGAACCCTCTAATCCGCAACGAGTTGCGCCTTATCGGATTCACCTCGTCGACCAGTAGGGGCGAGAACTGGTGTGGCGCGTGGCAACACCCGTTTTCAGCTCCAGCCCCATCAAACGCAGCATGCGGATTTGACATTTCGCTTCGCTCCATTGCTGGCAACGCCAGCCGGTCTCGCTTTGCTCGGCATCCCGCACTATGCCTTCCTGTTGTTTTCCTGTCATGGTTTATGAAACCAATTGGACTGGCAGCACTTTCAAGATTCATACATACCTCCCTTTGTAATCGATAAGAACTGCTAGATCCGCAGCCGTTAGCTGTCAACAGCTTTCTTGAATTTCACTCTTAGCTCCCTCGGCTCCTTTCCCTGTTCTGCGGCGGAAACGAGGGAAACTAGAGACGAAGCGATCTCCTTTGTCGGGAGTTCAAGGCGGATGAATCCAGCCAGCTCCGGGAACTCGATTCCCTCATTGCATAGGACGACAGCTTTGATGTCACGTCCCAACGTCAATCCAAGTTCCTTCAAGGCGCGCGCCACACCAATCGCCAGAACATCGGTGAAGACTACTATCCCATCCGGTCCGTGATGATGGAGAAGAGTTTTGCATATCTCATAACCAACTTCTTCTGTTGTCAAACCATGGCTCGGATTGAAAACCGGAGGGAGCATTTCAGGTTTCAGCCAGTATTCCGGAGCTGGCAGACCAGCCTCGCGCAAGGCGTTTGCCATACCGGCCCGGAGCGGACGATTTGACTTTTCAGCAACATCCGGCCTCAGCCACTCGTACACAATAACACTCAATAACTCAATCCTTGAAGAACCGGCAGCGATCAAGGCAGATGCGGCGGAGAATCCAGCATCAAGCATATCGAACCCAGTGCATCCCCAGCCGAAGTCATGGTAATGGGCGACCACGGGAATACCCAGATCCCGGAGCCAGGACTTCTGTTTCTCTCCGAATCCAAAAGCTATAATAGAGGAAATTTCACCTCTCTTAATATCATCAAGCAAAGATGCCGGCGGCTTGTCGCAGACCGAATCAAGACGCATGTCGGCATAATGCCTGAATTCACGCCCGGACGCTCCAAGCTCCTCCTGGAGATGAATGTTGAGGCTGTCATTGAATAATTGGGACTTCCAATCCCCCGTAACACGTTCACAGCGGGTGTAGATTCCAATCTCGCCCCTTCCCTGGACACCGCGAGGAAGGACATAAGTCCCGGAGCCGACCCGCTTCTCGACATAACCTTCGTGCACAAGCTCCTGTAGAGCCTTGTCCAGTGTTCCAACATTGACACCATACCTGCCAGCCAATTCTTTTTTTGAAGGCATCTCCCCACCAGCGGAAAGCAATGGCTTGACAAGCTCCCTGAACATCCGCTCTTTGATTCTACTGTAGAGTCTCTGGGGCTCCGAACCAGCTTGCGAATCTTTAAATATTCGATTATTGAATAACTTCTTCATATATCTCGATTATACTATATTTAAAGGCATTGTCAAGACGGTAATCAAGAATATTGAAAAATAATAAGTTGTTCGACAACTATAGATATAACTTGTTCGTATGGGAGATTGTATTTTAAGTCCACAGGCAAGATGCCTGTGTTACATTTTCAAGTCCAGCAGACTGCCGGAGAGTCATGACAGAAGCCATTTCCAGGCTGGTACTGCGGCTATTTTTACGCCTTCATGGCTGAAAATCTGCTCTTCGTTGAAGGTCACAATGAAGTTTTCCTTGATACCGAAATATTTTGCTGTTGAAATCAGAGGATCCAGCTCCCTTTTTAGAGTCCCCTTGTCTGAAATGTCAATACTGACCTGTATGGCACATGAAGGTTTTCCCCTGTTTCCGGTAACTACGAAATCTACTTCCTGCCTTTGGGACTTTGTCAGATAGTAGTTCAGCCTGGAATGTTTCCTCTTGAGTTGGATGAAGACCATGTTTTCAAACGCGCGCGACAAGCTTCCATCCCATGCAGGGCTGTTATGATTGGCAAGAGCCCAGTCAATACAATAGTTTTTCTTGCAGTTCCTGTCGATCTCCTTCTGTGAAGAACTATAAATCGGGAGCGGAAAGAAAAGCCAGGAATCTTCGGAATGCTGGAGCAGATCGATGACCGTATCTCTTCCTATGTGGAAATGGCACTGCCTGAGATATTCATAAGAGCTCTTATGCGATACGCTTTTCCCCATGCATGACAGCAAGTATCTATATAGATGGATGCATTCCCTGGGCTGGCTGACGCCGAATCTCTGAATCACATCCTTTAGTATCATTGTGTCAAAATATTCCCGCAGCAGCTTTGCCTTTGAAATCTCCTGGGTTTCTACAAGGGCTGGAAACCCGCCCCAAAGAAGATAGCTCTCAAGAAGGGCATTCAATCTTGCCTGTCCCACCGTAGATCTGACATCAGCCTGAGCTTGGTGGAAATCTATGAATTCGCGGAAAGACAGCGGATATATCTCGGTGCTTATTGATTTTCCGCGGAGTTCCTTTGCAATGTCGTCCCTGAGAAGCTTTGATGAGGAGCCGGTGACAAACACCTTCCAGTTCCTGTTCCTGGAAAGTTCAATCACTGCGTTTTCCCATCCATTTATCCTATATATTTCGTCAAATATGAAAAGCGATGGCGTTTTCATGTCGAAATCAGGGTTGAGCTTGAGATATGCCTTTTGTATATCAAGAAGATCCTTCGCATTCATGGATGAAAGTACGGGATTGTCAAAGTCCAGGAAGCATATGTTCCGGATGGAACTGACCTGCCTTTGCTTCAGAAATTCATCGGCGACCTGCATGGCTCTGAAACTTTTCCCGGCACGCCTTGCGCCTATGAGAGAGGACACCATGTTGGGGACGATATCAACAGGATCCAGCCTTGGCACGAACTCGGGAATTCCATTCTTCCAGAAATCTTCGAGCTTGCGTTCTATCTCATTTGGAATCATTTCTATTCCTTGTGTGTTGGTCTATATTTATGACTTGGTATAAGGCATAATATGCCATTATTAAAGCTTATGTCAAGTCATAATATCGATACAATGGATTAACAGCACTCGTAACGAGTGCTGATCTTTATGTTCATGTATTGTGCAACTTTATGTTTCATTCTGCGGATTTAGCATTTTCCACAGTTTGTACGCCGCAAAAAGGCGCAAGCGTCCCAACGTGTCGATCTTCATGCATTTTCAACTGCCGGCGTTTGCGGAGTCGGGCCGCTTTCCCAAGCAGCTCTTCCCCGGCATTCCGCCTCTCCCTTTTCATCCTCAGCATCTTCACGAATTTCTAATCTAATCCGACCTTTCCGAGGAGGCTCCAATTATCAATTTGTTAAAACAAGAGAGACTTTATGCTTGTACAGACATGGCTGCCGGAGAGTTCGCCCTCTTGAATTTCCAGATCTCCGGATTAATTTTCATGCGATGTTGAAATCAAACTTGCAAGGGGATTCAGGTATGAGAAAATCAGGGCTTCTGCTGGCTGTGTCCGTAGTGTCTTCGCTGCTGATGTCGAATTTCATGGTTGCGGACGAATTTCCGACCCCCAGGGGCGGATTCCTGATCGGGAGGATAGCCGCGAAGAAAATCAAGAAGATGAGGGAGCAGGAACATTTTTCCGGGGCGGATCAGGACAAGGACGGAAAGCTCGACAGGCAGGAAGTGGAATCAGCAAAGAAGGCCCACGGGAATTTCATTGACGACGAGACGTTCAAGAAGATTGACACTGACGGCGACGGAAAGCTGAGCCACGATGAATGCGAGAAATACCAGAAGGAAGCCGAGAAGGCGGAGTCTGACGCGAAAGACGCCAGGAAGTGAGGGGCTTTCAATGCTTGAGTTTTTTCTGCAGCATTGCCGCAAGACTGCGGACATGGGGATTTGAATTTTTCATGGCGGATTTCAGAAGTGGAATTGAAGTAATCCTGGAAAAGACAATTCCAGCTTCATCAAGACTGCATGACTCAAGTTTTTTTGACAGGATTGGAATTATTTTGGCATCAAGCCACTCTATGTCTATTCTGTCTTGGATTCTCTCCGTTCCCATCTTTGTCAATCCAAGGTCAATCTCGTCAGGGATATTCAGTCCTTTTTCCTTTTCAGAAGATCTTGACCAGACAGAATCGAAATCCTCGGTTCTGAGGTTGTTTGGCCTGAAGAATACATCCACGTCCATGTCCAGGCCAGTTAACCTTATCATTTCCTCTTTCTTTACCAAGCTTTGAACTTGTGACGCAAGAACTTCTTTTTTTGTCCTGACGCTTATAAATGTCGTCTTTTTAAAACAGGAAACTGCGGCAGTCAACGTCTTTGACCAGGAATCAATGCCCTTTGAAGGATCGAGCCAGATGTCTATATCCCTTGTGAATCTTGCAAACCCGTGGGCGAGCATTGCCATTCCGCCAAGCAAAACAACCCGGTTCTTTTTACAGAGCAACCTGACTAATCTCTCAGATTTCGAATCCATTTGCCGGCCTTCTCCATTCTACGAAGTAGTTTAATCATTTCCGTAAGCGTCGCCGGTGGAGATTCGAACCATCTGGTGGAATTGTCACATGAATTATTCCCGCCAGTCTTTAATGCCGGATTCCGATGCAGATGTGCAAGCAGGGCATTTTGAAGTTCGCAACGTGAATCGCTATTGATCACCCGCCTCAACGAGGACATGGCAGGCATAACAACAGGCTGTTCAGATCTTTTGTTTTTCATCGGCGATAAAATGATGTATGGTTCTAATTTTACTACGAATAGAAGATAAGCCTTTATAAGTTAAAATTCAAGGATTTCCATTTTGCTTTTCAGTTGCATGAAAAGTCACATATGATTTTTCAAAAGCATCCGGCCCGCCGTTGTTGCGGCGGACCGAATGATGAAATTCAGAGAGTCCCTTTATTTTGCGGGTGCCGCTTCGAGAAGGAATCCCTCTCCTGCGCGGAGATCGAGGGGCACGCCCTTGGTCCGCAGCTGTTCCGCATCGAGGACGCCCAGATCCTTTCCGGTCACAAGTTCGGTGACTTTATATCTCCCTTCCTTTGCCTGCGGGAAAAGAATGGAAAGCGCTTTCGGCGTCTTGCACTCGTCGGGGGTATTCCCCTGTTTGAGCTTGCTGATCAGCGCGTGATTGACGAAGCGCCGTCCGACAACGAACAGTGTTCCTTTCCTCTCCATCGGCGATGCAAGTATCTCCGGCTCATTGGGCGCATCCGCGCTCAATGGCCTGCCACGTCCCCAGTTGTCGATCCTCAGGGCCAGTCCCGGGCTTGCGAACCAGTCGACGACTCCTCCGCAGAAAAAGAGTATTTCACCTTTTCCTTTTTTGACGAGAATCGCGGACGGTGCGCCGTCCGCTGTCGCGAGCACCGCCGCCCCCTGCGGAACGGCTGAAGCCAGCTTGCACGGCCTCAGATAGTTCCTGATCGCGCAGTGCAGCCATGCAACTGGCTGATTGTCTATTGGCGGCTTGTATTCCTTGACCCTGAAAGCGAGTTTGACTCCTTCAAGAATCGAGCCGGAAGCGCATGACGCCTCAAGGCCTGTCTGTTTTTCATCCTTTAACTTGCAAGGAGCTGATTCCGGCAGTCCGAGGAGTCTGCCGAGGGAGTTCGCCTCAAGAGGAGAGAGCTGGAAGAATCCGCTCGTAGGTTCAAGCACGAGCTTGCCTCCATTCTCAACATAGTCGGCCATCATCCTGAGCTTTTCGCCTGTGAATGTGTCGGAGCAGTATGGCACATAGACGTACGGTCTTCCTGCGAATTCCGCAGGAGTCAATGCACCTGAAGTCTCACGGTCATATCTCACTTTCTCTATCGCCGCCCTGGTATAGTAGGGATTTACATAGTCATATATCCTGGAAGTATGGACATGCTGCCAGGAATACACCAGGGTTTCAAGGGAGTGTATTACGAGTGGCATTTTCGACGGATCTTCCAGGCTTTCCTTCGCGCCTTCCATCTTGTCTATCGCTGCGAACCATGCCTTGAGCCTCAGTTCGGCCTCCCTGATTTCGGGCGCGACCTCGGCGAGCTTCCAGTTCGGGAACCAGTAGTTGTACAATTCGTTCCAGCCCGGCTTGTGGAAGATCAGGTTTGTAACTCCAATGTCGGTGGTCAGTGCGGTCCGCGCAACCTTGGCATGCGGTTCGTAGCGGACGATGTATCCGCGCGTCAACGGCGGATACTGGTCCTCCATGGAACCCTGCGGAACGAAGATCTTGTTTTCGGCGAAGTTTGATTCGAGGAACTCCCTCGCATGGTCGGAATACGGGCCTATGACGCATGCCGGATCGCCTTCGCGCAGCACCTTGAACGATTCGGTACGGAACGACATCAGCGCATTGGCCTTGCATTCCTCGTAGTCGGACATCGCCTTGTCCGGACGCGGAGTGATCCTGCCCTTGTCGTCCATCGACAATGCGACTCTTGGAATCTCGACATCCTCCCAGCTGTGGTAGTTCCTGGCGTGGGACGCACACAGCGCCTGCAGGTCTTCATTGTATTTTTTCCGCAGATCCGCCACGTATCTCCGCCGCATGGCGTCGGAATAATCGACGAACTGGCCAGTCCATGGACAGTCGATCAAACTATGATCATAAAAGACATTTGACAGGGTGTATCCGAGCACTTTGGGATCCTGGCGGTAGTGAGTGGCAAGCGTTTTCAGATATTTGAAATATTTTTCCCGCATCAAGGCCGAAGCGGGCGAGGAGACCGTTCCGGCGCCATACCAGATTCCATGGGCCCTGTGATCCATGTCCTCCTGGAGTTCCCGGTCAACCCAGCCCGGCATGCTGTATTCAACCGGATGAGCCCTTATGACGACATGGAAGCCGCGCTTCTTCGCTTCGTCGACCAGACGGTCGAGATAGGAGAACTGATAGACTCCTTCGATCGGTTCAAGATCGTACCATGGCGCGGAAAGCTCGACTATGTTATACCCCGTGTCCTTCCCTTCGTCGAGCCAGGTCTTCATCTGCTTCATTGTCAGATCGGCGTTGGTGGCAATGGAAGTCATGCCCTCAAACCAGTCGCCCTTCGTCCTTCTGAAGGTGTTCATCAGCGGCTTGAGCTTGCCGGCCGGATCCGGATCCACGGGAGCGGCCACTGCCTCCGGTGCAGACTTGCAGCCCACTACCCTTCTGCAGATGTCAATGACCTTGTCTCCATCCATCAGTGAAGCCTTAATCCAGAGGGTAGTCTCCTTGGAGGCCAGCGCGCCGAGATCAAGATTGATCATTGAACCGGCATCACTTTTTCCTTCGTCCAGTTTACGTCCATCGCACGATTCGACAACCCATGAAATGGTCTTCCCCTTTGCTGAATTTGGATCGCAGGCTATGGACACCTTGACAGGCGCGCCTGCTTCGAAGACGTTGCTGCCGGGGTTGTCCGTCTTGAAGGAAAGCGGCTTGGGCGGCATTGCCGCCTCGCGCAGCGCTTCGCCCCTGGAATTGCGTATCACGGTATAGAGGAGAATATGCTCGTTCCCGGTGACGGAGGATTCTCCTCGCAGGTAGAGCCTGAGACGATATGTGCCGTTCGCGAGAAGGGGGAATGAAATCGAAGAGGAGGCATCCACAACCTTGAATGTCCCTGCACGTGAAGCCATGACGTCCCATTCATTCCTGTCGAGGATCTCCCATGAGAACGCATAGTTTCCGGCGGGGAGGTTGAGATCTCCGGCTTTGAGGAAGGGGCCGGATTCATATGGTCCCCATCCGTATCGAGAGGCTCCACCGCCTTCGCTTCCCGGTTTGAAACGTTTCGAGTATATCAGCTCCGGACTGATGCACCAGTATGGATCCGGCTGGACGCCGCGGATGTCGCAGGCGGGATCCTTCACCTCCATGGAGAAGGAGCACAGCTTTGGCAGTACGAGCCTGACACCTGCAAACGACAACGGAAGTTTCGGCGCGTCATATTCGTCGAACTTGTCCGGTGTCAGCGACATCATCACCCAGGGATCAATGCGGCCGCCCTCGGACGTGTCCCACGTATATGATTCAATCCTCTCGAAGCCTTTTGTGGAAGGAACCCCGCTGTACTGGGAGCGCAGTCTTGTCCCGACCGCCCATATTCCTCCCCGTGAATCCCTGACCAGCACCCTGAACATGGCCGGAACATGCTTGTTCGCCGGTCCGTCGCAGTTGATGTACAGGGAAAGCTTTGCGCATTCGGGAGGCAGCTGGACGGGTTCAGGCAGGACATAGTCGAAGACCGCAGCCTTGAACTTCCAGTTTTCAGCATAGTCGCCGAGGGTATCGGCTTTCGCCTCAATCTTCAAAACATCCTTGTCGACTGACATCGTCCCCTGTCCCTGTCCGAAAGCCATCGACGCCTGGACTTTGATTCCTTCAGGCATATTGATCAGATTTTCCGCGGCCGCCTGCGCACCCAGCAGAACAGAGGCGAGGAGCGTGGCCAGAGGCATGATACGACGTCCATACGAGACTTGTCTTTTTTACATGAGTCAATTTCCCTTTCAAATTTATGTTTGATTTTAATTTATGCCGATTGATATTAATCGGGAAAGAGACGCGTCAGCAGAGTGACGCGGCTACAGCTTGGATTTGTTGTAGCCACGGCACTCTGTTGCCGTG
>JBAQUG010000298.1:0-2712 GCA_049297395.1 Victivallales bacterium | reverse complement strand
TTGCGCTCGGAGATCGCATAGCCGAGCGAAGCGACGCTTGTCCCGCGCAATGCGGAGACAAAAACTACTTAAGTTTCACACTGATAAAACTGCGGCCACCGCAGTAGGCCGCTGAATTCTGACTACTTTTGAAATTACCTCATCATGATTGAAACTCATTCCGCAAGCTTCACAAAATCCCAATCCTTTATTACATCCCAGAACGCATCGGCTATCTTCTCATGACCCCGCTTATTGGGATGAACCCCATCCTCACAGACAAGCGAATCGTCGTGATCCATTGTGGCATGCACCTTGGCGACAGGTAAGTCAAACTCTTTGCCCAACTGCCCTACAATCCGGCAAAATCGATCGCTTTTTTCCCTGCTGCCGTGATTCCATATCGGGCCATAAGCCTCATAACTGACCATGTGCGGAATATCGCCGAGAACGATTTTCGCATTGCAGTTCTTTCTTATGGAATTAATGATCGCACGCATGTTAAAAATGAAATTATCCTCCTTGAGCAGATGATTGCGGAGATCATTGAACCCAAGCATTATCAAAACCAGCTGTGGCTTACATGGGAATATTTCCTCCTCAATCCATGCCAATGCCGGTCCGGTGTCCTCCGGATCGACACCCGCCGTAGTTCCACCCGCCCGGCCAACATTGACAAGCTCACACGAAAGCCGCCCTTTGAGTTTTTCGACAATGCGCTCG
Source organism: Victivallales bacterium (assembly GCA_049297395.1). Lineage (GTDB taxonomy): Bacteria > Verrucomicrobiota > Lentisphaeria > Victivallales > GWF2-50-93 > GWF2-50-93. The sequence continues at coordinate 2,010 of JBAQUG010000298.1, read as the reverse complement.
CATAGCAAATTCGCATAACACGGCTGTCCGTTGCGTCCGCAAGCAGTTATTGAATCGCCCAATGCTACAGTTGTTAGTTTCTTATTCATAATTTCCTGTTTGGAGGTTTCCTCTTATGGTTCAACGAGGGTCACATCGCCGAAACCCTCCGGATTTTTTCCTATGTCAATTCCCTGGAACCAGAGGATGCGTCCCCGGCCTCCGCTCAATCTGCCCTTGACGTCCGTATCGTTGAGAACCAACGCCATGGAAATGGTCTTCCCTGTTTGCGGCGCGTTTACACCGATGTCTTTCCATGGGATCGCCACCTGGTAGTTGACATTTCCTCTTGTTCCAGTGGGCGTAACCGATGCTTTCCATGAGGATATTATCTCCGCCGGAAGGGGGAAGCGGCGGGTGGCTGCATAAGGTGGTTTGCCGTCTGGCAGGTAGAGCTCGAATTCCCAGCGGGGCGACTCCTGCGCCATGATGTTGTCCGGCTGGAAGGCGAACTCGATGGAGTCCGCCATGAAGCCGCAGGAGCCGCGTTCCGGCTGGAAGACGGAGGCATCGTCAAGCGCCTCAACGCCCAGATACAAGGCTTGCTCATCCCACATCAAGCGCAACTTGCCGAGGAGGTCGTCCTTGCCTGTGTATTTCTCGTCGGGCATAGATGAGGGATGGACGATCTGCATGGGCTCCTCGCCGATCGTGATCACGGGAGCCGCCTCCCATCCGTTCCACGTGCCGTCAAGGGCCGGTGTGCTGACGGCCTTGACCGCCTGTGCGAAATTCAAACCGGCGATTGCCGCGAAGACAGCTCCGCTGGATGTCACGCATTCGGCGGTGAACGTCGAGCGCTTGCCAGAGGGAAGATCCGCTTTCACGGGCACTTCAAACTGAGTAGTTTCGCCGGGCTTGAGGGAAAAAACTGGTATCACCCCGCCATCGACAGGACCGACAAATGTCACTTTCCCATCAATGGAGTTCTTGTCATTGTTCTTGAGAGTCAGACGGATCTGTGGATGCCCGGCTTTTGTATCGCCATGGCCGAGCGTCGCCTCGATCCGCTTGCTGATCGTCATTTCACCACCTCCGGAAAGATAGACGGGCGTGGTGTTGACTTTCACGCAGGCAAGTCCGTCAGTCGCTTTGAGTATGCCGCAGTTGCCCATCAGATCCGTTATGGTTAATTCGCCTCGCGGCACCTCGAAAGTCACGCTGCGCTCTCCAGCATTCGCCCACAAGGCGAAGAAGGCGCCATCACCACGTTTCCATTCAAAAATAGACACGTCTCCTTTCGAACGGTTCGCGACAAATGCAGCATCGGCGAGGGCATCGGCCATCACGGCGTGGGCAACGAACTGCGGACGCGGCTGCAGTGCTGCGGTAAGCATGAAGATGTCGCTCTGCCCCCCCATTCCAGCGACAAAACCCCACATCGTCATCGCTTTTAAGCGTGGACCGATTATTCCGGCCATTGAAAGCCACGTCCTCACCATGTTCCTTGGACCGTCGGCCTCGCCGTAGCGCCGGGCATCACCATAGCTCGGAGACGTCTGGTCGGCATTCTCCTCCTGCCAGACAGTTTTTCCGTTGTCGCCATGACTGTCGAATTCCTTGAGATTGTTCTGGGCGGTCATAAGAATGCCAAGATAGGCGTTCAAGATGGCGCCATCGAACTTGCCTTCACCGGGTTTGCCGTAAAGACGGCGGACAGTAACGCCTTCCCAGTCGGTGGAGATGTTGCCGATGAGCACCGGAGTCTCCTTGTCGACTGATTTGATGCCGTCATATATTCCAGCCATGACAGTGTCATACTCCTCGTCGCGGAGACGGTCCTTGCCGCCGCTGCGATAGGGCGATGTGGAGTTTGCCTCCTCGATGCAGTGGTTGCCATAGGCCGCCACGAGATCCTTGAATTCCGCGCCAATCCTTTTTCCAAGCTCAAGGTATTTCTCCCTACCGACAGGACGCTCGTCGTGTCCCGGCATAATCTGCAGGACTGGCCGGATGCCAAGTTCCTTATAC
>JBAQUG010000297.1:0-6800 GCA_049297395.1 Victivallales bacterium | reverse complement strand
GTTCCTGAGTCAAGAGCGGAAGAAATTGCGAAATCCGCAGAAGAGGCCATCACAAGGGAGCTTCAAAACATCGGTGATGCCGTCTGGAACTGGATTTCTCAAGAGGCTGGAAAAGCCGAATGTTCCGGAATTGACAATTGGAAAAAACACTGGGATTTCCAAATCCAGGCGTTCCCTCAGATTACCTGGGCAATCCAGCCATGGCTCGAAAGGGGAAAATGCCTCGCGGAATTCAAAAAACTTCCACTAAACGACGAGAGCAGAAAGGATGACGGAAAACCGGCAACCCCATATCAGAGACTTCAGGATATGCTCCTTTTCGGTGAGAAGTGGCTACCGGAAGAGGTTCGAGACGAACGTTATTACACGGACAATGATGTAAGGAAAACTTTGAACAATCCGGGAATTCTCTGGTCTGCCCATTATGCCCTCGTTGATGCGAAACTCGCAGCACGCCGCAATACCCGCGATTTTTCGGCATGGAAGACGGAAGACGGGAAAACGGAACATGGAACTCCGAAGGACTCACTTTCCGGAAAAGAAGAAATCATCGGAGATGAAAAATTCTGGGAGCATCTGGTAAATACTTGTGGAAAAGATAAGGGCAATGTATTTACCAGTCCGGGTCACAGATATGGTGCAATGAACTTGATAAAACGCCTATGGTGCCGATCTGACAAAGTTTCTTATCTTTTCGACAAGACGAAAGAAAAGATTCCTGGCTTTGAGACGGTCGAAGATGTGGCAAAGAAAAATAAATATGGTGGCAAATATGTTGCGATCCTCGCAATGGACGGCGATGACATGGGCAAATGGGTTTCCGGAGAAAAGACTCCCGAGTTCCTGAACCAGATATCGGCAGATGCCCGTAAATATCTTGAGCCGATACTTAAAAAGGAAGGTAAGGCCGATTTGCGGCGCATGCTTACTCCTTCATATCATCTCCAGTTCAGCGAGGCTCTTGCCAACTACTCCACCTGGCTGGCTTCCGCAATAGTGGATAAATTCGGTGGTCAATTGATCTACTCCGGAGGTGATGATGTCCTTGCGATGCTGCCTGCAGATCGGGCGATTGAATGCGCTGAGACATTGCGATCGGTATTCAGAGGCGACAGTAAAATGAAGGATCAACGAGATTTCCATCTTGCGATCCAACAGGACGGCTTTGTATCAGAAAATGCCGGCTATCCGCTGATTGTCCCTGGGAAAGCGGCGGATGTCTCGATAGGACTTACCATAGGACATTGCAATGCCCCGCTTCAAATGCTCGTAAAAGAAGCTCAGAAGGCCGAAAAAAGAGCAAAGAAAGAATATAAGAAAGGGGCCATTGCGATAACCGTGTACAAGCGTTCCGGTGAAATCCTAGAATGGGGCTGCAAATGGGATTGTGACAATGAATCTAGGGTCGCCTTGGAACTTATGAGAAAAATGACCGAATTGTCTTCCGGAGATAATGCGCCAGTTTCAGGCCGCTTCCCCTACGCGCTGGCTGGACTCCTTTCACCTTATGAGCTTGGAGGAGAAAAATCCATAGACGATGGCAAGCTCAAGGAGATAATCCTGAAGGAGTTCGGGCATGTTGTGCAGCAACAGGCGAAAAACTTAGAAGAGAAGAGAGAACTGCTGGAAATGGCTGGGAAATGGCTGGACCAGACCAATGGTAAATATGAAGATTTCAGCAAGCTCTTTTTAGTGGAAACATTCATCAACCGCGCCAGAGGAGAAAACTGATGAGCAAAGAACATAAATTCCATATTGAACCGCGTGATCTTGTTTTCATGCGCGACGCACGACCGATGGAGGCTTCAGATGCCGGACTCGGCGCCAACTGGCCGCGTCCAGACCAAATCTGGAATGCATTCATAAATGCTTTTCACTCAAAATGGCCTAAGCCAGAGCCATGGGAAGGGCCTCTGCATGATTATAAACCCGGAGTTGATGATAACAGCGATAGCTCATTTAGATTTGGAGCTCTCAAGAGCGCAGGCCCTTTTCCGGTTGATGAAATAAAAAAGGAAATCTATTTCCCATGTCCTTTGGATCTTTCGTCCGATGATGAAGGCTCGCTTCATCCCATGAAATTGACCTGCGCTTCCGGCTCGAATATACCCAAGCCTCTTAGATATGCATTCTCCTCTTCGAAGCTGGGAAAGAACGAAGCCCCTCCGTGGATATCGTCCAAGGATTATTCTGAATATCTCAAAGGGAATCCTTTCAAACCTGAAAAAGTTGATCTTTACGATGTGGAAAGAAATATAGGCATAGGAATTGATCCCGCCACAAACTCCACAATTGATGGAAAACTGTATCAGGCGGAATATCTGCGCCTGCGCCATTCGACAAGGATGGCTGTCCAGGTTTCCTGTTGCCTGAAAGGGGACACAGATGTATTCGAGAAAATAGCTACGGAGAAAAATATTCCGTTCGTACTTGGCGGACAGCAGGGTGTCGCTCTTCTCAATTCCCCATCCCATACTTTCTCTCTTCCGTATTCCGTCATTCCGTCTTCCGTCAGCGGCAAGCCGCTGCTCCGCTGGACCCTTCTCAGCCCGGCAGTATTTCCGGAAATATCTGCGAATTCCGCAAAAGGCGTAAAACCGCATCCCGGCGGATGGCTCCCGAACTGGGTTGACCCGAAAAACGGACAAGTCATGCTTCCAAGGAAAAACATTGACCGCAATGGAGAGAATCGCGATGCCTGGCGCAAAAGAGTAAAGGAGTCGGAGAGGTTTTCTGCAAAGCTCGTTGCGGCAAGAATAGGTAAACCTCTGGCCTTATCAGGTTGGGATCTGCAGACAGGACCAAAGCCGACGCAAATTGCTGTTCCTGCCGGTTCCTGCTATGTCTTCGAGTGCGCGAATATTGAAGAGGCAAAAGACTTAAGGAATGCCCTTTCATGGAACGGAGGCGATGGTGATTCAGTAAAGAACCGGCGTTCAACCATTTTCGGCGAAAAAGGCTTCGGCCTCGGAGTTTGTTCGTCATATACAATTAAAAATACAAATGGAGACACAAAATGAATAAAATCCTGATCGGCGGCAGGGCCCTGGTGGCTCTCGGCTCCTCAAGAAACACTCTTGACATTGACTATCTCGTAAATGATCTGTCAACTAAGGAGACGTTCATCCACAAGGACGGGGTTGACTACTGCAACGCCAACGGCAGCAAGTTCTTCAAGGAGATATATGAAATCGAAAAAGACCGTCAGATTGCCAGCCCGCAGTCATTGCTGGAACTTAAAGCATACGGCTGGGTTCAGCATTCCATGGAAGGCAATTGGAAAAAAGTCACGGACTACGAGTATGACATCAAATTCCTGGTCCAGAATCATGGCGTCAGAAAATTGAACGTGGTTCAAAAACATCTGTCGCAAAGTGAATTTGATGAAATTCAAAAATTAATCAATGAAGTTAAAATTTAAAGGAGAAACCAATGGAAACTAGAATTCTCGCGATCTTCACGCGCACCCCGCTCCATGTCGGCGCCGGAAACTCGGTAGGCGCCGTCGATTCACCAATCATGAGGGAAAGACACACCAGGATACCAGTAATACCGGGGAGTAGCATCAAAGGAGTCATTTCAGACCTGTGGAATGAAGATTGTGAAAAAGACAAGAGAGGGAATAATGTCCGCAAAAAAGATTCCCAGGCTGAAATGCTCTTCGGATCACAGGACGACAAGAACGCAAAAGCCGGCTCTCTTCTCATAGGCGAAGCAAAGGCTCTTCTATTCCCTGTCAGATCGGCAAAAGGCTCATTTTCATGGATAACATCTCCTCTAGCCTTGGCAAGGCTTAAAAGAGATGCCGGTTTAAAAATAGCAGATGTCCTTATAGAAGGGATGAACTGCCACGGAGGTGCTACTGTTACATTAGAACAGAATGTTATTCTCGAGGAATACAGCCTAACGTCGGTTCAAACGGCCTGCAAGGAGATGGAAAAGGAGCTTGTTAAACTTATTCCGGATGAAATGAAATCACTTGCAGAAGGAAGAATTACAATTGTTTCAGACGAGATGTTCTCCTATTTCTGCGAAAACGCCTGCGAGGTTGTCACAAGGATAAGGGTGAATGACGAAACCGGCACAGTCGACAAAGGTGCGCTTTTCAATCAGGAACAGGTTCCTTCCGAAACTCTTTTCTATTCCGTAATAGCTCAAAAGTCCGGTGATGCCATTAATTCGTTAAAAGGTAAGCTTGAATCGTGCAAAAACATTATCCAGATCGGCGGAAATGAAACCATCGGTCTGGGATACTGCACCATAACCGTGGAGGGCTGAGCTATGTCAAAAATACAGAATCTCGATCAGAAGCGTGCTTTCAATGCCATTACCGCGCAGGGCAAATGGGAGGGAGTCAACGATGGCGAAGTCGTAAAAAAGATTCCGGCTTTGATAAGGGAAAACGGTCTGCTCGGCGCTGCGGCGTTTGCCCTTGAAAAAAAGGGTGGGCACGAGGATGTTTTTAATGCAATAATAAGACATCTCGCGGATCCCGACATCCATAAGATAGAAAAGGCCATCCCTCTACAGGCCTTCATCCTGAAGACTGCTGAAATGGACTCCTCCGGACTTCGGGCAATAACTTCTGAATCCATGGCTTTCCTGAATTATCTCCGCCGATTCGCAAAGAAGAACTCCGGAGGTGAATGATGTTACAGAAAACATTTACAAGGGAGGCCGAACGACTTCTTTCGCCTCAGCTTGACAGGCTCGAATCAGCATCTCTGCGCCTCAGCAAATACACTTTCATTGGAGACAACAGCAAGAAGGACCAGATCAACGCTGTCTGTAATCTTTCAAAAAGGAATCCGATAACTCCTAAAGCCTTCAGCGGGGACATCTGCTTTTCAATGAAGCTTGGCGGCCGCCTCATGGCCAATATGGCCGGTGGCATTCTTGAAAATTCCGGATTGTGCCTCCATCCCTTCTTCAATTATCCGATGATACCTGGAAGTGCGCTGAAAGGACTCGCAGGTCATGTTGCATGGACAGATTGGAAGGATAATTTGGCTTCAGGCAATATTGACAAGGCAAAAGAAATTGCAGAGGAAATAGTTTCAGTTTTCGGCTCACCTACGGGAAATAAAGACCTTGATAAGTTTATAAAGGAAAATATACCGTCATCTTCAAAGGAAAAAGCGGGCTCAATCGCCTTCCTCCCTGCAACACCTGCAAATAATGACTGGCATCTTGTTCCGGACATCCTCACTCCCCACGGTGGAAATGATTACGAAAATCCAAAACCCAGCTTTTTCATTGCCGTAGAAAAAGGTACCGAATTCAAGTTCTCCCTGAGGAAAACTCCAAGGGCAAATGACAACGACATGCATCTTGCTGGAAAATGGCTCAAGACAGGACTGACTGAATACGGAATAGGTGCAAAAACTGTTGCAGGTTACGGGTTCTTCCTCTCTGATTCAGATAAAATTGAAGACTGCATCACTTTAAAACTGACAAGTCCCGGATTCTTCGGAGGAGCTGATCATGGCAAAAAAGAAGACACTCTACTCAGAGTACCATCACTGCGCGGAATGCTCCGCTGGTGGTGGAGAACTCTTTATCGGGACATCATTTCCGAGCAGGAGATGAAAAACCTTGAAGATGTGCTATGGGGCTCGACATCAACAGGGAAAAGCCTGATTTCAATTAAAATCACCTCCCACCAGAACTTGAAGCAGGAACTCTTCAACTACAAGGATGGATTTAATCCAACCTTCGAATTCAAGAGAAAACATAACCTGATGGATGGTCGGCCACAGGGACTATTCTATTTATCATACGGAATGGATGAAGGGGATAGAAAAAGATATTTCCTTGATTCAGGAGCAATCTGGAAGCTGGAGATATCTGCCAGAAAGGGAAAATCTAAACTTTCTGAAGGAGATATCAGGAACCAGACTCTTGCTTCTCTTTCCCTGCTCTGCCGCTTTGGCGGGATGGGCTCAAAATCCCGTAAAGGGTTCGGTTCCATTCTCTGGGAAAACGCATGGACGCTTGAGAAATGCAGGCAGGAAGCAAAATCATTCTGTCTTATTAATGGGATTAAGCCTCGCGAAAATTCAGTGCCTTATTCCTGGAAAACAGCCATTTTGTCGGAAATCCAAACACCATGGAAAAATCCTTGGGCTGTGATTGACCGACTTGGTTTTGCAGTTCAGTCATTCGCGCAGAGCTATAAACATGAGGAATGTAAGGCTGTGTTAGGATTGCCGAGAAAAATCCATGGACCGGGAAGAGAGCCTATGAATCATCAAAGAGGCCAGCATCAGCCTCCCCAGGATCTTTCTCCTTTGCTCAGAGAAGCTAACAATGGAAAGAAAACAAGATTTGCCTCGCCTGTCTGGTATCACGTCGAGCCCAATGAAACTGGTTCGTTAATCAGGATAACAGCTTTCCCGTCCGATATGATTCGTAACATTGATACAAGCCGAGGCATATATGAGGAACTCATTGATCATGTCACGGAAAAGTTGAAGGAATACGCTGAAGCTCCCCAATCGACAACGTCACATACAACCGCCACGCCTCAGAGACCACATCAGGGCAGGCAAACATTCCAGCCTTCTACCAGTTGTGGATATAAAGCCGGTTCAAAGGTGAAGGCGATCTTACTTGAAGAAAAAACAAAAAAGGGAGGATGGAAGGCCAAGTTGGAAGGAACAGATATCTCCGGGCCAATACAAAATTCAGACAAGGTACCATCCACCTGCGCGCCGGGACAGCAGGTTGAACTTATTTTAAAAATCGCCAAGGGTGCCGATTCCGCATTCGCTTGGCCTGTCGAAAAGAAATAGCAAAGG
>JBAQUG010000296.1:0-1520 GCA_049297395.1 Victivallales bacterium | reverse complement strand
TCTGTATTTTCAAGATATCAACAAGACTGTAAGTCATCTGCGCTTCAACATCGCCTCTGACATCTTCGAACTTGGAAAGCGTCACCACGTCGGCATACCTGTCCCTTTGAGAAGTTTCTACGCCATTACCGAGGCTGAATCTGTTTTTATACTGCTTGTTGTATGCTTTAATGACGCCATCTACCTGATTAGCCAATATCGTCATGTAAATGCACCGCCTTCCTATGAGTATTCCTCGTCTGAATTATTAATCGGAATAATTTTCGAAAACTTAAATATTTAATTATTTAATATTTGGCACACCTTATGAATAAGTTGACACACGCCATAAATAATAGAGATCCTTCAAGATCACGCAGATTTAGTATGACGCATCCTTGCATTGATACTTTTAGAAAGGAGAAACCATGGCAGAACCACTGAAAAGGGAAGACGCCGCTGTCATCCATAAAAAGCTTGACGAGGCAAAGCGGCACCTAAAACGGCAAAATGTCTATTCCTGCCTTCATTGTTTTAAAGAGGTTTTGGAAAAATCAATGCATACCAAAATGCTCCCTGCCGATCAGAAGCAATTAAATAACGATATCAACGTGTTTCAGCAAGAGCTGGCCGCTTCGAAGGCCTTTAAAGAGATGTATGGTCCTGTAACTTTTCGTGATAACGACGCTAAAACCGCCCTGGATTTTTTAAAGCAAATCCTACAGGTCGAAGAAGAAGAGATTTCATCTCAATTGGAGGAATCGATACGTCATGATATTGACGATGCTACCGTAAACAATGACGCAAGCGAGCCTGAACATGAAATACTGGTCCTAAAAGCCAAGGAATTTATCGATAGCGGCGCCTTCGCAAAAGCCAAGGCAATTCTTGGCGAAGACCAGGAAATGAACTATCTTATTTTGCAACTTTGCAACACCAAGGGCATTGCATATCGAAAAGCGGGAAATATTAACGACGCCATTGCCGAGTTCCGTAAGGCCCTTGTCTTTCATCCGGAGGATGAGGGATTGTATTACAACATAGCCCGGGCCTATCTTGAAAGGAAAGAATGGCAGGATGCTGAAGAGGCGATATTACAGGGGCTGGAAATCAATCCGGAATTTGCGGAGGGCAAGGCCCTGCTGTCCTTTGTTCGGAAACAGCACGCCGTAGAATAGCATATTGACAATACATGCGGTCTCATAAATGGAAAATAGACATTGAAACGAATAAAAAGTAAGCCACCTACCCTCTCTGTCTGCATGATCGTCAAGAATGAAGAAGCCTTCCTCGGGAGATGCCTGAAAAGTGTTGTTGACCACGTTGACGAGATCATTATTGTCGACACAGGTTCGACAGATCGTACCGTCGGGATCGCAAAAAGCTTTGGCGCCCGCATTTATTACCACCCCTGGCAGGACGATTTCAGCCTCCACCGGAACCAGTCCATCTCCTACGCCAGGGGGCGCTGGATCTTCATCATCGACGCCGACGAGGAATACCGCGCATCTTCAAAGCGAAACCTGCGGGAGGAAGTCGCC
>JBAQUG010000295.1:0-3401 GCA_049297395.1 Victivallales bacterium | reverse complement strand
ATTCCAGGACCTTCCCATTCCAACTTCAATTTGAGATCGCCCTCATCCATGATGTAATATATCTCCACGGGATGGAAACCGGCCTTCAGCCCAACCTTGAATTCGACAAGGGTGGCGGACCACTTGGCTGGTCTGCGATGAACCTCCATGCCATTTATCTTCATGATGACGCCTGAGTCGGCATCAATGTTGAAGGTGTAAAGTCCGTCTGCGGGAATCTTGATGAACGAGGAATATTTCACCGCCGAATATTCTTTCATTCCAAGAGAGGCAAGATCAAGCCTGGCGGCATTGCCGATGCTGGCAGGTTTGATGTTATCAAACACGGGGAGGTTCTCCCATGCGCCGTTCCAGCAACAGTAATTCAGCCCCGGCACAGGATTCTTCAAAGCTGTTGAATCAAGAAGAGGCATTTTCAGGCAGTCACGGATTTTAGGGATGCTTGTCAACGCAGCATCAGGACCTGGCCTGACTGAATACGCCGTGATCCTCCCGCTCTCCTTCATCTCGAAAGGTCCCTTGTAGGCCACCGATTTCTTTTCATCAACCATTGAATCAATGCAGTAATTAATGATTTCGTCTTTTGCCGCAGACATGGTCACCTGCGCCGAATCTAAGAATATCGCAGGTGAAATCCTGATCTCGGGTGTGGCTGGTATTGTTTTGATCCTGTTCCGGATCTCGTTCCACTTCAAAAACCATACACAGGAGTTTTTATCGGAATTGCCTCCGCCCTCATATATGAACAGGCAATCATCTGACGATGCAAGTGAAACGTCATTGAGCATGTTGTTTGCCCCGCTCTGCCCCAGCTTGCCTATCAGGAACCTGTATGGGCTTGAAACTCCTTCAACAAAGCATAGAAGCGGGCATTCGACCGAAACATAGTTACTGCGGAAAAATACAAGCTCCCTGCCATTGTATGCCGAACCGCGCGAATTGTCCCCGTTGTTGTTGTAGAACTGGCACTCCAAATTGGCGATCCTCCACTTGCAGCTCTTCTCTGAACTTTCACCGCTGTCCAGAGTGCTCCGGGAAAGTTCGAATATGCATTCCGCATCAGATCCCTTGGAGAATTTCAGATCGCTTGTCGTATGCCCGCATATGCATGAGAGGAGGAATCCTCCGGCATACGGATTGTCATACATCCTTGAGTCTCCTCCAGTATGATTATGCAGGGAAGTTTTCCATTCCAGAGGATTCTTGAGATCGCAGTAGAAGAGTTTATAGCAAGGCCTCATGTAGGTGCCGAAGAAAAGAGTTTTCCCGTCCGGAGAAGCGAACATGGTCATCGTCTCATACGGGCGGCAGTCGTCGAACTTGGCTATCTTGGGACGACGGGTGTTGGAAGCAAACACCCGGCTCTCCGTACTTCCGTCCGGAATTTCGATTATGTCTGCGCGCCAGCCGATATCGCTGGTCCTGTCAGGATTCCTGGTGTCTTTTCCAAATGCTACAAACAGGCTCTCTCCAGCGTGGCATCCGGAAGTAGGATTCTCCAGATGCGCATCAGCGACAAAGCTCCACTGGTTCCCCCATTCACAGCTCAGGACCAGTCCATGTTCATCCACATAATACAGGATCTTTTCGGATGTGATGAAGATGCCTTCACTCCCGACTTTTCTTCCGGAGATATCCATGGGCGGGACAAAGTCAACAGATACATGGGTATCGAGATTTATTGAATACATGACAGGCAATTTCAATTTTTCGGTTCCCATCGTCCCCCAGACAAGCAGTTTGCCATGCTCGTATGACATTCTTTTAAGCTTGAGGCTTGAAGGTCTGCCTTGGTCGGATGCCTTGCTGAAGTATTCATGCCCTGCGGCAATTTCAATCCTGTCCTCCAGCAGTATCCTTTCCCCTGCCGCGAAGGGGCTGCCGCCCTCAACCTTGCTCCTGCTTATCTTTTCAATCCTCTCATCGATGCTGAACACCCGGTAGATGTTCATCAGATACGATGACGGAGCCTCCTTCATCATCCTCTTTTTGAAGACCTGCCAGGCCTGTGATATCTTCACGTAATCATCTGGGCGTATCTTCTGGATAATCTGGTTGAACAACAGTCTGCCCATGAAATCGAGATCGACCTTTGCCGGATCCTCGTGCAGGAAGACATTGCAGTAGCTTTCAATTCTGATGTCAGTTCCAAGTGTGACGCCAAACGTGGAATGGCCCGGAATCGTCCTTGTCAGGTTCAGAATTGACGCCGCGCAGTCATAGGAATCCTGCCGGGTTGCGATCTTCGCGAAATTCATATTGTACAATTCAATCAGCGTGGCGGTGTCCGAGGAGGACTTCCTTGTCATGTATCCAGAGATTCTATCGGAGAGTTTTGAGGAACCGGTCACCTGGTCGCACCATTCAAGCCTCTTTTTCCTTGCCTGCTGGATATTTTCCTCGCCCATCTTCGTCTTTATGTCCTTTTCAGCCTGCTTGAACCAGTCATCAAGCTGCCTCGGCTGAACGACATGCGTGGAGGAGTCCTTGATGCTATGCGTATAGAGGATTGAATCCCTGATCTTCATGCGCATGTCTGGCAGGGCGGGGAAATCCAGGGAAAGAATCCATTTGTACTCTTCAAACATGCCATCTGGATTGTCGGAGAAGGAAGGCAGGGAATCGATATAAAGGGATATGAGAGGGAAAATCAGATCGCTGTCCCTGCCTTTCAGAAGTGCAAGATGGACGAAATCCCTGCAGAGTTTCCGCATCGCTGCGACCTCTTTCTGGAACCTGGCGTCCCCCTCCGTTCGATCAAGGACTATCCCGGCGCAGGACAGTGATTCCGCACAGAGCAATCGCCAATCATTGCTGGCGCGTGAAAATCGCGAGGCGTTTCCCGGTGCACCGGAAATGAATTCCTTGCATGCCTGCAGGCCGTTAATCAAAACTTCGAGCTTCTCCCTTGTGATCAGCTCGTTTCGTATGACCGCATCGGCTCTTAAGGAGTAGCCCTCGTCAATATTGTAGCTGAACGTGCTGCTCTCCGCAAATTCCGCAAGATGTGATTTCACGTTGATGAATTTCAGGTTCGGATTGTCATTGCCTAGCGCCATTGCCGCATCAGCCGCCGCGCGTGATGCTTCATATAATCCAGCCCTGTATGCCCAGAACGCCTCGTTTGCATAGGCATTTGACTCCGTTTCCACTTTCCAGCTCTCCAGCTTGCCATCTGCGCGCTGTCCCATTTTCTTGAGAATTTCATCGGAAAGTGCATTGACGAGTGCAAGCGGCTCGCTGAGTTTTCCGGTTTGCCTTATGATTTCTAGTTTTTCCTGTCCGGGGCGCGACACGAAGACAGAGATCTCGACAAGGTCTTTTTCCTCTGAAACTTTTCCCAGACGGCCTTCGATGATGTAGGCTCCAGTCCAGAACTGTTCCGTCGAATCCTGCAGTTC
>JBAQUG010000294.1:0-6675 GCA_049297395.1 Victivallales bacterium | reverse complement strand
AACAATGTTTGAAACATTTGAAATTTCATTGATTCTCAATTTGTTTCGAATTTCGATATTCGGATTTCGAATTTTATTGGCAGGCAGAGCCTGCCTAGAACTTCTCCCAGTGCAGCACTTCCTTGAGCGGCCGCTTGGTGCAGTTCTGGTCGAGGTCATCGGCATATCCTACGGGGATGAAGCTCATCAGCCTGTATCCGGCCGGCACTCCAAGGATCTTTGCGGCTTTCTCCGCATAAGGCTTCTTGTCTCCGGCAACCCAGCAGGTTCCGAGCCCGAGAGCCCTTGCGGCGAGCAGGATGTTTTCAGTCGCCGCCGAACCGTCTTCTATATAGTATTTTGTATCCTTGCAGAAGACGCAGATGCATGCCGGGGCATCGGCAATGAATTTCCCATACTCAGAGAGGTCGGCAAGAGTCTTCCTCATCTTCGCATCTGTGGCAACCACGAACTCACACGGCTGTTCATTGCGCGCCGTGGCCGCGAGCCTGCCGCAGTCGACTATGGTTTCAATGTCCTTCTTTGACACCGATTTCCTGATGTATTTCCTGATGCTCCTGCGTTTTTGAAGAACTTCTATCGCATCCATTTCCCCATCTCCTTCTGATTTTCATTTATATTAGCCGACAGATGGTATTTTGCAATGGAAATAAAGAATCTCTTGTTTTACCGGGGACGGATCCAGGACTTCTTCCCGAGGCACGATGGAAAGTACGGAACTGACCCCGCGTTTTTGTAAAGACGCATTACAATTGTATTTCAGGTTTGTAAATATTCACTGAATTATCCCCTTCAGAGAATATTTACTTTCAGACCTCGAAATCCATGATGATCGGGAGATGGTCGGAGAACTTCACTTTCGGGACCTCGAAGTTTTTTACCTTGACATGCTTTGAGCAGAGTATGAAGTCGATCTGCTTCTTCGGTTTCCATGACGGGAATGTCGGATGGGCTTCTATGTTTGGATTGAAGAGCCCAAGTTCCTCCTGGAACTCCTTGATCTCGTGCGAGCCGGAGAAAGTATTGAAATCCCCCGCGATTATTATTGGCGACCGCCCCTTTGCGAGTTTCGCAAGATGCGAAAGCTGCACCTTTCTCACTCTTTTCTGGATCGACAGATGCACCAGGAAGAACCTCAGCCCGTTGATGTCCACTTCTATTATAAGCCTCTTGAACCCTGCAGGGAAATAATGGAAGTTGCCGACGGGCAGTTTTTTCTTCGTAAGTACCGCATTGGCCTGGTTCCTGAATATCGGCAGCGTCTTTGCCAGTATACCGTGCTTGTACTTGACCGAACTCTGGTGATGATGCTTGAGATGGGCGGCTATGAGCTCGACCTGGTTGGTGAAATTTGTCCGGTATGAACCTGTATCGATCTCTATCAGGCCGAGAATGTCCGGATCCTGCGCATGTATGAAATTCATTATTTTGTCGAAATGCGTGCGGGATGTGCGGACATAGCGGGCGGCCGTGCTGATGTTGTGGTAGTATGATTTCGGACCGCCTGTTCCATAAGCTATATTGTAGACGAGAATTCGCATCTTTTCGTGTTTCCTTAAATCAAACAAATCTAGTGCGGCGAAATTTAAAAAAACGAATATCGGTGTATACTTTATTTCCTTTCTATGGAATGAACAAGGTTTTAAGGAAATATAATCATGGCAAATATAATAGACGGCAAGAAAATTGCCGAACAGGTACATGCGGAGACGGCCCAGGAAGTCGCTTCTCTAGCCAGGAACCATAATCTCCAGCCGGGACTCGCGGTCGTCCTGGTAGGAGAGGATCCCGCATCGGCGGTATACGTCAATATGAAGTCCAAGAAATCGCTTGAGCTTGGAATCTATTCCGACAAGCGCGTCCTGGACAAGAATTCCACGCAGGAACAGGTCCTCGCCGTCGTCCACGAACTTAACAATGATCCAAAGATACACGGCATCCTCGTGCAGTCGCCGCCACCGCCGCAGATCGACGAGACCGCGATAGTCATGGCGATCAAACCTGAAAAGGATGTCGACTGCTTCCATCCAGTTAACGTCGGCAAGATGCTCAACGGCGAGACGGACGGCTTCTATCCCTGCACCCCGCACGGGATAATGGTGCTGCTCGAGAAGAGCGGAATAGATCCCGCCGGCAAGCATGCCGTCATAATCGGACGCTCGAACATCGTCGGCAAACCGATGATGGCATTGCTCGTCCAGAAGGCCAAGGGCGCGAACGCGACAGTCACGGTCTGCCATTCCAGGACGCCGAACATCGCGGACTATACCCGCCAGGCGGATATTCTCATCGCCGCCATCGGCAAGCCTGAATTCGTGACCGCCGACATGGTTAAGAAAGGCGCCGTTGTGATCGATGTCGGAATAAACAGGGTAGCAGACAAGAATTCACCGAAGGGTCACAAGCTCGTAGGCGACGTAAAATTTGCGGAAGTCGCAGAAAAAGCTTCCTGGATCACCCCGGTTCCCGGAGGAGTCGGCCCGATGACCATCGCCATGCTCATGCACAACGCCGTAAAGGCGTGCAAGATGCAGAATCGCCTTGAATGAGGGGAAGAAATACTAAGTTGCAATCAAAGAGCACGTCAACAGAGTGACGTGGCTACAGAAAATCCATAGCTGTAGTCGCGTCACTCTGCTGACGCGTTCCTTTTCCGATGAATGCAACTCAGTATAAAAACCTTTTTAAGGAAAGGTTCTTCCCTTCCCCGCACCCCAACCCTTTCCAAACCTGTTTGCGATTCCAAAAGTCGAGTTTTAACCCAACTTCCGCATATTCCCGTCCGCCTGTTGCCAGTTCCCCAAATTTCCGAACTTTCGCATTCCCGTACTCCCATTATATATCTTACTTTATTATATTATCCTACTTATAAGGCTTGACTTATTAATTGGAGATTGTATGATATGCCAAAACAAGAGGTGATATTATGATGATAGCACAGGTGACAACAAAGGGGCAGCTTGTCATTCCTTACAGGCTCCGCAGTAAATATTTCATAGGGACAGGAACCAAGGTGGTTTTTGACGAGGAGAACGGCAAGATAACAATTCAGCCGGTGACAGAGGCATTTGTCAACTCCCTCTGCGGAATTCTCAAGTCCAAGGACGGCTCAGCCACCGAAGCGCTTCTTAAGGAACGCAAGGAAGAACTGGCAAAAGGGAAATAAGCATGAAAAGATATGTTCTCGACAGTTTTGCGGTTCTTGCATACCTCTATAACGAGACTGGAGCGGAGAAGGTCAAGGATGTTCTTGTCCTGGCTCTTAACGACAAGGCGGAAATCTTCATAAGTTCGGTGAACTGGGCTGAAGTTGCATATATTTCAAAAAGAAAGAGTGGAGTAAACGGATGGCAGACTGCGGCATCTTCACTTACACGACTTCCGATTGAGATAGTCCCTGCCGACATCGAACTTGCGAACATCGCATCTGAATTCAAGTGCAAATATAGGATTTCACTGGCCGACGCCTTTGCCGCCGCGCTGACAAAGTCAAAAAAAGCGGAGCTCCTGACCGGTGATCCGGAATTCAAGCAGGTCGAAAAGGGAATCGGAGTCAATTGGATTCTGGAGTAGTCAATAGATGTAAATATTCACCGAAGGACAGGGGGCGGTGAATATTTACATCTATAGTACGGATTAAGTAAACGACATAGTTTACTGAATACGTACCGCTGATCTTTAAGAAATGAAACTACGGCTCTGCGGCGATTTCTTGATCTTCCTCGCCATTTTATCCATGAGCCTGAATATCATTTTTGCTCCAGAAGTATTTAAACACGTAGGATATCTTGCTCTCTCTGTTTTTTCAATGAATTTCCGAACTTTCGCATTCCCGCACTCCCGCACTCCCGAACTCTCGCACGTCTTCCATTCCTCCCCCAACCTTTCCCCAAATGCTACCTTTAGGTAGTCGAAGAGGGATAAAATCAAATTACTGTTATAAAGCTCGGAGGAAATCATGGCTGACATCAATAGGACTGTAAGTGACAACATCAGGAAATTCAGGCTCGCAAAGGGCTTGACGCAGGAAAAACTTGCGTATTCCGCAAAACTCTTTTCCTTTCAGAATTCATCTATTGGATAACCGAAATCTTTCACAAGATCCTTTGCATACCGTCTGGCATCTGCCCTGTTCTTGAAATCAGCTATCCATTGGATACCGCCAGTTTCCAGGTGAATATAAACCGTGTCACAATACTTTGTCGGAGCGTCAGCTTCGCACTGGGAAAGGGATTTAATGCTTCGAGAATTCATTGTGACCTTGCCGGTCTTAGTCAATGCTTCGCAAGCATGGATTTCAATGCAGTCACCGAGTTTTAGGAGACGATGAACACTTACTGAGATTTGCTCCATTATCCGATAGTTTCTGTAGTTTTGCCCATAACATTTCATCAGAATATCCTTTGGCTAAAAAGCTTTTAAGACTTGAAGATATCTATGAATTCAGGCTTTTCAATCAATAGCAAAACTTTTGCACTAATACTACTTTTAGGTAGTCGAATCGTGAGCATTTTGGAAATAGAATATGCCTTGAAAGGAGTTGTCTGTGAAAAAGTTGAAATACAATGAGGCAGAAAAGATCTTGATGGACTATCTCGGCCAGAAATATCCGGAATTCATCAAGCACCCTGAAATCAAGGCAATCGTCAGCCACTTTTTGCAGAGTCCACAAGTCAGACCGCCTTTCATGAGCAAGGAGATTTATAAGGAATCCATCAATTTGTTTGTAGAACATTTTAAAAAGTCTGCCTGATAAGAATCAACATGCTTCAGCGTGCATTTTGAGAAGAACTGGATCGGGCGTAAAACCCTTAGGAAGATTCAGCTTCTTGCCTTCGAAACCGGTTAACCATGATAGGGCTTGTTCATCTGTTTTTTTATTAGATTTAAGCTTGGATGAAAAATGGACTTTGAAAGATTCGTCAACCCACATGAAGCCACGATCAAACGCGCGGTCATGCAGTGCATTAAGGCATAATCCATTTCTTGGGTTAAGACGGTTTTCAACGTTTTTTGACCAAGGAACAATATGGCTTGCCACAAGAAGTGCAGGAACTCTTATTCCTGTAACGCAGCAACTGTAATCAAAAATTGACAGTATGCGTTCACGGAAAAAACGCTGGTTGACTCTCACTTTCAACATTGATTCCTTTTCGAGGCCTTGGGGGAAGCTTATATCGTCGTAATTTTCTGTTGGTTCCAGGAGAGGCTTGTTTTCCAGCTTTGCCATTGATTGTTCACTTTCGAACGCCAGGTTTTCTGGTTCCTTGGCAAATAGATCCCAGACTTCTTTTTCACCTTTTGCTCCTTGACTTAATCCTTTTATACCTCTTTCATGCAAAGCTGGATCAAGACGGGCAAAATTGCATAATTTCATTGAAAGGGAATCGGGAGTTCTTCCAAGTAGTCTTGCAAGTTCAATAATTTCAGGTGTGCGGTGGTCAAGTTTTCCGAATGGCAATTTGCTGTAAAGGTTAAATGCAATCAGGTGTTCTTCTCGACTCCAGTCCTTGCCATATCTAGGTGAACCCATTGCCATTTTATCCTTTATGAAATTCCCAATAAAAAGCCGTAAAGCATTCAGATATTATATTGCAGAATCCCGTTCTTTCAAAGTGAAAACCCGATTTTGCACATTTGGTTTATCAGCTCCCGCAGCTGATAGAAACTGAGAACTGCCCGTCCGGAAAATCCTGCGTGCTTCGCCATAGACCGAGGGGCGATGGCTGGTTATCCCGCCATGGATATTCTTCGAGGGATCTGGGGCGAACCACGTAACAAATTGATAATAGGTTTGGAAAGGGGTGGGGTGCGGGGAAGGGAAGAACCTTTCCTTAAAAGGTTTTCACTTCCCCGCATTCTGTCAAGGTTATTCAGGGTTTTGCAATTAGCTCGGTTAACAGATGCGGTTGTAATCCGCTCTTTTTTTCCGCGATCTCCAGGAGTTCCTTCCTTTCCCTTTCGGGGATTTCATAGATGAAAGATCCTTGTGTTTTTCCGGCATCTTTATTATGACATCCGGATAATCCAGTTATCCCGTCAAGAAATCTTCGAAAAACACCGTCACGCCTCCATTTTGCTGTTTTCATCTTGAAACGTGGCCCATGTGGCACTATATATTGGCAAAGATGGAAATCGGGAATTGAAAAGGACGGGGGAGCATATGATAAGCATGTCCATATCTTGAAAATTCGAAGTTGACATTCGAGATTTCAAGACTTTTGTAATGTGTCAGTCTTACTTTTTTAAGGTTTGCTCATACCTTGTTTTGCAGGCAAATCGATCAAGTATGACGGTTTCGCCGAAACCGTCTCGAGGCGTCCCGAGGCTGTTTTTGGCGCTCGGGACGCCATACTTCGGTAAAAAACGATACAAACCCAAGCAGGACCGACGCATTACAGACTTTTTATCGTTTATCCTGGAAAGAACGGATATCGTCTTGAAAAGAACATTGAAGTTGTTCCCGCTGCCCAAATTCATTCCATCGCTCACTCTGTCCAAAAAACTTCCGCCCTAAGAAGATCTTGCAACGCTTGAAAAACAGGAATTAACAATTTTAGTAATGTCCGCTTTTGTTGAAAAATAAAGCGCATTCTTAAAATGTAAGTTTATTCTGGAAAAAATTATATCTTATCAAGTTCACAGGCAAGACCTGTCCTGAGCTTTGTCGAAGGA
>JBAQUG010000293.1:0-4301 GCA_049297395.1 Victivallales bacterium | reverse complement strand
TGAAAACGATCCTGAAATACTTCTGCGGTCTTGCTGCGGCAGTTTCGCTGCCAATGCTTCTGGGCGCACAGGAATCAGCGCGCATAAATGTATATCCGGACTATAACTGCCGGGTGAATGGTTTTGGAGAAGTCCAGAATATTTTTGGCACCATGGCGCAGGGGCAGACTGCTGGAAGAGCCGATCAGGAGATACGGGCGCTGAACCTCAATAGCGCCCGCACGATACTTGGGTGGCCAACCTGTATCCCCATCCCTGCATCGCCGTGGGCTGCCGGACAGCATAACAGGAAGAAGTTCCTCCCCGCAGATGAGCTGCCAAAGGCATGGGAAAAATGGTATCAGCAGGATTTTTCCAAGACCACGGATGAGAGGTTTTCCCAACTGCTTGAGGGACTGGCAAAGAATCCAAGCAATATGTATGGCGGATTTGGAGAGGCTTGCCAGCTGGGACTCTACAGCAAATGGGGTACTGCAAACAATGTAATCGTCTGCCTTCCTGAAGCATTTGACGGCTATGCCGACCAGCATCCTGCTGAAGCTAATTCCTTGCTGGAATCATTCCTAAAGGCTCTCAGAAAGCATTTTCCCGACATGAATGTTCGTTTCCTCCAGCCGTTCAATGAACCAAACTATCCCTGGTGGACAGGGCAGTTTGCCACCACCAAGGAGGCTGTCGACACCTGGCTCCGCGTCTTCGACCGCCTTTCTCAGCACATGAAAAACCTGGCTCCTGAAGTCAGCGTCCTCGGACCCTGTCTGGCCGATTCGGCGTTTTTCTCATTCCCCGACTGGGATGACTGGACAGTGCCGCTTTTAAAGGATGAAGGCCATCCCGTACTGTATTTCAACTATCACTGTTATGCACCCGGTGCCTATACGCATCTTGCCTGGTTTGAAATGCTCCAGGCCCAGGGCGAATTACTGAGGAAGACGAGGCCGAGGTCCGTCATAACCGAGATGCAGTACAAGGTGGGAGAAGCCAATGATACTCCTGAAATACAGAGAGCGAGGTTCATTTGGTGGGAGCAGCAGCTCTTCATGGCTCTTGCAAATCCCGACAAATTTGACACTTTCAGTTATTTCTATGATTTCATGGATTCCCGCGGCCTGGTGGTGGAAAAGGACGGAAAACTGATTCCCAACTATACGTACTATCTGTACTGGGTTCTTGCCGACACCCGGGGGAAAATGATCTATGCGGGCAATTCGGGAGATCCGGCGGTGCGCGCATTCGCCTGCAGTCCCAGCGAAAATAAATTGGTGGTAAGTATTTTCAACGACAGCCCGCAGGAAAAAAAGATCACGGTCAACCCAGGGATGGCACCCGGAAATGCAGACGCACGCCTCCGTTCCGCCTATTATGCCGATGGCGTCCTGGTTCATGCGGAAGAAATGCTGGCAGCCAAGGAAGGCGGCCTGCCGCTCACCCTTGCACCCTACGGTATCTGTTCAATCCGATGGGATTTGAAGGGAAAATCCATTGCACCGTCCAGGACACTCGATGAAACCGAGTTTTATTCACCTACGGTAAACACGGCCTTCAAGGATGGACTGGATCTGTCAATACCGGCCGCGAGACAGCCGAAAGACACGGAAACCGTCCTGCTGCGCCTGGCTCTGCACAGCGATGACCTTCTTTTCGCCGAAAAAATAACTATGACGTTCAATGGTCAGAAAATCCCGCTGTTCATGGGCGATTCAATTCCCGATCTGATGGAGGGCAGCCGGAATGTGTGGTACTTCTCCGTTCCGGTGGCACGCGCACTGATCGGAAAGGAAAACAAGCTGTCACTGTCCGACGCCGACACCGGCTACAGGCTCATGTTCGCCGCGCTGGCATATGAGGAACATCCCGACAGCGCCCTTGCCGACAGCGCTGAGAAGGAAAGCATCGACGCGTGGAAGAATGAAATCTCCTCCACCGTCAACGCAACTAAAAACCTGCGGGCGGGCGACACCGGAAAGTTTGATTTGACAATCCGGAACCGTCTCGCACAGCAGATGGAATACACTGTATCGATTAAAAAGCCGGACGGGCTTGTGTTCAAGGATATCGCGACCGAGCAAAAGATCTCCGTTGACCCCGGTTCAAGCAGGACCATTGCCGGAACAATGTCGCTGAAGCCGACTGAACAGCTGCTCGAGAGCAGTATCGAGGTGAACATCTCCTCTTCCAATGCAAGGAAGAAAACACATGTCATGCCGGTCAACCTGTATCCTCTGCGGCAGGCCGCAAAGGTGGACTTTCCCGTCAAGACTGACGGCGACCTTTCGGAATGGTCGCAGAAGCCGTCGTCAACATTTGAACAGGGCGGGGTGAGCACGAAAACATGGCTGGGATGGGACAAGGCAAATCTGTATGTCGCCGTCCAGGTATCCGGCAAATTCAAACCGCAGCGCCCTGACTCCCTGGAGAAATTCTGGGCGAACGACTGTATTGAGGTTTTCATCGATGCAAAAAATCAGAAGACCGAAATGTACAACGACGACGCTGCGCAAATCTTCCTGTGTCCGCTCGGTGTCAAGGACGATCGGCCATTCGGCGGCAGGATAGAAAGAAGGAAGATGGGGGACGCGGTGGGAGTTGTCGCGACTCTTGCTGAACCAAAAATAACCATAGGAAGCAGTGCCGGTGATTCCGGATACTGCATCGAGGCCTCCATCCCATGGTCGATTGTCTCTCAATCATTTTCACCTGTCGCAGGACAGATGATCGGCATGGATCTGGCGATCAACCACATGCATGGCTCCGACGGGATATCCCTGTCAAACTCCGTGCTGGGCATCAAAGGGAAGCCGTTTCAAAGCCCCGCAAAATGGGGCACAGTATTGCTTGAATAATTCAGACGATTTTAAAATAGGAAAATATCATATGTCTACTCGACAGAATTCATTAAAAAGTCAAATTTCAAACTCCAACAATTTACAGGGAAAGAACAAACAGCTGATACGCGACATCTTTGGCGGAAGCGCCAGGAGGCATGCATTCCTTTATCAGCCGCCCCTGGTTCCGCTGGCTGAAGTCGGTGATTTTACGCTGTCGGACGAGCCTGTTCAGAAATGGGTGCCGTGGGTGGCGGAGAATTATGCGCGCCAGGTCAAGTCCCTGGAACGGCATCAGGACGACAGCGTCCCCCTGGCCAAACTGTCAACCGGAACGCAACTTTTTGGCAACGCATTTGGCTGCAAAGTCCACATTCCTCCCAATGACAATCCCTGCGCCCTGCCCATGGTCAGCTGCGCGGCCGATGCGGACAAGCTGGAGGTTCCCGATATCTGGAAGACCAAGTGCCTCTACCGCGTATTCGAACTCGGCAATGCCGTGCGCCGGGAGCTGGGACCGGAGGCGGATCTGGCGGTCTGCGACATGCAGAGCGGATTTGATATCGCCAACCTGATCTGGGACAAGAGCGATCTGCTTTGCGCCATGATGCTGGATCCGGAGGCGGTGAAACGGCTCAGCGCCAAGTGCGCCTTGCTGCTGAAGACTTTCCTGATCGAATTGCGCAAGGAGTTTCCTGCCATGAGCCCATGCCACTGCCCGGGAAACTGGACGCCCCCGGAACTGGGTCCATGGGTGTCCAATGATGAAGTCGGAATAATGAATCCTGCCATGTTCGAGGAGTTCTGTCTGCCGGAACTGAACGATCTGTGCGATACCTTCGGCGGCCTAGGCATGCATTGCTGCGCCGATGCAGAGCATCAGTTTCCAGGGTTCAATAAGATCAAGAACTTCTACGGCTTCAACCGCGTTGCGTCCAAGCGCGGTTACCTGCCGCTGCTGGAGCACTTTGCCGGACCGAACGGGCCGGTACACTGTCTGGCCTGGCTGTCTGACGACACCATCGAGGAGCTGGTCACCAAGGCGCCGCCAGGTACACGCTTCATTTTCAAGC
This sequence comes from Victivallales bacterium, assembly GCA_049297395.1. Taxonomy (GTDB): domain Bacteria; phylum Verrucomicrobiota; class Lentisphaeria; order Victivallales; family GWF2-50-93; genus GWF2-50-93. Next base: position 403 of record JBAQUG010000293.1, on the reverse strand, counting down.
AGATGGGACCGGACGACGAAACCGCCGAGAAATGGCTTGCCAAAGGCCGTGCCTTGCCGGCAAAGACATAGAATTGTCAACAATAATTTATCGTATAGGAAATTGTATTTTTAGACAGGATAACGGGATAAACGGGATTTAAATATTAAGTTGCAATCAAAGAGCACGTCAGCAGAGTGACGTGGCTACAACGAATCCAAGCTGTAGCCGCGTCACTCTGCTGACGCGTTCTTTTCCCGATGAATGCAACTTGCTATAAAATATCCTTGGAATCCCGCAAATCCTGTCAAAAAAGTTATTAAGTTCCGGAGAAGCCGGTTAATTTAAGGAGAAGTTAAAATGCCAAGACATTATCCGATCGAAAACCGAATCTGCCTCAACGGCTGGTGGGATTTCCTGCCGG
>JBAQUG010000292.1:0-4995 GCA_049297395.1 Victivallales bacterium | reverse complement strand
GTGCAACAAAGGGTTGCCGGCCTTGAAATGAATGGTATATTATCTTCCAATAAAAATACAACGGATAAATTATGGAGAGACTTATGACGAGATCACTGTTGCTTTCCGCATTTGTTTCAATGGCCCTGGTCGTGGGCTGCATCCAGACGAAGCATGAAATTGAAGTCAAGCCCATACATATGACAATTGACGTGAACGTAAAAGTCCAGCAGGAGCTCCAGGAGAAGTTCAAGAAGACCGATGAGGAGCTCAAGAGCATCAGCGACAAGGAGGCCGAGGACGCGCTTGCGAAATATCTTGAGTCGCAGAAAACGAATTAAATTCAACTTAATATAAGGAGGGGCTTACATGAGGACATTTATCAAGAAGGCGTTTTTTCTTCTGATGCTTGCAGGGATTTTCTTCTATGTTGCAGACGGTTTCGGCATGGAGGCAAAACAGAGGCTTGCCATAATCAAGGGGCTCAAACTCAAAGGCATTGTCGGTGAGAACAACAAGGGCCTGCTTGAGTTCAAGACGGGCGACAAGTCCGCACAGACCGTTGTCGACGAGGAAAACACCGAGCGCGGCAAGGTCTACGGAGACGTAGCCAGGAAGAACGGCACGTCCGTTGCCGCAGTAGGCGCACAGCGTGCCGCCCAGATTGCCAAGGAGGAATCTGCCGGTTGCTGGATTCAGGACGCCGACGGCAATTGGAAGAAGAAATAGCCTGTGTAAATATTCCCTGAAGGACGGGGTTCAGTGAATATTTACTGCTGAACACGTACAGGTCAGCTTCATTTTCTGGTGAAGGTGGTTTTTGTGTTTTCTTCAGGCCGTTGACCAGATCTGCTCAATTTAAAGGGGGGAGTTTTCCGGATGAGTCCGCAGGAAACCGGTGGGAAAAGGACTGGAATAAGCCCCAGTGAAGGCATAATACTGGCTGTTCTTCTTGGAATAATCTTCTTTCTTCCGATCATATTCTCCCATTTTTCCACAAAGCTGTGGAGCGAGCTTTCCTGGCGCAACCCCGTAGACATCTCCATGATCGAATGGTGCAGCGCATTCCTGAACATCTTCCTCTTCCTGCTTCTGGTGGAGCATTACCGCCAGTCGGGCAGGAAGATACTTATTTTCATGAGCTCCGGCTTCCTGGTGATGGGACTGCTCGGATTCGTATATGCACTGAGCCGCCCCGGAACCGAGACTGCGGCATGGGTGAAGGGGATTTCACTCGTGGCAGGTGGTTTCTACTTTGTATTGGGCACGACCGCGCGGAGGCAGACTGGCAAGGATCTTCCACGGGCTTTCATCTGGATAATCATTCCTTCCATACTGATGGCATGCGTCTGTGCCTGGATACCATTCGGGCTCAAGCAGATCCTGCCCAGGATCCTCTCCCCGTCGGGAGTGACCACTATTTTCGGGGAGCTCTTCTTCTGGATTCCGGGCGCATTGTTCTTTTTTGCGGCTGTGACCTGGCTTCATGACTACCTGAAAAACAGGAGGAAAGAGGATATAATCTTCACGGTAGTCATCCTGATTTACGCCCAGGTCGCCCTTACTGTCAGATATTCACAGGCATGGGGAGTCCTTTGGTGGGGATGGCATATCGGCCTTCTTGTGACAGGCATAATCACCGCACTTTACCTCCTCATACTGTGTCTGCGATACTCGCTGATCTGGAGGCTCCTGCTTTCCATGGGCTTCGCCTTCGGAATCACAGTGATAATATCCTCGTCCATCATGCAGAGTTATTTCGAGAAGAAGACGAACGATGAAGTCAGGAGGAGGTTTTCCGTCCAGCAGAGGATGCTGCTTCTGGAAGCATATGGGCCAATGTCATTCTCAATCGACAACCTCCAGCACCTTATGAGGGATTTCTTCCTCTCACAGGGCTGTCAGGATGATCCGGGCGGAACCGCCAGGATGCTGTCCTTGAAGAACAGGAGCGACTGGTCCAGATATTTGCTTGAAACCGGATTTTATTCGGGCGAGGGAGTACTTGTCTCTTCAGATGTGGAAGCTGACGGTGCTGAGTTCAGGGAGAGAGCCCTTCTGGATCTGTCAAAATCGGCTTTCAAGAACATCAACGGCAGGCCCGTATTCAGCGAGTTTTATTTCGACAGTTCGAAGAACAGGTGGGTGGTTGCCGTGGGGCTGGCGTTCAAGGTCCTGGACACCAGGAAGTTCCTGTTCTACAATGTCGTTGATGTCACAAGGCTGAAGAACAGGAACATCGTCACAAGTTCCGACAGCAGGATCAAGAACTACTGCGGCAGGATCATCATCTGCGGAAGAACCGGCAAGTTCGTGGAATGCAGCCTGCCGAAATCATATGTGGAAAAGTTCGACAGCAGGATTCCCCAGGACGAGCTTCTTCTCTCCAGGAAGCTGGCATCACTCTTTCCGGATACGCCCAACTCAAAGGGGAGGATAATGCAGATCTCCTACGCCGGAAATGATTTCCTTGTCTTCTCCAACACTCTCCCGGCTGTAGATTGGATAGTGCTTGACGTGATCGACGAGGATGGTATTCCATACATGAACGTCGCCCGCTCCAACTATGTCTTTGAATCCACCGGGATGATAGTCCTGCTCGTTGGATTCATCGTGCTTCTCCTTCTTCTCAACTACCAGCTTGCCAGGCCGCTCAGACAGATTGTGAAGGCCACGGAGAAGCTCGAAACAGGGGATTTCTCCGCAAGGATAAGATCGGAGGAGTCGAATGAACTTGGGATAGTGTCCAATTCATTTGACAGCATGGTTGACAAGCTCCAGAAGAACTACGACGAGCTCCAGCAGACGATTGCTGAAAGGACCAAGGCGCTCCAGGATGCGAAAAGCGCAAACCAGGCAAGGACTTCATTCTTTACAAATGTCAGCCATGAGCTGAGGACACCGCTCCATGGGATATTGAGCTTTTCAAGGCTGGGGCAGGACCGCGAGAGGATCATGGATGGGAAAAAGGTCCTCGAATATTTTGAATGCATAAACGGCAGCGCCCAGAGGCTTCTGAAAATGATCAACGAGCTTCTTGATTTCGCCAAGCTGGAATCAGGGCATATGGAGTTCGTCTTCACGGAAACCAGCCTCTTCATGATAAGCCTGCAGATATACGACGAACTGAAGGCGAACTTCGAGGAGAAGAAGGTCAGGTTCATATGTCCGAAGCCTGGAATTGACACGAATGTGTGCATTGACAGGGAGAAGATCGCGATGGTGATGAGGAACCTTATAGGAAATGGACTGAAGTTCACCGAACCGGGCTCGGAACTCAAGGTGAGTTTTAAAAAGGTGGATGAAAAGCTGTATGTCTGCGTATCCGACTGCGGTCACGGAATACCTGAAACCGATCTCGACATAATATTCGACAGGTTCTTCCAGTCCGACGTCGCACGTATGAAGGGTGGAACCGGATTGGGACTTTCTATCAGCAAAGAGATAATAAAGCACCATAATGGCACAATTTATGCTTCAAACAACAAAGACAAGGGGGCTTCTTTTACATTTTTTGTGCCGGTTTCAAGAAGTCCGGAAATTGAAAAGTTTGTAAAAGCGTGATGATGACATCTAAAAAAAACAGAATATTGATCGTTGACGACGATCCGACAAACATCCTGATCCTGGAGGAGATCCTGGTCAGGCAGTTTGAGATCTGCTCTGTCTCCAACGGCTGCGAATCCATTGAAGTGGCAGTCGATTTCAAGCCGGATATAATCCTGCTTGACATAATGATGCCGGTTCAGGATGGATATGAAATCTGCCGCAGGCTGAGGAAGAAGGAGGAACTCGCATTCACAAAGATAATACTCCTCTCGGCCAAGTCCATGTTGAACGACAGGCTCAAGGGATACCAGGCAGGTGCAGACGACTTCATCGTCAAACCATTCGATTCAGAGGAACTCCTTGCAAAGGTCAGGGTCTTCATCAGGCTCAAGTCCGTACAGGAGATCGACAGGATGAAGGACGATCTCATCAACCTGTTCTCACATGAGACACGGACTCCGCTGAATGCCATTGTCGGATTCGGGAAGATATTGAGCGCCAGCGAGAAGCTGGGAGACCATGAGCGAGAATGTGTCGATCATATCGTCAGTTCTGGAATAATCCTCCTCGAGCTTGTGAACAAGACAATACTTCTTTCGAACTTGAGGAACGGCTCCAGGACGGTAATGGAGAGGAAAACCTCGTTCGAGACAATAGTTGAGAAGGCCGTAACGGCGGTCGAGGATAAGACAAGGGCGAAGAACATCATCCTCCTCAAGGACTGCAGGGAAGGGACTGTCCCATTCAGGGCTGACGAGGATCTGCTGGTGACGGCGCTGAGCTTTGTGCTTGAGAACGCCGCGAAATACTCGCCATATCTCGGAACCGTGGAAGTCAATGTGAGGAAGACCGAACGAGGACTGGCCTGCGACGTCAAGGACAATGGTAAAGGGCTTGCAGATGTCAGGAACCCCGAGAAGTTCTTCAGCGAATTCTATGTCGAGGATGTCGAGCACCACGGCAGGGGGCACGGCCTGAGCCTTGTAATCGTCAAGCAGATAGTTCTTCTCCACGGGGGGGCGGTCACGGCGGCAAACAACAAGGGTGAGCCCGGATGTACCTTCACAATAGAGGTCCCATCCACTCTTTTTGTCTGAATTTGACAGAATAATCCTATCTTCATTGATTTTTTGAAAACATGATATAAATTCTGTGGCTGCCTCGGAAATGGGCATATAGCTCAGTTGGTTAGAGCGCCACGTTGACATCGTGGAGGTCGTTGGTTCGAGTCCAATTGTGCCCACCATTTAAAACTCCTGATAACCAAGGGGTTGCGCTTTGAAAGGTCTTCATGTCCAAATATCCATTTCATGCCGTTTCTATGCCTTTCAAATACCATAGCTATAGTTTTTCATTTAAATAAATTCAAAGAGGAATTTATTTAAATGAAAAACTATAACAGGAATCAGGCTGATTCCTGCGGGGAATGTTCTAGGACATTTTCCAGGCAGCCGCTCCGTTTTTCGA
>JBAQUG010000291.1:0-6866 GCA_049297395.1 Victivallales bacterium | reverse complement strand
GGATATAGAAGTTGATGTCATACTGTATTCCCTGGAACCTGACAATGTCACCCTCGTCCTTCTCTATCTTGGTAAAGCTGTCATTAGAAGCATTGTATGCGAACTTGGCTGCAGGAAGCCCGCTGATCTGCAGCAGCAACTTCAGGTTGTCCGACTCGCTGTTCAAGGAAATCTTCGCCCAGTCGTACTTGAAGTTCTTCAATACATCCATCATAAAACTTGTAATTGAGACACCGTCCTGGGCCGACATCGCCACCTGGAGCACATCGGACTTCGAGAAACTTATGACGCCTCCGACTCCCGGAGTGGAATAAAGGAATCCGTCTCGTATCTTCAGCTTCCCCTTTCCCAATGTAATGGGTATTCTTCCGTTGACCTCCCCGTCTCCCGAAGCCTCGGCGATCTTCATCTGCTGGAGGAATGTTGAAAGTTTCAGGCGGTCACAATAGAGGATGAATTTCAGCTCCTCCCCTGGGACAACCCTCATTGCCGGGGCATAGACATGCCCTCCGCACCATGAAAAGCTGCTTCTCTCGACGAAAAACTTCGTGGGCGACTCAATCTGGAAATCGATCCTCCCTGCTTCCATCTGGATGTTCCCCGCCGACAGCCTGGAGAATTTCAAGTTCTGCTTCGGAAGGCTTTTAAGAAGCGCAAGATCCTGGAACGAAAGCTTCAGCTCAATCCCTTCCACCTTTAAATTCCTGGAAGGGGCGTCAAGCACAGAATCCTTCATGCTGATATCCGCGTCCGTCTTCAATATCCCGCCTTCGTATGCGATACGCCCCCTGGTCTTGAAGCCCCCCTTTAGCGAAATACCTGGAAACGCGGGGTTCAACTTCTTGAAATCAATGGATGTCCCACCTGCGGTTTCAGGTATTTCAAAACCAATGTCGCAGGAAATCCCCTTTGTCTCCTTCATGCCGAAATCCCCGTCGACTTTGACTTTGAGATCCTCGATAACCGTCTGGAAAACACCGTCGACCTTCCAGGACAAGTCGCCAGTCTGCTTCAAGGACGCATCAAATGAGCCAAGCCTGGAATCCCCCGATGAGACCAGACTCGTCCTGACGTTGCCTAGCCTGTCCGCCGGAACTTTCAATGATTCGGCCGCAAAAGGCCACTGGAATGGGATCACAGCGGTCATCTTGTCGCATTCCAGCGGACCCGCAGAGAAATCCCCGACCATCAGCTTCGAGCTGCTTTTCAGGAGAGGAGATGCAGACGTATCCGCTTTCACATCGCCTGAGAATTCAATCGATGGCAGGACTACCGGTGCTCCGCCTTTCTTCTTCAATTCGGTTCCGGAGATCTTCAACACATAGTTCACGGTCGCCGAATGGCTGTCCCCCTCGCCTGAAAGCGACAGCAGTTCAGGCTTGCACGTGATCGACTGGTTCCCACCTTCAAGTTCAATGCTCTCGTTCCTGTCGTGGAGCGCACTGAAATTGAAATGCCAGTTGAAATCCCTGGAAACATCGGCGTCAAAAAGAAGCGTCATCATTTCCGTTTCGGCAAGCTGGAATCCAGTCGCCTTGAATCTGCCATTGAACTGCGTCTTGTCGATCCTGACTTTTATTTCGGTTCCGACGATTACGCCCTTCTCCGATATCTTCAATTCACCGCCGGGCTCGTCCATGCTGAAATCAACTGGGAAAGGAGCCTGCATCCTGAACGTGTTGAATGTGAACGGGACTGCATTGCCCTTCTTTGCTATCTGCAGGATGAACGGTTCCGGCTTTCCAGCTTCATCGGTGGAATTCGTAATCCTCAGCCCATTGTACTGCATATCGAGATTGGAAAGTTTCATCTGGAGCCTGCCGTCTCCGGAATTGTCGAACACGGAATCCATGTCGGCTACCGCCGAGATCTTAAGCCCCTTGGCCCTGTCCGTGACGTCCTGGAACCGGGCAAGATCCAGATTCTTGATATTCATTCCGCATGACACTTTCTTCAATCCCGCATCAAAACCGCTGGTGATGCTGATCGGCTCTCCGCGCGGATAGAGATTAATGTCGAGTTCGTATTCATGGTTCTTGGCGGACTGGGCATGCAGCTCGAATGGAAGCATATGGTTCTTACCGTCAAAATTGAAGTTAACGGAAGAGTTTCTGACTTTAACGGATCTTATGAATCCCGGGATCACGTTCTTGGATGAATTCCCTCCCGCAGAGTTTCCACCCTTCAAATCATCCAGATTAAGTCCGGGGATGGAGAACTTGCCGTCGATGTATCCGGCATTAAAGATGAGCCCTGACACACTTATGCTGCGGTCGAAAAGACCTAGGCCGGGATAATCGATCCTGATGGAATCTACAGTCAGGAAGGGTGTCCTCGCATCGCCTGCCGCCACCTCTGAAATATCAAGATGGCTGAATCCGAAACTGCGAACCTTGCAGCTGACACTCCCGGCCTTCAGGCTTTCCCTTATTTTCTCGCAGAGATTGTCCTCTATGTAGATTGGAATGTAGATCCGAAGGAAAGCCAGCAGAATCAGTATGATCGCCGCAGGCAGAAGCAGTTTCCTTAGGAAGGATTTTTTCTTTTTCTCCGCCATTGAAAGTCCAGCTTTGGGTTACCTCTTCTTTTCAAATTCCGCGAATTCCGCAAGCATCTTATCATAGGTGGCCGCAGTCGACTTGTCGGGCTCTATTGTTTCCGTAGCGGCTGCGAATTTAGCATAATAGTCCATTATCCTGCCGAAAACAACTGACTGAGCCACGCGCATGGCGGCTCCGAGAGCGGCGGAATCTGCGACCGATATCTTTTCAACCCTCGCCTGGAACACATCCGCGATTATCTGGCATATCCCCCGGCTTTTCGAGGCGCCGCCGGTCACCCTGATGCATTTGAATTCCTCTCCAATCCACTTGGAATGCAGCTTCATGCTGAGGATCTGCGATTCGACGACTGCGCGGATCATCACCGCAGCAGGAGCCCTGCCTTTGCAGAAATCCGGAGTTCCTGAAAAATGCGCGCCTTCCTTTAATACCAGAGGAGTCGTTTCCGGAACGAAATATGGAAGCATAATATTGCCGCCGCTGCCTGGATTGCTTTCCGAAAACGCCTTCTCAAAGGCATCCCAGTCGGCACCGCATCCGTCCTTGACCTTCTCGCGCGCAAGAGAACCGTTCTTGAAGCAGATCAGGCTCATGAAACCGCCGGTCGGGTTCCCGAAGACATGTCCATATCCCTGCGGATCGGTGCGGGATGATGACATTGCCGCAAAGAATGTGTCGCTGGTTCCAAGACTTATCACGGCCGTACCTGGCTCACCGGCACCGACTCCGATGAGGCTGTTCGGATTGTCGCCCGACCAGTTGATCACCGGGATTCCATCCTTCAATCCGAACTTGGTGAAATAAGGGGAAAGCCTTCCCGCCAGCTTGCTGGATGGGGCTACCTGTGGCAGTTTTTCAATGAGTCCGGGAGCAGTCGCCTCGCATATCTTCAGATCCCAGAGAAGCGTCCCGAGGTTGAGGAGGTTCATTCCGGCACCGTCACCGTAGTCGATCGGAGCATTGTCGCCGATGAGGACTGACGCCAGGAACGAACTGACCAGATGGATGCGTTCCGTCTTCTTGTAGTTCTCAGGCTCGGTCTTCCAGAACTTCCTGATCTGCGGTCCGGTGAAACGTTCAATGGCCGGGGACCCTGTCAGCGCCTGGAGTTTCTTCGCACCGATTGTCTTGCTGATTTCCGCGCACTCCACACTCGTGGAACTGTCCATCCATATGGGAGAGGTCTTCCTTGAAAGCGCAGGCGCCATCTGGTCGGCCAGCGCTTTTGCCTTGTCGAGTCCGGCGAGTATATCCTTGAATTTGGAATTGAGATAGACAGATCCGTGCTGCTGTCCGGAACCACTCATCCCGATGACCTTGTCGAGGGGAACCTTCGCGTCCTTGAGCTTGGTGAAAACCAGGTCCAGCGCCTCGAGCCACATCAGCGGGTTCGAATGCTTCACGAGAGGATCCCTGTTCGGAAGAACGCCGTTCGGGCAGCCATATTTCGGGAGTTCGCTTGAGAAATTAACAGCCGCTGAAGCCGTGACTTTTCCCGTATCCGCATCTACGGCAAGAGCCTTCAGGCTCTGAGTGCTGCTGTCAAGTCCGATAAACAATTTCATCATTCCCTCCTGATTTCATGTTGTGGAACAATAAAGAATCTCCTGACGGCCATCCTATCCCCGCCGCAAGCAACGGGGTATTACGGACGCCCTCCCTCGCCTCACGGCTGGCCGGAGATTCTTTATAACAAAAGAAAATCAAAGCCGACCCAAGGGTCGGGGAATTTGACCCAACTAAGACTAAAGGGAACCTCTAAAATTTCCCGTTCGTGGACATAAAGAAAAACTTAAGCCTAAAAGATAAGACAGGATTCCATGATTTCAACCGGAGCTGGAACAATCGAATTACGAAGTAAGACGTAGCGCTGGCGTTTGTTTAATGCAGGGTTCGCCGTCCGCCTCGTCGGATGACTGGGGTCTCGACGAAGAATCTTAATTCCTTTCCCGATGTAGCGCCGTCTGTCCCAGACGAGTTCTTCTTCTCCCTTGTCCGTGACGGACAACTCTACATTTACTACTTTTAACTGGTTTTGGCAGTTTCTCCCCCTTCTCAGCGTATTGTACTTTATTGAAAAAAACAGTATTTCATGAAAACTGGATGCCTATATAATAACAGTTCTAATCTAAGAGGTGATTTTAATGGAGACATTACAAGCGATTCAGACAAGAAAAAGTATCAGAGTATTTCAAGAAAAGAAAATCCCCGTCGATATCATTAAGACTGTGTTGCAGGCGGCGACAAGAGCGCCATCTGGATGTAATAGACAACCATGGAGGTTCATCGTAGTCACCGACAGAGAAAAGATGAAACATTTCACCTCCGGAAAACACTACCCATTTGTCGAAAACGCGCCTGCCATCATAGTTGTATGCGCCAACCCTCATGACACTTACGAGGCACAAGATGAAGAAGCAACTGACCATATTCTTGACACTGCTGCGGCAACTCAGAACATCCTTTTGGCGATTCACGATCTTGGTCTTGGTGCAGTCTGGGTAACAGGATTCAGCAGGATATCGGTTAGAAAGATTCTAAACATCCCAAAACATTGGCAGATCAATTCCCTTATACCGTTCGGCTATTACACACCCAATGGTACAACAGAATGGCAAGGGCATATTTTGAAAAACAATGGAACTACCCCAAGAAAACCACTGTCTGAAGTGGCATTCTTCAATAGTATTGACACTCCGATTCAAGACTAGAACGATATGCTCATGTGACCCGCTCTGTGAGTTACATGAGCATATCGTTCACACACCCGAAGATTTGCTGAACCTCCTGCGGAATCCGCAGGCTTTTTGAAGATGGCCTTTCCTATGCCAGGAAGAAGCCTGCTGATGTCCACGAAAGGACCGCCATTACGATCCACAGGATAATCCAGGCCATTTCCAATGAACTGAAAAAACGCGAGGAAGGGCATCATTCTCCTGAAGGACTGAACCTCAAAAACTTCATTGATGCGAACTTCGCAGAAATAGATGAACTTGAAAAGCTCTCAGAACTCATAGGACGTTCGCCCTCCCATACGATCAGGATCTTCAAGCGCGAATGGAACCGGACTCCGTACGATTATGTCCTTGAAAAACGGATTGGCGCGGCTAAGTCATTGCTTCTGGGAACGACGTTCACGGTTAAGGAAATTTCATCACGTACCGGATTCAAGGACCAGTTCTATTTCTCCAGCATCTTCAAGAAGAAGACCGGAACAGCGCCGGAGAATTACAGGAGGGCAAACTCGCAATAAAATTTCCGGGCGGATATTTTATATAGATTGATTTTAGGTCTGTTCCGTGTATTTTGGTCGTTAGCGCGGATTGTTCATTGCAGTAGTGCCATTTATTGAAAGGTACAAGCCAAGATGCAGACCAGGAGATTAAGCGCAAAGATAGATGAGTTCTCACTTCCGGCAAGCGCTGCCATGGATGCGTCTGTTGCGATTCCAACAGTCAAAAGTAAATGGTATATGAAGTATGGGGAACATGCATACTACTTCATGAACTTCCGGACGTTGAAAGGATTACGGATAAGAATTCCTCATCTCGATATTATCCGTCCCGGCTGGCAACGCCTCAGAAAGGCAGCGAAGAAACAAGGCAAACATGTCTCAATGTTTCGGCCCTTGACACTTCGATACCATTATAGGTTCAATATTCTCGAACAGATCATGCTGATGACTGTTCCGCACACAGTAACGTCCATTGGTAATGGCCGCTTTATTGTGAATCTTTGGTCTTGGTGCGGCTATTTGGAAGTAGATACCGTGATAAAAACGGTTGCATATCACACAATTGACGAAATCGATGACGACTCTGTGCTTGGTTCTCAGCAGTGGTTTGATCCACAGACAGAAGACCTCTACGCAATGTCTTACTCGTTGAGTGATTCTGTAGGAAGGATAGACAATCCGGTTCGTTCGGCAGCGTTCAGAATCTTCAAACACAAGCTCGGGAAAAATGGAACTGAGACAGTCTGGAGTGGCGAGCTTTCCGACTACATGCATGACATCATCATCAATGAATCGCGGCAGTACTGCGTTGTCTGCGAACTTGGAATGTACCTGGATGAGAAGAAAGGCATTATTCCCTCCAAAGCAATGATCATTGACATCAAGAATAAGAAACAGTGGGTGATTGACCGTTTTATTGTTGCCGCTCATGCATTCTTTGATCCTAATGATCCCAACATAGTATATTTTTCTAATCACAATTTTGAGTTCAAACACAGCAATATTATTAAACTCCTGGAGAAAGGGGCGTACTCCGTTAAATTTAGAGGACCGGCCTCTGTATACAAATA
>JBAQUG010000290.1:0-4829 GCA_049297395.1 Victivallales bacterium | reverse complement strand
GAACAAATGCGTCTGACTTTACTGTTGCATCTCAGCCATCGTCTCCTGTTGCCGGCAGCGGCAACACCACATTCCAGATAACATTTGATCCTTCAGCTACTGGCTTAAAAACCGCTACGGTAAGCATAGAGAACAACGTGCCAGGGAAAAGCCCCTATGATTTCAGCATCCAGGGTACGGGTTTCGCCCCTGGAATCATGCAGTTCAGCGCTGCAACATTCAGCCAGAACGAATATACGAGCGCAGCCCTCCTTTCTGTCACCCGTTCCGGGGGCACCGAAGGCGCGGCATCCGTCACATACACGACAAGCGACGGTACGGCCACTGCCGGAAGCGACTACACCTCTAAAACAGGAACACTGTCATGGGATGCCGGAGTCGGAGGTACCAAGACCGTACAGATCAGCATTATCAACGACACTGATTTCGAAGTCAATGAAACTGTAAACGTAACCTTGAGCAATGCCGTTGGTGCGTCCTTGGGTGCCCAGGACACCGCAGTCCTGACAATAGTGGACAACGATTTCACCCTTACAATGCAGGATGACGGGCACGGAACCGCAAGCTCATCCGGAATCATCCCCAGCACCACTTCGACCACCGCCAGCATTTCAGCCGTACCGGATGTCGACTACCATTTCGTCAACTGGACCGCCGTCGGCACTGTGACATTTGCAAACGACAATCCCAATTTAGACAGTACCAGCATAACCTATCGGAGCAATTCAATAGTCACTGCGAACTTCGCGCATGATTCGGTCTCCCTCACAATGGCAGTTGCCGGCGCAGGATCAGCGACGGCGACTCCTGTATCGGGACCTGCAATCGTCGCACCTGCATCTGGAAATACTGATAATGTGACCGCAATCTCACTCGAAGCGATTCCCGACGGCGGAAGCAGTTTCGCGGGATGGTCGATAGTTGGAAATGCCACAATCGTTGACACCGAGGATCCCACCACCAGCCTGACACTCACAGGCGTAGACGGCTCCGCGGTCACTGTCACAGCCAATTTCATCACTGGAGCAGCAACCGTTCTCGATGCCTCTTCCGGCGAAGCCACGGAAACTGGGATATCTGATATCACTATTGGCGGCATTAAGATTTACAAGGTCACAGTTGGCTCCGACAACTCTCTTCTTGAAGTTACGACATCTGGAAATGGTGACTGCGACCTCTATGTGCGTTATGCCGCCGCCCCTACCCTTTCAACGTATGACAAGCGTTCGACAGGAATCGGAGCTTCGGAAAAGCTCAGGATTGAGGATCCGCCCCAAGGCATCTGGTACATAATGCTCTACGCCTATGACGCATATGACACGGTAACCCTCAATGTGAAAGTCGGAGACTTTGTTATTGGACAGCCGGGGCCTATTACAGTTACGCCGTCGACTGCCAAGGTCCAGCTGGATTGGCCGGCTGTTGTAGCCGGTACGCCCACCGCGTATGAAATCTACAGGGCGGAACTGGATGAAATAGAGGTTGCCACGAAGATCGCAGAGGTAGATTCTGCTACGCTGACCTATGACGATGCGTTTACCGCAGCAACACCCAATTATGATTATTACTACTGGGTGAGGGCTATAACAGCCACCGATGAAGGAAAATTCAGTGAATCAGTACATGCAACGTTAACTGATGGATTGTTCACAACGCTAGTAAGTGGAACGGAGAAAAAACTCATATTAGGCGCTGCAGGATCGATACAGACCTTCAAGATAAAATTACCTGCCAGCCAGACGCTTCTCGAGATAAAGATCGGCGGACTGGTCGGCGACTGCGATTTCGACGTCATAGATCCTAACAGCGATATCGTAAAACGCGGGATAAAAGGGAGCAGCAACGAACTCGTGCAGATAACAGACAATCCACTTGCCGACGGTTACTGGACTATCAAACTCTACGGCCAGACTGCATATTCCGGCCTGAGCCTGATGGCGAAGTACTCCAAGGTCACTGTAGTCCCCGCAGCACCAGCGGTCTCAGCAAGCGACGGGATGTTCGATGACAGGATACTTTTAAACTGGAAAACTGTGCCCGGCGCAACAAGCTATGAAGTTTTCAGGAACAAGACAAAGCTCCCGCCAGATCCCATCAACGACAAGATCGCGGAAGTCACTGACATCACCTATGAGGACAACTCAAAGGCTGTGCTCGCAGATGATGTTCCGGGAACTATCTTCTACTATTTCGTCAAGGCGACAAACACCTTCGGCACCAGCAAACCCAGTGCCGGCAATTCCGGATTCATCATGAAGGCGCCTCTGCTGGCTCCAGCAGCGCCATTGGCTTCAGACGGCACGTACTTCGACAGGATCAATGTCAAATGGAAAAAGGCGATCGGAGCAACCTCATATCGCGTATACCGAACTGCAACAGCACTGCCTGCCCCCGACCCACTTGCAGACACTGATCTGATAGACGAGACTACGGCCCTCTTTCTAGATGATTTCGGCGATGACTTAGATCCGCGGGACGGGATCAACGTCAAGTTTTATTATTACTGGATAGCCGCCAAGAACGGGAGTGGAACCAGTCCAATAAGCAAAGCAAACAGCGGATACCTCTCAAAAAAGGGCCCTGCGAAGCTCACCGCCAGCAATGGGACATATTCAGACAGGGTTATAGTTACCTGGGCGGCAGTGCCTGGAGCAACTTCCTATGACCTGTACCGATATACTGATCCTAAGTTCGTCTCTATCGATAATACATTCGATGCCGATGGAGTTGTCGGCGTCGTTGGCGCAGTCCTGGAATATAAGGACACATATGCCACGCCGGGTATCCTCTGCTATTACAAGGTCAAGGCGAAATACGGCTTATACTACAGCGACTTGAGCCTCACCGGCGCAATTGGCGGCAGAAAGGCAGGAGCACCCAGTCCTACGGTGGAGCTGGCGCTGGACAATAACACCGATTCCGGTAATATTACCGACAAACTCAAGGACAGTTCGCTTTACTACTCGGTCGACGTTCCTTTCGGAACCACAAGGATTGTGGCGACGCTCAGCGGATCCCCGCTCCTCCTCAATGACTGCGACCTCTTTGCGAAGTTCGCAAACTATCCGACAAAGGCATCTTATGGGGCGAAGGGCCTGGAAAGCGGCACTGCTGAAACTCTGATTGTCAGCAATCCTGCTGCAGGCACATGGTACTTCCTGCTATATGGCACCACCAATTATTCGAATGTCACCCTGACAGTGAAATGCTATGCGGTCACCGACATTCTCCTTACAACGGTTCCGTCGAATGATCTTGCGGTACCGTTCACGGCGGCATTCAAGGGCAAGGTCGTTGATGAAATCGGGACCGGGATCCCGAACATGCTCATTCAGGCAAGGAACCCGATAACCGGGCTGACGACTTCCCTTACGAAGACAGATGCAAAGGGATGCTTCGCATATTCGGCGCTAATCAACAACGAGGGTGAACACACGTTTGACTTCTTCTTCAATGAAATGCCTGACACTGCCAAGGGTACGGCAAGCCATACCGTGGGCACGAAAAAAGGATGCCTTGATACTGTCAACAACTTCTTCGACTTATCCGGTTACATTCCTGCGAAGCCGCTTGCAGTCGCGGATCATGCGGACGTTCGAGGCCTCCAGAACTTCCTGGACATCCGAAACGGCTGGAATACGGCAGATACGGTAGCTCCTGGCGACACTTATGAAAACATGTGGATCAACAGCACCATCGTGCAGGCTAAAGATGACACGCAACTTAACGGCAAACTCAACGAAGGATTATACATGTTCTTCTACGGCGTCGAAGGCGCGGGAGTCGGCAATGATACGGACAAGACGCCCAAGTCCGCCTTCTCAGCAGCACCTTTCGTCGTCCATGTGGATTCAGGAACAACAACGAGCACTGTCCTGGATAATCTGAAAGCCCAGGGGATTATCGACGACACCCAGTATTCCGACATCAAGGACAACGGGAAAATCGGAGTCGTCGCGGTCACAGCGATAAGCAATCCGGTAGAAGGCGTCGAAGACGGCGACCGCGCCATCTCCATGCTCGCAAGCGAACAGCTTGAAATCCTTGTGCAACTCGCAGAGGGCTCAGTTCCAACGACTGACGGCGACAAGTATTCCGGCACGCTTACCAGGAAGGGCACAGTCACCCTCCCCGGCAGCAATCGGGAAATAAACGTGCTCACTTCCTCATTCGTGAAGTAGAAGCAGGTACGGGCTTTACCCTGTCTACTATACGCATATTTTTTGACTCTGTTTTGAATTCTTTACGATGAGCAGAGCGAATCTTTGCGCAGATCATTCTGCTCTTTGGATTCCGATGGAAGCGTGGAGAAAATAACAGCTTTCGCCTTTGCTAAATGCTATGGCGTGACGAACAGCTGTAAAAACAAAGCGGTGAATAATCACCGCAGTCCAAAGTCAGGCCGAAGCGCCTGACGTAAAAATAAAAAAACACACTCGTAATTGAAATCATTTCAAAGGCTGAAAGCCCGTGTTACATTTTACTAACAGTCCAGGAATAGATGGAGGGCCAAAATAACGGAGGGTGGGTTTTCTTACCCGCCATAAAAAGAGTACTGCGGGTTAGAAAATTAGCTTGCGAATTAGACCATCCAGGGGATGGTAGCGAAGCGTCAAACCCTCGCTCCGTTGAAGATGAAATCCACCGAGACTATTATGAGACGAATAGTAAATGCTGAATAACACAGCCATTCCTGTCTATTTTGTCAAGCGGAATTTATTTTTGACCCACTTGCATGCATATATATTTGACCCACCGCAGGCGTAACAGAACGCCTAAGTTTCCATGATGCTCACCTCCTTTTTATTCGTGTGTGATGTTGTCTTTTG
>JBAQUG010000289.1:0-3056 GCA_049297395.1 Victivallales bacterium | reverse complement strand
GAGACGGAAAAGGGGAGACGGAAAAGGGGAGACGGAAAAGGGGAGACGGAAAAGGGAGGACGGAAAAGGGAAGATCAGAGGGATTTATTTCTGAGTCGTTCTTCATCTTTCTTTTTGAGTTTTTCCTCGAGCAACTTCCTGTCCTGTTCGCATCTCAATTCCGATTGGGATTTTTCCTTGTGGAAGCGGGGGCCTGGATTGAAGTCTGGAGTCTGCATGGACTGTATCCAGGCGGAAAGCTGACGGGAGATGTTTTCGGCTTTTGCCCGGAGTTCGGCTGCACGGTCTGGAGATATGTATCCCTGGTCTTCCGCAACGTAAACCTGGGAGCGGACTTCTCCGGAACTGCCTTTTGCGATGAAAAGGAAATTTATCAGGTCGGCGGTGCTGCTGCGTTCCACACCCTCCGCGACATTCGACAGTATGGAGACCACAGCCCTTGTAATCTGGTCAACGAGCCCTCTGTCCCCTGCGAACTTCGCAGACTTTGCGGCGGAGTAAATGTCCTTGCAGAGTTCCCTTGACAGCTTCCAGACCGGTATGTCTTCGAATTTCCTGTGCATCTTTCCCATCTTCAACTCCTTTTAATCTTCAACATTATCATTGTTGATTATTTTTTCCATCATCCGTTTTCCGTCTTCCATGAATTTCGGGAATACCGGCAGATCTGGAACTTCAATTTTTAGAATCTTTAGGGCATCGTTAAAGAGAAGCTCGAATTTCTCCCTGTCGATGACGCAGATGCCATGCCCAAGTATGGAGTTGTTTCGTTCTGACATGTGAACCCTGACATTTGCGAGTTCCGCAAAGCGCTGTCCGTATATGTCGCCAAGATGCAGGAGCAGTTCGTATGAGGCAATGCTGCCGAATTTAAGGAATCCGTCGCTGTCCGCGTATTTTGCGGCATATTCAGTCCGGAGCTTGTCGGGAATTTGATCTGGACGGCATCTGGCGTTGCTGATCTTGTATTTCATCTGCAGCTGGAGTTTCGCTATTTTCTCAATTGCCGCATAAGTCCTGGCGGTGGCATCCTCGTATTTCTTTTCAAGCACGGATCTTCGCAGCGCATTCGCAAGCAGGTCGTGGATCATGAACCAGGAGAGTTTCCCTCCCGCTTTCAGATCCTGGAGGAACTTGAAATTGAAATCAGTCCTCTCAGTAAAATCCTTCATCTTGGGAAGATAGAAGCATTCAGATTCGGATATGTCCTTGAGCCTCGGCATATTTTTTTGAAACAGGGAAAGCGCCTTGTCGTGGTTGAACATGTCCCATTGGGAATATCCCTCGACTATCGCCTGAAGGACGTGGAACTCCCTTTTCGCCCTTTCATCGGTCACTTTTTTCTCTATTGCCGCGAAGAGTTCTGCGGAATTCGCATATTGTCCGCAGTCGAACAGCTTCAGGGCGTCGTTTATCTCGAAATAAGCGAGCCTGTCCCAGGGGTTCTGGAGAGTCACATGTCTTTCAGCCCCGTCGACAACTACGCCGAGCCCGTTTTTGCTTCTTTCTGTTCCTCCTACATAATTGAACTGGCAGGGGAACTTTGAGGATGCCCAGACGACGGCAGCGCCCATGGTCTTGGTTCCGCCGGTGTAGTCCACGATATCCGGCCAGACGGCATCGCAACCCAGCTTCCTCATCGCCTTCGGAACTTCGCTGAGAAGAACACCCGTGCTTTCACCAATGTCCTGTTCGTCCGGGCTGACTACGAACTCATGGTCAATCATCTTCTTGAGGTCCGCGAATATCGCAGGCATTATTTTTTCGCTGATCTGGCTTCTCGACCCCCTGGACACGAAGAAGATGAGTTTGTCCGGGGCATGGGCCTTTATGGAATTGATTACCGGAGCTTCCGCCCCGCCGACGCTGATGAGCATTGTTTTCATGGGAACCTATTTATTGTTGTTGAAAATGTTTTCCAGTTCGGCGAGGTCCTTTCCCTCGGCAGGGGCATTTGGATTAAGAAGGATTTTCAAGGAGTTATGGAGGGCATTTTTCTGAACGACATTAATATTGTTGAACTTCGCATACTGCAAGACTTCATCAGGCATCTGTTCCATGCGGACGCAGATGGTTCGCCCGAGCAATCCGCCTATTTCACGGATCGCCGCCATGTCCTCCTTCAGCACAGTGTTCCGTTTTGATGCGAGTTCTCCTGCAATTCGTTCGAGAAGGGTTTCGACTTGGCTCGTGAGATTCAATTCCAGGCATTTTAAATCTCTCCTAAGAGCCGCTACAAGTCCTTCGGATGCAATTTTATCTTTGCAGTCGACAATCCACATTTTATCATTCCAAATGAAAAGCAAATCTATTTCGGTATGTGGACGGGGAAGACGCGAATTGAACAGTTTTGCTTTAAGCCTGAGGCTTCTCCGGACTTTTTTGACACCGAGATGCAGGAGGAATACGGCGCTCAGCAATTCAAGCCTGTCCCCCCTTTTTTCCTCTGCGTCCGCAGTTCCTTCAATTTTCAGGAACCGTAGGGGATCTCCCCCATTATTCAGAATTTTCAAGTCAGTGTCATCCAATGCCCTGAGCAGTGTCAGCATTTCGCCTTTCCGTTCGATGTCGGAGGCGTCAATCTGACATTTGAGAATATCTCTGGGATCGAAGTCATCGGCTATGTTTCCAGGGAGTGTTTCACGGCGGGTGCTCATTCCGCCGGCAGCTTTTTCAAACCATGTCATCTCGTTTCCCCGTTCGAGGTAGAAGGCGTTGACACCCTTCTTCCTGGCCCAGTCGAAAGATGCGGATGCCATAAGTTTGTTGCCGCCGGTGAAGTTCAGAATGCATGAATCCGGGCTGACATTGTATTCAGCCATGATATCGTCGAGCTTTCTGCCGACGGCGCTGAAATCGTCGTGCGGGACGGATGCAAGGCATATTGAGTCCCGTCCGATTATTTTCTGATCTCTGAAAAAAGTAGAGAGCCTTTCCGCAGGCATCTTGGACTCCTGTTCGTTTTCACTGTGCAGCAGGAGCAGTTTTTTCGGCCTGAGATGGAGGACGCTGAGGATCTGCGGCCAGGTCTGCTTGCTGACAAGAGAGAGCAAAGT
>JBAQUG010000288.1:0-5479 GCA_049297395.1 Victivallales bacterium | reverse complement strand
CTCAAATTCAAGCTTGTCATGTCATCCAGCGGCAACGAATCGGTCTGCAAAATGGAAGCTCATGAGTCAGATGCCCGATTCAATGTGTCCAAGGATTTTACTGTTACTGTAGAAGCTCCTTGAGTAGCATTTCGAGTTCAGTGTCAAGAAGAGTGCCCTGATCAAGGCCGACACTATAAGGGCGGCTGTAAAGTCCGAACTGGGTCTCAGTGTCTCAGTTGGCGTGTCCTTTACCAAGGTCTTCGCAAAGCTTGGCAGCGACTACAAGAAGCCCGACGCGACAACGGTAATAAGCCGGGATAACTACAAGGACATTGTATTTCCATTGCCGGTAACAGACCTACTGTTCGTCGGCGAGGCGGCAGCAACAGTACTTGCCAGGCTGGGCATTGCCACGATAGGCCAGCTTGCAGCATCTGACAGGAAGCTCATAATGGACAAGCTTGGCAAGATGGGCGGAGTCCTGCATGACTACGCGAACGGCCTTGACGACGAACCCGTGAGATCCGCAGACGATGAGAGGCAGGCCAAATCCATAGGGAACGGCATGACTTTCAAACGTGACCTTGTTGGAATAGATGATATAAGAACCGGAGTTATGTCCTTGGCGGACACCGTGGCGGCCAGACTCAGGCAGGATGGACTCAAGTGCAGTACTGTCCAGGTGATGATCAAGGATCCTAACTTCAGGAGCATATCAAGACAGCGGAAGCTTGACGCTCCGACCCATCTAGCGGCGGAGATAGGTGGCGCGGCAATCGAACTGATGAGGAGCGCCTGGGATATGAAGGCGCCTATCCGCACGATCACGGTTACTGGTGCGGATCTCGTCACAGCTGACGGTGCCGGGCAGATGAGCCTGTTCGCCGACGCCCATGACAGCAGCAGGGTAAAGAACGAGAAGATTGAACGTGCCATGGACAATATCCGGGGCCGCTTCGGGAAAGGCGCAATATCCTCGGGGGCGGCGGTCAGGAACGATCTGGGCATAGGCAGGGATGACGCCTAAGACAGCGCCAGCGTAATCAGGGGACACTCATTTCCTGTCCGTCCGCAAGAAGAACCACATTCCTGAAGATGCCGGAGAACTGTTCGGGACATTGTGTATGGATCGGGACAAGCGCCTTCGAATTGATCGCCTCGGCAAACCTTTTCAGATCGTCGCGTGTGGCGTGTCCGCCAGTATGGATTTTTTCAAACCTGACGCCGGGCCTGTTTCTCAGCCGCACATAGTCGTGGAAATGACGGGGGTTGAACTTTTCCTCAAGGTATCCTTCCCACATCGAGTAAATGACCGTCGAAGCCGAAACTCCGGTCTCTTCAATAAGCCTTTCCACATAACTTGTCTTTACAAGGTATTTTTCAGGATGCGCTGAAATCGTCCCTTCGGCAATCACATTGTCCCGGCTGTACAGATCCTTGTAGAAATCTCCGAAGTGGCTCTTGTGTATCGTCAGAACGATGCGGTGGTTTTTCGACAAATCCGAGCGTGACAGGACTTTTATTGTTTTCCAATTCATGTCCGGAGTCTTCTTGCTCTTCGAGAACTTGTGAAGCTCCCTCAGGATCCAAGCCGTGTATATGTCAATCACAAAGATACGGCCGCTGTCACGGCAGGCCTTGTACGCGGACACGATGCGGTCTATGTTCTGCGGGGAAGTCTGGAGAAAGCAAAGACCCGGGCTTTCCATCATCAGTTCGCGCATTGCAGTCTCAACCGATTCCTCGTCAAGGTACTTTCCGTTCTCCCTGCCGATCATCGTCCCCTCCATCAGCATGACGTCAATGTTGGTCACAGGATGCGCGAGCATCGCCCTGAAAAGCTTCGCCTTCCTGCCGTGCGCCCTGAAATCCCCCGTGTAGAATACCCTCTTGCCGTCGGCCTCGATGAGAAAGGCGAAGGCGTCTGACGAGGAATGGTCCATGAGATATGGGGTTACTTCAAAACATCCGATATGGAATGGTTTCCTGTTCTGAAAATTCCGAAAGTTGTTTTTCAGGAGCGGTTTCCTGTTGAATATCATCGATGCCTGGATGAAATCCTCGGTCAGCTCCCCCAGATACACCGGGAGTCCGTCCGGCAGCTGGTCGATAAGCCCGCAGTGGTCCCCGTGCGGATGGCTGACGAGAACGGCGTCAACGGATTTCAGGTTCTCGCCGACAACCACTTTCTCATCTGTTAGGGGACTGCCGAGGTCGATGAGAATCCTCGTGCTTCCCGCCCTGAGCTCGACGCACGACCCGCCGATCTCCTTCGAACCACGATGAATGGTGAGGATCATAAATTTCCCAAAAGGGAGAAGTATGGTTCTTTCTTTGGACAAAGAGAAGGAGCTGAAATAACAATTACTCCACTACCTTGTATTTTATCAGCTTTATTACTATCAGGTTTTGAAAAAAACAGCGTCACAGGTTTTACTTCTTGCGATATAATTTCCTTGAGCACTCCCCAGAGATTATGTGCAAGTGTTTTTTTAGAATCAGGGACTTTCTTTTTTATATTATTAGAACAATGATTTTCTTTAAATTCATCCCAACATTCTTTAAAACCATAATCCCGTTTCTCTTTCTTTGAAATTGTTTTCCATTCCTTAATATACTGGTTGAATATTGTAAATCTTTCATCTTGTGGCTCTTTCAGTGTTATTTGATTTTGTGATTTTGCATATTCAGGCGAATTATACCATTTGCTTTCACCGAGGTATACGTTATTCTTGGAAACAATTATAAAGTCAAACTCCCCGAAGTTATATTCTTTACCCCTGCCGCCTCTCCCAAAGCTTGGTCTGTAAAATATTTTACACTCTCCCAACTCAGAGTTATCATCATTTGCCAAAATCATTTTCAGTCTAGTCGGACTTGAAAGCGCCCACAGTGTAAGAGCATCCTCCCCATAGCTAAGAATTTCAATATTGTTTCTTCCATAACACATTTCCTGTCTCCTATTTCGTTTGCTTTGTCAATAAGGAATACGTCTTTATAAGATTCTCCTTCGGATCCAGTTCGAGCGATCTGCCTTTGACCTTTGCATTCAGAAGCGTCTTGACCAGAAGCCCGATTCCCTTATGCAATGGCACCAGGGCGTCATAGTTCTTTTTCCCGGCACTGTCCAGGACTATCTGATCATAGAGCTTCCTGAGTTTCCTGTCGTCTCTGATATGGTGGAATGTAAGGAGGGTGACATCGTCCGGAAAACTTTTCCCCGGGGGGTAGTTTGCCTTGACCCATTTTGCCACCTCCTCGAGGAGCTTTGCCGACTTGTCCGTTTCGCCTACGGCATGTCTGATTGTATTGACTACAAAGGTGTTGAATGCCATTCCCTGGCTTGCCGCCTTTCCGCCGGCCTTCTCGTAAAGCTCCATTGGCAGGCGTATTGATGTCAGCCTTGTCGGCTCCCTGATATCCTTCTTTCTCATAAACACCTTGACTTTCAATTATCATGTATTACATTATAATTATCAAATACAATATATATCATGTATTAATATTAATCCAGCAGACAGGACAATTTAATGGAAAAACAAAAGATAAATATCGCACGGGATAATATGGAAGATGAGAAAGAAAGGATTAAAAACCAAATGCTGGCGAGAAATAAACTGGAAAATATAGTTCTCCATATTTTTCTGATACCTGCATATATCGTCATTTACTCCCTGAAGATTGTATATAGCATTTTCCTAATAGCTTTTATATTGTCACCTCCTGCCGTCATGCTGCTTCTCGGGATGTTCGCCTACGCACTAGTCCATGAATACACTTTCTCCATAATCGGATACATAATCCTATTCGTTCTGCTTTGGATAGCCGAAACATTCATTTTCGTCGTAGGCATTCTGTGGATTTCTGAAATGTTAATACCTGAACTTAAAAGCATATGGGAACAGGAGGATTAAGATGTCGCTTGAAATCATAAGAGAAAAGTGTGCCGCGCAGATAGATGGGAAATACGGTCTTCGCAACCTTAATCCGGACTTTGCCGACACTCTAAGAAGAATTGTGGAAGAACAAATAGGATATGAAACAGATCAGATTCGGAAACACGGCCTGGGCGAAGAATTCATTGCCATGGCCGATATGACTGGATTTGCAAGGGATTCAGGATGCATGCTCCATCCTGGCGGATGGGGAACTTCAAGCATCGTCGCATATCTGCTTGGAATTACCGATATAGAGCCTATGTCATATGGGCTTGTCTTCAATGCGGAGGCCATCAAGAAAAGCAGGCTATATCTGGCAGTTCCTTCCCATCAGAAGGACAAGATAAGAAAGCTCATGCTGATCTTATGCGCCTCGCAGGAAAGACTTCAGTTTATTCCAGGCAAGACTCTACTTGAGGACAGGAACCTGCTCCTAAGTATCGCCAGGGCGCTCGACCTCGACCGCTATTATGATGATATTGCTGAATACATGGACGTTTGTGATCTTCCGATGACGGTTACGGACATATGCGCAAGGAACAATAAGATCCAATCATTCCTTGAGACTGAGTTCCTTGGAACAAAGCTGGAAGACATTATCCTCCATCTGCAGGGAATATTCGAAGGGGAGAATATAACCGACTTCGACTTCAAGGTCGGCCCTCGGGGGATCAGGTGCCCTCTTTTGGAAATAGAGGATTACAAAATCCTGAAAGTGGATATATATGGATTCAAGGAACTTGACGCCCTGTCCTTGACAGTTGATGAAATTGTCAAAGACGATCCCGGATTTGATATCCGTTCCGTTCCGTTAGATGACTCTGTCACTTTTGATCTTATAGGCGGCAGCGATGTCGATGGAATCCCATATCTTCAATGCCAGCAGGGCAGGCAGCTGTGCAGGCTTATAAGACCGAAGAACATTGAAGAGCACCTGGCTCTGATAACTTTTATACGCAATCCCCTGTCTTCTGAGCTGATACAGGCCTATGTTTCAAACAAATCGGCTCCTGAAAACATTCCCTACGCCCATCCAGAAATTGGAATGATTCTAGGAGAGACATACGGGATAATGCTTTACAGGGAGCAGGCTATAAATATAATTAAAGTCATGGCAGGAGTTGATTACGGCGAGGCCCTTGGGATCTATGGCGACGTCCAGAAGAAGATTAACATGGACACGCATAAGCAGAATTTCGTCAAGGAATCCCACTTGAGATCTCGAATTGACAAGGAAAGCGCCATGGCTCTCTGGAGCCTGATTGAGTCCTGTCCGGATACCAGCAAGGCTTATGATGTACAAAAGGCTATTTTAACCTACAGGATGGCCTACATCAAGGCCACTCATTGAGACAAATTTAGTTGACGGCACATTAGGAAAATATTGAATTACAAGGGAATCGCCGATAGGTTACAGTGACGAACATAACCGTTTACAGGAAACAGAGATATCTTTAAATAAAACCGGTTTATCAAGGAGGCAACATGAGCATCTATCAAAGGCTTTTAAATGAATGGAACCGCACGCCAACTGCAAGGGGGAAATGCCTGCGTTGGCT
>JBAQUG010000287.1:0-21626 GCA_049297395.1 Victivallales bacterium | reverse complement strand
TAGCTGTAGTCCGTCGATGGCAAACGGCACTGCACGGCCCCTGTCCATGCTGATAAGGACTCCATTGAGCCTTCTTGGAAGCTCTCCCTTGAACGGTGCATATTCATGCAGCCTGTGGGAGATGATGGCCTTTCCGGCGGTTGCAGTCATGATCTTGCTCCTGAGTCCGATGATGCCTCGCGTCGGCACATAGAATTCCAGGAGGACCCTTGTACCGTGCTGTTCCATGAGGAACATCTCGCCTTTCCTCATACCGACAAGCTCGATGGCTTTTCCGGAATAATCTGCCGGCACGTCCACTGTGAGGATTTCGATTGGTTCGCATTTCTGGCCGTCGATGGTCTTGATGATGACCTGCGGCTGCGAAGCGGAAAGCTCATAGCCCTCACGCCTCATGTTCTCGATAAGTATGGAAAGGTGCAGGACGCCTCGTCCGCTGACCTTGAATGAATCTGTCCCAATGTCCTCGATCCTCATCGCGACATCCTTCTCGGTTTCCTTGTAGAGCCTCTCGCGGAGGTGTCGGCTGCTGACATATTTTCCGTCCTGTCCGTAGAACGGGGAATCATTGACCCTGAAGGTCATTGAAAGGGTCGGTTCGTCGATGCTTATCGGTGGAAGCGATTCGGGATTTACGGCGTCGGTGACAGTATCGCTTATGTCTATTTTTTCTATTCCTACGACAGCGCAGAGGTCGCCGCACTCCACGGTCTTCGCATCTTTTCTTTCGATGCCTTCGAATGTGAGGAGCTGTTTCAGCTGGGCCTGCTGCTTTTCACCGTTCCTCTTGATAACGATGATCGGCTTTGTGACATCGAGAGTTCCACGGTAGACCCTTCCAATCCCGATTCGACCGACATAGTCGGAATAATCGAGGGTGGAAACCTGCATCTGCACCGGACCTTCCTTGATCTGGGGGGCCGGGATCTTGTCGATTATCGCATCCATGAGGGGGGTAATCGTATTTCTCTGGCCGCCATCCTGTTCAAGGGAAGCCCAGCCGTCACGTCCGCTGGCATAGAGCACGGGGAAGTCGAGCTGGTGGTCGGAGGCGTTGAGCTCGAGGAAGAGCTCGCATATCTTTTCCAGGACTTCCTTCGGACGTCCGTCCGGCCTGTCGATCTTGTTGATGATCACAATAGGGTGGAGCCCGAGCTTGAGCGCCTTGTCAAGGACGAACCTGGTCTGCGGGAGCGGGCCTTCCGCGGCATCCACAAGGAGAAGGACTCCGTCCGCCATGTTGAGGACTCGTTCGACCTGTCCGCCGAAGTCACTGTGCCCGGGGGTGTCGATAATGTTTATCTTCGTGTCCCTGTATCTGACACTTATGTTTTTTGCAAGAATGGTTATTCCGCGTTCGCGCTCAAGGTCGTTGCTGTCAAGGAAGCATTCGTGCATGGACTGGTTGTCCCGGAAGAGTTTCGCCTGTCTGATGATCTGGTCGACAAGCGTGGTCTTGCCGTGGTCGACGTGCGCGATGATCGCAATGTTCCGTATGTTCGCCATAATAGATTTTCAATTTCCGGTTTTAGATTGTCATTTTTTAGAAATATAACTTCTGATCAAACGCAGTTCTCCAAGGAAGGCCATAGGAGGATTCGCCGTTCATACAAAAGGTCGGGCGCATATAATAACACAAAAAGCTGATTTTAAAAGTCCGGAAAGAAAAATACTTGTGCTTATTTGAAAGGATTCTTGATTGTCAGCTTTTTATTAATGACTTGACCGTTCTGCATGTCTTCTGAATAAAGCGTGCTGCAGCCGGATTCAAGAGCCGAGGATATTATAAGGCTGTCCCAGTAGGAAAAATCATATTCTTCGCGAAGCCTGGAGGCATTAAGCAGTGAATCTTTACCTGGAGACAATACTTGGAATTTTAGATATGCGTCATTGATGAAGTCAGTTATAAAGCCTTCATTCACATCGCATTTTTTCAGGAGATTCCTTGACACTTCATTTATCACCTGGGTGCTGATGCATATTTTCGACTTATTCTCCTCAATCAGTCTTGTTGCTCTAAGATTTTTTATTCTGTCTCCAGCAACAAAAGCATACAGCCACACGTTGGAATCAATGAAGACATCACCTCTCATATACTTCTTCCCTTTTCATAGGTTTGAAATTTTTAACCTTTAAGGGATTTAAAAGAAGATTGTCGATGAAGGACGCCTTCTTTTTTGAAACTGACACCTGCGTGTCCGAATCAAACAAGGCGACAAGCCTAAGGTGTTTTGATTCAAGCATGCCGAACCTGCCGGGTATCTTGATAGAACTGTTTTTCACATCCGCTTCAAACTCTATGGCCTGCATATATCAACCTCGTATTTTTTATAAACATATCCCGGAATGAACATATTTCAAGAAAGTCTGAATCCCCCGATTCCGGTTCTCGCAATGGAAGTTTCATTCTGATCCAGGAAATTCCATCCAATTGATAGTCACGCAAATGATAATCCCTGAAATCTTTCAGTATTCCTCCCGGACTCACAGCAAAGGTTAGGGTATTTCTACTTTATAATCAACATCTTCCACAGCATGGCACCTTTTCTTTTGTCCGTCCCGGACAAGGGAATTCAATATCATTTGTCAATTGTGGAAGCCTGTGGAGTTGATAGTGTAGGGTTTGACCCCCGCGCCCCAGATCTGTCGCCTTCCTGCAACTGCTTAAGTTTCTCCACCCTCTTGCTGTAGGCGGGTTCTCCGGGAAGTCCGCGTGAACCGATTATCCATGGGCTGTCCGCGTACGGATGAGCCTCCAGGCTGTCGCCCCACGGAAATAATGGGAAGTTACGCTCAACCGGACCGGTGACAAACGGCAGTTTTGAAACGTCCAACTGGTTCGATTCGAACACCGGACGCGAAACGGAACGTCCATCCACCCCTTCGGTTTGAACACCAAACGGATCGGGGGTCATCACCACTTCGAACTCCACATCGTCCCGCTGGAACAGGAGGAACCTGTGGGCCAGGCAGAGATAGTCGGTAACCAGGCCCTTTGACATCACCCGGTGGAATTCCTCCAGCGAACCATGCTTGCTCTTTGCCGAGATCGTCAGCACTGCGCCGTTGAGGACCATGGCGAGTTCCCTGCGGGAAAAGGCGCGCTTCGGTCCCTCATAGTTGACAAGCTCCAGCACCTCGTAGTGGTTCTGGCGCACGAGCCGCATGGCGGCGTTGCGCGGCAGGCTGGTCGGCAAAAGCGGCTGGATGTGGATGAACACCTCGCCCGCCTCGACAGAAACCGGCGCTGCATCCACCGATTCGCCCTGGGCGCCGTCCATCACCTTTCCGTCCCCCATGATGCTGCGGTCAATCTTCCCGTAATGGGCCGGGAAAAGCACAGCCAGCTTGAGCGTATCCGTATCGAGCGGCGCATTCTTCAGGTTCGGCGTGCAGAGCAGCAGTCCGACGTTCTGCTTTTGCAGTCCGTAGCACCATCCCTGGCTGGAAACAAACTTCTCTCCCTTGAACTTGCCATCCGTTGAAAGCTCCATCGTGCCGTATTCATAATTGGAAGTGCAATACCGGTGGAATACCGTGGCCGCGTCCCTGAAGGTCTTCACTGCCGGTTTCAATTTATACGTCGCATACAGGCTGGCTGTCTGTTCTCCGCCGCAGAGCGGGCCGTTGACGGTTCCGAGCGAGAAATCCTCCTCCATGTATGTTTCGGTGTGGTACGCGCCGGACCGGCCATCGTACCGGCCCATGCATTCCGAACGGCCCCTCAGGACTGCCGGATATTTGCGTTCAACGATGAGCTTTGCGAGATCCGCAGGAACTTTGAAATTGGCATCAATCATATCGCAGAATTCTGCAACAGACTGTAAATAGCAGCCGGCGAAATGAATCACCTCCGTGCCATCGGGATTGAAGTAGCTCGAAATAAGATCACGCCCAGTGGTTTCCGGTCCGAAAACAAGCCAGAAGAGCATTTGCAGTGCATGGTTGTGTCCTGCATAATCTATTGCATAGGCGCGGCACTGGGGGCCTGCCTGATGCATTGTCGCCGGATGATAATGCAGCAGGAGTTCGGCCCAGAGACGGTGTTCTATTTCTCCCGCCAGCCTGCGGATTTCGCTGGAATTGGAGAAGGAGGCTATCATTGCGGCATCCGCCAATGTTATTGGTGAATATGTTGATGAATTGAATTCGGAGGCCCACGCCGATCTTGAAAGCAGTCTCCGGAACTGCTGCAGGTTCCAGACCCCATGCCGGACAGCCTTTTCATTTCCAACCGCCTCTCCTCCGAGAATAAGTCCTTTTGTCGCCATCATCGGCATGTTGTCGTTGGCGCCGTGGAATTTGAAATCCGGCTGCGCCGATCCCTGATAGGCGCGGCAGAGCATGTCTATATGGAACCGCATGACCTTCCCCGCCTCCGGCGTCACCTGTTTCCGAAAGCGGTGGAAACAATGCGCCAGCGTATTGGACTGGAAGACTCCAAAGTCCGAGCCATGGGATTGACCAAGCTCCTTGCAGGATATTTTGGCTCCGTCATGGTATCGCGCCACAATCCGGTTGGCCAGGTCCACATGCTGCTGCGATCCATGGTAGAGCGCAGGAAGGATCCAAAGCGGCTCCCGCCACGGCGGGTTGAACTGCGGGATTTTTCCCGAACCGTCGGAATTGAGGACTTCATCAATGCGGTCGCGCGTGGCCTGGAACCAAAGCCCACGCCGTATATTCTGCGAATGCTGACTATCCGTAATATCTTCCATTTTGCTCCTATGTATTTTTAACATCTACCTCGTCGGACCAGAAACATTTCGCGTCATGAAAAGAGTTTATCCCTGATGGCGTCGGCGGTTCCTATCACGTACTCGACATGCCGATCTATCCTGGCCTGAACGCATAGCCAGCCGCCATCAGACTTGAGAGGAGTCCTGACAGCGCGCATAGTGTCGGTCAGGCGGACGGCATCGAGTGAATCCCCGGCAAACCTGGTGACACGTCCGTCAATCCGGACGCGGCCGCGCCAGATTTCCGTTTCCGGACCGATCCCGGACGGCTGCCTGATGCGTCCATGGTTGAAAAGATTGACGAACAGCAATCCATCCCGCTCTGAAAAAACTGCTTCAAGATAATCGTTCGGCGGATCAAGACGGATGACCCGGCTTTCCTCTGCCAGCCGTGATAATACATTGAGGACGCTCGAATTGTCTGCATCTGCGTCGAGCATCTGCAATGTCTCGCGCCAGACAAGATATGCAGAGCCCTTCCTTGTCACGAGAGGTTTGCCGGCGACATCACGCGCGACGATTTCGGAGTCAATTATTTCAGGAACTCCATCCACCCCGATCTTCACGCCGAAGAGTCCGCTCGGATCCGCTGCCAGGGGCCGTCCATTCTTTTCCCAGTCGCCTTCGCCTCGAACCCTCAAGTGTCCGATGGCGCAGAAAAATTTCCCTCCCCCTCCGGCAAACGATTCTATCTCCCGGAACTGGCCGATGGTCATTCCGTGCCATCCCATCATCGCCGCCAGCCGATATTGTCCAAGACACTTCAGGCCGTGTTCCGCAGGGGCGATATCGAACGGACCGTATGGCGTTCCGGAGAACATGTGCTGATAGTTGCAGCGCCACCAATGTCCCATTTTGGGAACGAAACACGTGGCCGCCTCGAAATCAAGCTGCTCTGGACGCCGCTGCAATCTCTGCGTCAGGCCGTCGCGCGTCTGGATCGAATCCGGCGCGAAATTGAAGTGGGTACCATCACCCTGCAGCAGTGCGGATGTGGCTGTCTGCCGGCCGCGTCTGGGATGGATTCTGATACGGCGGACAGCCCGCAGTGCCGCCTCGCCTATCTGGTTTGGAACTACTTGTTTCCGTTCATCAATGGCGAAAAGGTCGGCCTGGGCGTAAATCATGTCCGCACCGGAGGCGAAGAAGACTTTATAAATCTGCTCGACTTCATCCGGTCCCAGCGTGTTGTAGCTGTTCGAATGATATGAGTCAAGTTCCAGTTGGAGCTTGACACCGGCGCTGCGCGCGCATCCGCGCCCGGCGGCCACGAAGCACTGGACATTCTGCCGATGAATTGTTTTTGTGTCAATCACATCCGCCCCGCCACGGACACCGGCTGCCGCAGTAAACGGGCTCGAACTCTGTATCGCGAAGTTGCTTCGCCGGGGATCCTTCATACAGGCGCGGGTTTTCTCCTGCCAGTCCCTGTTGCCATCCAGAAGCTTGTCCCACTTCTCCCAAAGCCCGTAAGTCACGGTAAGCCCGTCCGGATTGCTCCACAATTTGGCGTCCTCGGGCTTCCCGCACTGGATGCGGTTGCGCGGATCATTCCACGCACCGGGCAGTCTGAATTCAGCCACCCACAGATGGACGTCCACGTCGGAGTACCGGGTCATGATGATGTTTGCGCGGTCTATGCCTTCGAAATATTTCACCGGGGGGTAGTAGTTCCGCGACGGGTCGGGGAAATCCCATGCCTTACCATGAAACCATTCGCCAAACTGGCACCATTCAAGGATCACGTGGCGGATCTTGTTTTTCTCCATGAACCTGTCCATCTCGGCCGGCGTTATGTCGCCCGGGATAGGTTCATGCGGCCAGAATCCGGCGTACTGAGGAGGCCAGCCGCCCATCGGCCAGTAGAAGATGCCGTCTATTCCGGTGGCCCCGAACTTGTGGCAGCGCAGGAAATGCTGGAAGTTTCCAAGCTGATCATGGAAGGAATACTGGCCGATTCCGTTGACGTCTATGATTATCCCGACGGGATCAGTAGGCCATGTGACTTTTGGCACGGCCCTGGGCCACGGACAGCGGGCGGTGTTCCAGTCAAGCCATTGACGGAAATAGGGCTTCATTTCAAAAACGGAGACACCGGCAGGAAGTTCGAATTTCCCCATGCCGGCCGTCGGTTTCAGATCAGCATTTACATAGACCCCAGGCCGGGCTTCTTCCTGACTGACAAAACGAATCTCGCCGTCGGCGCGTGCGACAAGAAAGCGGATGAGCGCCTTCGGGGCGTCAGCCTGCCATGCGAACTTCGCAAGTTCGATATCTTTTTCAGAAGCGCAGGAGCCTCGTCTCCACATGATCAATCCGTTGACAGTTATCAGGTCGGGAGCGGTCGCGAACGGGAACTCCATGAGATACGTCCTGCCAATTTCAAACACGATGTCCCGGTGAGGAAGCTCCATCTGCAGTCCGAAGCATGAGCCGCCGTCATGGATGCTTAGGTCGCGTATTGAGTCCGCCTTCCACGGCTCAACTCCGTCCCGGAACATTTTCGGCATGCGTTCGCCGACAGCGGAATAACCGCCGTAGTAGACAAAAGCGTGCAGTCCGTCGCGGAAACCGGTATCGACATCCGTTATCCAGCTGGTGTAATATTTCCGCCATAGAAGATTTGGCGGATTCGAAACTTTATCAGTCATCTCGCCTCCCATTTTGTGTGATTTGTCAAATTTATCTGACATCCTATTTGTCTTTTCTTTCAATTCTAAGTTCCAGCAGCGTCAACCTGATATTGTCGTACGCTATTTTCGCCGGAGTTTCAGCGTAGCTGCCGGGCGTGATTCCGCCCAGGATAATACTGGAAAGCCCGTCCGGCCTCCGGCTGACATCCGTCCTCCAGGGAATTATAACCGGAGAGGCATCCGCCCAAATAATCTTCATGGTTCCCGCCTTGTTGTCCACCTCGACCTTGAGATGCCGCGGGGTATTTGGCTGATAGCGTCCGAGTTCCACCTGCTCACATCGGACAGTTCCGTCCTCCATGAAGCGGATGTTGGCGATGTCCCATAACGTGATCGTTCCAGAACGGGAAATAACGTCCTTGGCTATGTCCACTTCGAACTTCCACAGGGAAGCCGCTTTCGCAATCGGATCGGGAATCTGCAGGCGGAGCTGGGGGCCGTATTGCGGATGATCGTGATCGCCCATGGTCAGAAGCAGTGCCCGTCCCTTGAGTCCCAGCGGCGAGTTTTCCACCGAGGCGATCCGGCTCCGGGTGATGTAAATCAGGCCGCGTTCGCAATATGTCTTGATTGGAAGGCCGTTCCATGGGGCTGACGATAGAACCTCCAACTCCTCCCTGCTCGGCCCCCTCGGAGGAGAGCCTTCCGGATCTTCGTTGAAATTCAGATCCCATACCAGCAACGGCAATTTGACCGGGGCGGGAATTGCGATTTCCGCAGAGCTCCCCGGTAGGGACATGCACCCAACCATGAAAACAACACAAAGCACAAACCATTTTCTGATCTTCATCGCGTCCGCTCCTGGTCGAGTTTCTCGACCTCGATTTCGCCCCATAGATCAGGCGTCAAAGCGGCCTCTGTCGGCAGATCCGAGAGCACCTGGTAGGAGTCATTGAAGCGATGCAGTCTCGCCACCCGGTTGCCAGTGGCATCCCCGATAATGACTCCGGGATCCGCCTGGATCACGCGGCCCGGCCAGATGGCGTCGTGCCAATCCAGTCCCAGGTCGGAAAGCGGGACGGACATCTCGACCACATAACCATCCGCAGTGTCAACGATTGCCACCTTTGCGTCTTTCAGCTCTTTCACCTGGTCGAAAAGCACTTGGTTCCCGGCCGGGTTGCGGAAAGGTACGGGATTACTGGCGCCAAGCATCTTCGCCCTGTATAGAATCGCCACGGTTCGACTTTGCTCACCGCTGGCGGTTCGACTTTGCCCACCGGAACCAGGCTGTTCCTTGAGCCTGCTCACCAGCAGCCGGCAGTCGCCCATGACAGGACTCTTCCGTTTCGGATCAGCCGCCGGATCGCTTCCGTATTGCAGTTCCACGGAATCTCCGCTCACAAACAAAAGAGTGGCGTCCTCTCCTTTGTTCAAAAACGGTCCGCCTTTCATCACCTTCCATGCCAGATACAAGGTCTTTTCGGCAGTTCGGACGGCAAACTCCGCACGCGGTGTCTGGTCGCCTGTCCCGATGCCGGCGGCGGACGACCAGTCCCAGTCGGAAAGGTTGCCATCGATAGTCGGGGCATCCTTCCGCCGGATCATTACAATTGGTGCCGTCCTCTTCGTCCGCGTCCTGGAGGCCTCCACCTGTTCTGTCGCCAGCCGCGCCTGCTCCGGAGTCAGCGTGAACTCTCCCTGGAAACGGCGGACAGTCTCCAATCCTGTCACCTCGAAAAGATGGTGGGCGTTGGCTCCATGGGACAGGATCACACGGCCATCTTCCAGGCGGCTGAGATTCTGCATCGTCTCGCTGCGCCACAGATCCGGGCCTGGCAATCCGCCTTCCGCCGGGTCGCGCAGCAGGCGATCCATGAACAGTCCGTCGGTGGTAATAAGCGGAACATGCAGCCCATGCCACTGTGTAAGCCCGAAAAATTCCCCGGCCTCGCCGGCGGCCGCCGACACCGGTCCAATGAACAACTCGCCATTAACGTTGCCCATGGGGCGGCTGTCAAGATAGGTGGGATAGGTCCAGAGAAGGCGTCCGGCCTGCGAGTAGGACGCAATTTCAGTGGCCGATGCAGGGGTGCGGACCTCGCCGTTTCTGATTTTGTAGTAGTTTCCTTTTGAGTCAAACATGAACTGTCCACCATGATTGGCTGCGAAGCGGACCACCGCACGGGTCTTGTTGATGTCATATATGGGAACACCGTCCTTATTGACTTCCCGGAGCGGAAAGCACAAAGCATGATTAGCCGTATTTGGCTCGCCGACGTAGTTGCTGGTCACAATGGCGTTGAGTTCATTGTCGAACCCGCCGACAGTCCCCCAGCAGGCGCCGATCAACGGAAACTCCTTCGTCGCCTTCGCCCATTGCATTTCGTTTTCCTGCATTGCACCGTCGCGATCCAGATCGGACCAGATGAAGTTGTCACCGGCATGGGTTTTGAACAATTCAGGCCACGGCGGGCTACGCCATGGGAGTTTATCCAGCGGCATGACCTGTGGATTGTTGCCCCGATTGAATATGCCTCCCGCTGCCGCAAGCGCTTTCCAAGTGAGATCTTTTGGATCCAGCTCGCCCAGCACTGCTGCTGAAGCGCTGGAGCCATTCAACAGGAATGTCCGATTGCCGCTGCGGAAAATACGGGGCGACTCAAACGAGCCGCTGAGCCCGAAGCAGTCATCGAGGCTGGTCCGCCGCCACAATGTCGACAGAGGGCGGTACGTCCTGTTCTTCCAGTCCAGCTCGTACAGCACCATGTTCGAAACCGCCCGACTGGAATCGCCGGGATCAATGCCACCACCACCCATACCGCCATACCAGACGGGACCGATGAAATCCTTGATCAGCTTGCCCGATCCCCGATTCCAGACGCTGACGCGGCGGATCAGGTTGTCATCCTCCGCCACCCACAGTTTCCCCTCCTTGTCGACGGTCAGGCCGCGCGGAGTCAGCATGCCGTCCGGATTGAATTTGCCAACCCATGCGCGCCCGCCGGGAGTGCCGATCATCCGAAGAAGCCTGCCATCGGGGCTGAATACTTTCACGCATTGCGCCTTGCCCCAGTCCGAAACATAGATGCAGCCTTCCGCATCCGATGCCAACGCCACGGGCGCCTCCAATCCAGAACTGACGACCGGTGCGGCCTTACCATTCTTCACGTCCAAAGCGACAACCGAATTGCCGCTTATGGCAAGCAGACGTCCGTCCTTCGCAAACGCCAAACCTGCGGGTTTTTCCAGCTTCCACCGTGCCAGTTCGGACATGTCCTTGGAACTGTAGACTGCTATCTCGCCGGAAATCCTGAACGATGCATAGATCTTTCCATCGCGTGCAGCCAGACCGCTGAGATTTCCACCGGCGCAATGCCCGGTAAAGTAATAATCGTCGTGGAACGCGTATGTGTCCAACGAGAAATCACCCTTCGCCAGCAGATCCCATAACCAGCCAACCTTCACCTGTGATGTGTCATGCCTTCCCACCACGTGGAATGGCTTGCTGACGGAAAATCCACGGCGCTGGCCGGTCATGCGGTCAAAACAGGTGATGCTTGATTGGCAGTACCCCAGTTCCTTCTGTCCCTTTTCCTTTGGAAGCCAGTGTTCATCGCCAAAGTACAGGAACTGTCCGTCTGAAGCGAGCAGTGCGGTCCCCCCGCCCGCCGACGGATAAGGCGTCTGGAAAAAGCCCCAGCGTTTCCGTCCGCTGAAATCACAGCCGATGATGCCATAGGCCATCTCTGCGGACGGGGCGCCGAGATAGACTCCCAGATCATCGCCTGCCACGGTTTGAAGCGGGCTTTCATCCGATCCCCAGTCGCCAGTGCCGTCTTCGTTCGCCCACGGCGGCGTGCCGGGATTGTTGAACGTCATCTGATAACTCATGCCGATCCCCTTGTGGTACAATCCACGGAAACGGTACGCCCCGGCCGGTGCGGGCTTGCCATCGTTGTCAAGTCCGTCCCATTCGACGACGGACTGCCCCTTGCGCAGGGATGCCCGCGTGAGAAGGCAGCGGACTCCTTCACCCTTCTCGTTGTCAATAACCGCTGTGTAGTAGCCGTTTTCCGGAGCGGTCAACGGAGCCTTCACCACGGCGGTGGATGGCGCGAAACGGGTGTTGAGGATGAATGGGATCCGGTTGCCTTCAACGCCGCTGAACCAGAGATCCATGATAACACGGAACGAATCCCCCTCCTTCAAGGCCTTTCCCTCTTTCGTGATCAGCGCCCACGGCAGGAAAATCTCCTGCGTATAACCGCCGCCGTCTGTCTGTGCAATGGCCATCCTGGCTCCTTTGCCAATGGCGTCGTCCTCCTTGCCCTCGTCAAATCTCACACCATACGCCAGCCTCATCGCCGCCTGCTGTTTTTCGTCGCAGTACCAGGTGTCGATATGGGTGACGCGATCAATGCCCAGACGGATCTGGACCGAGTCCCCTCCGTCATATCCGCGGTCGATTTTTGATGGGTCGTTGATGTTGAAATGCGGGCCTCCGGTGAGCCAGCGCAGTCCGGCGTAGAGGCCGTTCACACCGTATGCCCAGTGAACCTCCACACTGTAGTGTCCTGGTAAAAGCGTCGGTTCATAGGCAATTACTGTTGCGGACTTCGCATCCCACTCAGCATCCTCCATCCGGCCATCCACAGTGATCTTCCCTGCTGGAACCGCAACCATCTGCTGTGTACGTGTCAGCTCGTTGCCCATGAACATTGCAGGAGCATTCGGAGTGGGCGCAGTACCGGCGGGCATGCATTTCACCTCCGCACCGTTGGAGGTATCGAAACCTGGATTCACTATGTCGGCAGAGCGGATGCCGTCGACGAACCCCCATCCCAGGTTTCCACCCCAGCGGTTGATGGTAGAACCCTTCAGGGCGACATCGGCAAGGCAGGCGCGGTAGCCGGCCAGGGGATCAAATCCTTGAAAACAAAGCTCCACCCCCATCCGCCATGCCGCTCCGCCGGCCGGCGCGCCTCCGATCCCGGACCAGGGAATCCTTATCTCCTGCGTGTAGGACTCAGCATTCAGCCTGCGGAACCCCTGGGTGGTTCCAGCCAATGACTTGCCTTTTTCCAATAACTGACCAGCAACCGCTAGAATCGATTTTGCCTGGGAACTCAGGCCCGGTATCCCGGACTCACTCCACAGTGCAAGGCGTTTAACGGGGTTTCCCGGCAGTGTCAGGATGATCCCATCGCCAGGAGGGATCCCCACGGCGGAGCTTTTCACATCCGTCCCTCCAGTTCGATTCCACCAGATGGCGGCATACAACGCTTCAGAATCATACTCCAAGCTGATTTTGGCGCGATAGGCGCCATAGACGGGCTTCTCCGCGCCGGTATCCAACGCCCCCGAGAACAGGGTCAACAGTTTTGCCTGGGCCTCGTCCCACTCCTCAAGGTTTCCGTCCACGGCAATCGGACCGCGCGCCGGATGGATGGTGAGTTCACCGCCCATCACACGGTTGCGACCGCCGCCGGAATAGGCAAATGGAACAAACAGGAAAAAAAACATTGCAGAGAGGATCAGGGAGTTCATCCTGATTTTTAATTTTCTGATTCTTTTGCACATTTGGACACACCTTATTCTATTATGATTGCGATTTCTTCATATCGTGAATCTATCGTACAGGGAATCGTATTTTCCCTGGAAACATCACTGGGTGCCCCAGCCATAGAAACGTCTGTCCGCCCCCACTGTGGCGGAGCCGGGGATTTCCTCGAAACGCCTGGAGTCCACATGCGCATCCACAAAAGCGAAGTTGATCGTCCCTCCGTGGCGGATGCCTGCATATACTTTCCCTGTCAGGAAGAAGTTGCCGGTGGAGAGTTTCCAGGGTGGATTGCCTGAAACGCCCGACAGCCGGTAGTCCGTATAGGAATCGGCGAAGGCGAAAGTATCGGAAGGGTGGCGGAGCATGTTTCTTTTTACGAGGGTTATCCCATAGATCTTGCCTGCCGCACCCCACCCGTTGGCTGCGGCTGCAAGCTGGCTGCAGGTGTTTGGCGCCTCTCCGTTGATGCCATACATCTTGTTCTGCCATGCATCGGAAGAGACCGGGCACTGCATGACCCAGTTGGGTGCGATGTTCGCACTCCCGCCAAGACGCAGATCGCAGACGGTGTATTTCGGATAGATATACACCCCTACATGGGCGGACCAGCCGGCATTTCCATAGGTTACACCGGCCACACTGGGGAGGTCGGTCGGATTGCCATACGCGGGGGGCAGATGATCATTGTAGTCGTCGGCATAGAAATTGGCGCCTATCGAGACCTGCCTGAAATTCGACTTGCACTGGGTGGAAACTGCGAATTTCTTCGCCAGCGAAAGACCCGGCAGCAACATCGCCGCGAGAATTGCGATGATCGCAATGACCACGAGTAGTTCTATTAAAGTAAACGGCTTCTTCATGCTTCTCCTCCTTAATTCTATGTCAGCACACACTTAATAAACCGACATCGGCAATCTGGCATTTCGGATTTGCGATTTCAAATTTTAATTCTAAATCGGCATTCGACATTCGGCATTCGACATTTGAGAATCGGCATTCTTACGCATGGCGGTTCTCCCTATGTTTGAAATTCCATGGCTTTGAAAAAGATCTTCTCAGGAACGGCAGCCCTGCCTGAAAGCTTGACCTTGAGCTGTCTTATCAATGCGGCGGCAAAATCCGCAGGGTCGGTGACTATGAATGTCGCGGGGAACGCACAGAAGATACCGTTACCCTTGTTCATGTGGACGGCCAGCTTAATATCCTCCGGCGCCCTAATCCGCAGGTGCGCCATAGCGGAAATGACGCCGGGAAGAAGAATGTCAGGGTACACGACAAGCCCTTCCGGACGCTGCCGTGAATTCCAAAGTTCCAGGAAGCGTTCATATCCGTAACGCTCAACCAGGGGGCCCGGCACATAGGTTTCAATCTCAGGAAGCTTGATCCATTTTCTTGATGTTTTCATCTTGTTCCGTCCGGCAAGCTCCATGAAATGCCCAGAAAACTTCATGGATCTGTCCGGGAAATAAGTTGTTATCATGCCGACCGAACGGCATCCCTTCCCCTTCAGCGCCGTCACGCTCTTTTCGGTAAAATCATCCATCCTGCAGTCCAAATCAATGCTGCTTGAGGATGGAACGGCAAGGCGGGAAATCCATTTCATCCGGGGGCCGCTGGCGGCAAGCGCAATAATCCCCTGATATTTCTTCCGTTCAGCCAGACTGGCCAGCTCCTCCCATGGCTTATCCTGTTCGTCCTCGCCCCTGGGATCAAGGAGGCTTGCATATCGCACTCCCTCATTTTTCAAAAGCCTTGTCAGTTCAGCGTAGACAAGACGATAGAAACCCAGATAACTCGCCCCCATTATGTCAAACCCGAGATAGATGGCCACCGATCCGAGCACCGATGAACTGCCGCTCACGAAAGTCCCGCTGCGCTGCTGCCGTTCAACAAGCCCCTGTCCGGAAAGAATCTTGAATGCCTCATGTACCGCCAGCGGATAGGTTTTCAGCTGGGCGGCAAATACCTTCGTCGTCGGAAACCGGTAGCCTGGCTTGAGCTCGCCCGCCTTTATCATCGACTGGAGCCTCTCCGCCAGCATTATATGCGCCGGAAGGGCGAACCTCTTTTTCCCGGCGTATCCATTGGAAGTCCGTGCTGCATCCATAATCAAAGCGCCCTTTTATAGAATATAAT
Source organism: Victivallales bacterium (assembly GCA_049297395.1). Taxonomy (GTDB): domain Bacteria; phylum Verrucomicrobiota; class Lentisphaeria; order Victivallales; family GWF2-50-93; genus GWF2-50-93. The sequence goes on along the minus strand of JBAQUG010000287.1, from coordinate 6,552 downwards.
AATAGATTATATTAGAATATTATCATAGATTATATGCATGTCAAGGCTCGTTTCAAATAAAAACAGACGGAAAATAAAGCAGATGGAAAATCCAATCCGACCGGGACTTGACATATTCAAAAGACAAAGTATATCAAATTAACATAAGTGTTAAGAAATAAGCTTTACATTTTTCGGAGTGATTGTCATGGTGCAAAAGAGGAGTCCCGACCTCGCAGGGAGTCGGGATAACGAACAAGTAGCGACCGGAAAAACGCCAGCCCCTCGGGATGGAATTCCATGCATTTGTATTCTTCGTTGCTTCACCCTTCGCGTATGCCCGATACGCTCAGGCTTTGCGCCTCGAATACAAACACCTGTATTTTCCGCCAAATGTCAAAGTTATTTCTGCACGACTCCTTAGCCCGACAATTCTTAATTCCTTACGCAGGCGGTTTTTAAAACCGCCAACCAAGTGTCGGGCTAAAGCCCAACATACTTTCAAGGATAGCTGCCACTTACAATTTGCCTATATGCTCCGCCCCGAATTTACTTAATCTAATTCAGAGTCATCCTGTGGGATGATACCGGATTTTTTTGGCTCAAAGAAAAACTTTTGTTTCCTTGGGTTGAAGAGGAACTCCTTTTGACGCCGAGGCACGTTCTCCTGTGAAAATTTCAACCCCTGGCTTGTCTGGCCGATAGAGGAATTCCTCCTTGGACTCATTCGTCACTATCCGCAAGTCCCCGAACTTGTCGATTCTCACGCCCTTGGGCTTGTCAAAAATCCAGCCAATACGCCCGCAGAGGAAATCAAGCAGTTCGTAGTTATGGACGGTATCGGTCTGTGAATCAATCTTCCCATCGAAGGTCAGCGCCCCCGCTTCAGCGTAGGCCTTCACCCTGGAGCCCATCACCTGGGCGAAGAACATCGCGCCGCAGAGGATCGCCCTGCCCCGCCCGAATCCGTTCTCCGTTACGATTGCCGCCCCCGATTCGTTCCTGAGTAGAACCTGCGCCGTCGTAGGAACCAGCTCTTCGGAATTATGGCTGTAATGCAAAGTCAGGTTCATGCCGTCTTCATGCATAAGTTGCGTCTGGTGCTGGCGGTTGGAATAGGCAGGGTCTGATATTTTATCGACCTGGACTCCAAAGACCTTGTCGAATCCGTGGGGGATCCCTCCGGCCCGGGAATATGCAAGTCCGTCCAGATGGGAAAAGAAACCTTCGGAAACGATAGTCCCTCCGTTTTCAACATAGTCTTTCAATGCACCCAGGGATTCGGCGCTCAGGAAAAGAGGAGCCGGAATGAAAACCGTCCTGTAATTTTCAAGTTTGTCCAAGGTCAGAGGATGTATCCAGTCAACCATGACGTCGGAGTCGTAGAGATAACGGTATATCCCCTCATTGCAGCAGTTCATCCACTCGGACTCCCCCGAGAATTCCCAGTACTTGAGGAAATTGACCGGGTCGAAAAGGATTGCGGCCTCAGCCTTCCTGATGGGCATGGGACGGAAATGCTCGATTTCACGAAGCTTCTTTCCTATCTTTTCAATATGATCATAGGTGGAGGTGTTCCTATTCCGGATGTCGACCAGACAGAAGACATTCGAGAAATTCCGGTATGACCATGTGACCATTCCACCGGCTCCACGCGCCAGCGCCTCGAAATATTCGCGCTTTATCTCTTCAAAGTCCCTGTTGATCCTTTTTGAGAACCCGAAAACTCCACCGGTCACATGCCATTCACTCACAAACCAGGGGCGTCCGTTGGCAGCACCGCGCGTCTCATCCAGGACTAACGGAGTAAAGGAGTAGAAACGCCTTCCCCAGTCGGTCCCCATCTGGACCGGACCGCCGGACGTCACTCCGTAGACATCCACGCATTTGGCAAGCTGCCAGTCGTCGTTGCCGATCGTCTGCATCTTGAAGCATGGCGAAGCGAAAGCATCATGAAGCGCGACAGGACGCGAGTCAATGGAACGGACAGCTTCAACAAGACGCCTGGCCTCATTCACCATGACTTCATTTATGAAATACAGGCGGTATCTGTAATCGGGGGAATAACCCATGCCGGCAGTATTGATCCCCTGCCATCCATCTCCAGATATGGTTTTCCTGTATTGCGGATTTTTCGAGAGCCAGCTGCGGAAGCCGTCCTGGCAATATTGACAGTAGCATTGCTGTGTGGCCGGCGAGTTGCCGGGATCCCCGATGCCATGGAGATGAGGTTCGTTCCAGATATCCCATACCTTTATCGACCTGTACTTCTTTAACTCTTCAGCCATGCGGCTTGTGAAACGGACGGAATACTCCTGATATTTCGGATGGTTGTAGCAGGCGCCGCTCGCACGCCATGAACCGTCCGCAGTTATTGGACGGCTCTCGGGAAACTTTTCAAAGAACCATCGGGGGAAACCCTGGTTTTTCAGACGCAACTCTATTATGACATCCAGCGGATATTTCTCTGTCGTCCGCATCAAGGAGTGGATCTCTCCGAAGTCAAAGACGCCATCCTCAAGCTCGATGTTCTCCCAGACGGCCAGATGTTTTACTACGTTCATGCCTTTCTCGACCATCATCTGGAAGTCGCGCTCCCAGAAATCCGAAGACGGACTTGTCGATATGTAGTATGTTGCTCCCTGATAAAACATTTTTCCCTCCTGTTATTCGTATCTGATGACTATGTTCGTTTTCATTGGAACAGCCTTCACAAAGGCCATTCCGCGCTTGGTGCCGGCATCCCAATCAACCGGAACTTCCCGACCTTCGGCTATCAGACGGCACGGGAACGGCGCGTAGAAAACTACAGCAACGCGGCCATGTCCGGAAAGAGCAAACTTGAGCTTTCCATCTTTCAATTCCGGCTCGGTAATTTCGCCACCGTCGGCAGACAGAATAAAAGGCTGATCTGGAACGCTGTCATTTTTTGTCACCAGCAACTTGTGCTGTCCGTTGCCCATCCCCGGCGTTTTCAAAGTGTGTGATATCTTTTTGCCATCAACAGTCAACTCCGCCCAGCGCCCTTTGCCTTTGATCTCAATATTCCAGTGACTCCGGCCATACCTGAGATTATCCAATTTGCCGGCAAATTGGCCGTCGCACGGCAAATAGGTAATGCCGCCGGAGTCAATCTTTAAACCCAGCACAGACTCAAGCACGGTCTTATACCAGCTCGCCATGCTAAAGTTAGTCCACTTGGTATCACCGGGGATTGGGAACGGGTCCGTGTCCTTCTTACTGTAAAGTTTCAGTGGACTGCCCTCCGGCACAGTAAGATGTCTGGAAAAAACGCTCTCAATTATTCCAGCGAGCCTGCGCAATGAAACTGCGCTGTCCGTGAGCCGGAACAGCTTGGCGGCCACCTGGTCAAACAGTGGAAAATAACAGCTGCATACGATGATATCCGCCTCGTCGCGGGCAAATATCTTGTCCCAATGAGGCACAAGCCTGACTCCCTGTCCTCGCAGATGCTCATGTGCAACAAAGTCCGCCAGCTTTTGCTCGTGTCCGAAAATCAACTCGCTCCCAAAATGATCGGTCAGCATAAGTAAATTCCATAGTCCATAGCTTTTATTCTGGGCCAGTCCTTTGCCGCTTAAGGAATCTACAACAAAACCAACCCCTTCATCCATGAACTTTGCCAGGAAGTTTTTCCGGATCAAATCACCGGCTGCCGCGACTTCGCCCGCAAATTCCCTTTCTCCCTTTGCTTCTGCCATGGACTCCATGTGCCGGCAGAAACAATAGGAAAAACCAGTTTCCATCGCCACATAGGAAGGGATTTCCCGATCACATTCAGTCAGCGGACGATCAGGAATCTGTCCACGACTCAGAAAAAAGCCGTGTTCATCCATTCCAGCCTTTAGTTCCACAAAGACACTCTTCAGATGAGGATAGAACTCTTCAAGGAATTCCTTATCCCGGGTTATATTGAAGTATTCGCTGACCAGAAGACCGTAGAGAAATGTGCCCGCATCAAAGCGATTAAAAACGGTTGTTATCTCAAGATTATTGCTCCATTGCATGGGGACTCTGCCGTTGGCCTCTTTCGTCATCCGCAACAGAAAATTGAGATACCGCCTGACAAACTTGAGATCATCAGCCAAAAGAAGCCCCATCGCCCCCTGTATTCCATCCCATCCCCATACCCAGTAGTGATAGTTGGCGGCACGAAAGGCCGCCTCGGTCTCGCTGCTGCGCACCTTCATGGAATCCCACCAGAGCGGTATGGAATTGAATATGCGATTCAAATCATCATGCTCGTCCAAGGCCATGGTTGGTGTAGCCAACGCAATCTTTTCATATCGCTCCATCTGGGATTTTCTAAGTCCATCAGGATCGGCGAGGACAATCTGCAATCTTTCCAGACATTCTTCCCTGCTCGTGCCACATGAGATAGCGAAAAGGCCTTCCGCCTTTCCCTCCCATGCAAAAAGGCCATCTTCCTCTTTGACTTTGCCAGAACCGCTCAGGGCTATCCAGGTTTCGCCATCACGTATCTCGTTGCCGATTGAATCGAAACGCCTGGCCGCCTTATCGATGAACTTATATAAAATTATCGAACCTTCAATTTTTGGCCCTTCTATACGGCGATAAGGCATCTTTTCCTTTATGGAATACATATCTACGCCCTCATCGCCCCTGCCGAGTACGCCCACCCAGGACGCAGATATCTTTTCATTCGGAATAATTGCCTTAGGATTGAAGCACCATCTGCATGCAAGTTTTTTTGAAGAAGAGAGCTTAAATAGTGCCGCATTGCCCTTTATGGTTATCTGCTGGCATATATTTTCCCCCATCACTTCATATTCACTGTCAAAACCGAAAGGATATATGGCTGTCTTTCCGATATGGACACGATAGAAGTCCTTGCCAAAACCTGTTTCCGCCCACAGGAAACCACATCGTCCAAACGGGGATGTATCGCCTTGGTTTACACGGAAAAATTTATCTTGGGCGCCTATTGGCTGGTTGCCATGAAATTCCAGTTCCGTGCATCCGGCGACGCCGTTGCTGAAACCAAGAGTCAACTCCCCGTCTGAAAAAACATAATCTTTCCGCCCTCCGCCAACAGGCAGACCATCAAATTCCAAATTCAAATTTTTCATCAGCTAATCCTTTATTTTTGTCTTCCATAAAAAACTGTCCCTAAATAATTAAAATACACAACTTTCAAGCTTCATCTTCTGCGAATTGCGAAATTCGCACATGGCGTGCGGCAATTCATTGCCGCCTTTAATGACGGAATTCATTCCGTCCCGTCTAAATGCCGCGAAATAAATTTCGCGAAACAAGGCGGTAACGAGTTACCGCACTCCATGGAGCGTTGTCACGCTCGTAAATCAAAAATCCACCCCATTCGATTTTGAATGTTCGATGTTCAGAGTTGCGGCTCTTTGGCCGCCTAATTGAACGTATAGGAATTTCAAAGTTTAATGATTATCAATAAAAATCAAGACACAACTAAAGTTGTGAACTCCAACATGTTAGATATTTGGCATTTTTCAAAACTTTGTGCCTGTGTGCCTTTGCTCCTCTGTAACTATTCTATAAGAGTTGCGGCTCTTTGGCCGCCTTGAATCATAGACTTTGGATAAGATTGTTTTCAGATATATTCTTCCCTCAAGTCGAGCATGAACTGGAAATTCTCCGGGGGTACTCCCTTAAATGCGCAATTGCTGTTGGCATAAATGAATCCGCCCTGTTTTGCTCCGCCATGTTCCAACGCATACCGTGCGCTCCTTGTGATTTCTTCTTTCGTGCCCATCTGAAGATGCGCGCAATGGACGTTGCCGATAAGACAAATCTCCCTCCCGTATTTTTCTTTGACTTCCCTGATATCCACGCCCGCCATCGGATCAAGGGAATGAACGGCATCAACCCCGCTTTCTATAATCAAATCAAGAATCGGCATGATATAACCGTCACTGTGCTTGACGACATAGGCACCGGCTTCATGAAAAGCGTCAACTTGTCGTTTGAGGAAGGGGAAAACAAATTTCCTGGACATTGCAGGAGAAATCCAAGGGCCATTGTTGAAGCAATAGTCCACGTTCATGAATACGATCTCCGCTCCACCTTCGATCAGCGACACTCCCCGCTTAATTGCCCTCTCGCAGCTGACATCAAGCTCAGCCAGCATAGACTCCTCTTCATCCGCCAGACGCAGGGATTTTTCAACCATGTCATCCCCGCCAGGCATGGTCAGGGTTCCGTCAGAAGAAGCCGCCAGCATGAAATCATCCCCCGATATCCGTCGTATTTCCCCGTACGTGAATATCTCGTCTTCAATGCTGCCCAGACGCTGCGTGCCGTTGATCATGCACAGGTCAAGTTTTTCTGAAAGCTCAACCCATCGTCTGGCGTTTTCCCGCAGTTTCTCTTTCCGTCCTTCGCCGGAAAGCCCCTTGAGTTCCTCCTTGCCGTCCATGATCGTCGGCTTTCCGATGAACTCCTCAGCCAGCTGGAAATCAAGATCCATCGTCGGGACGATCCCCTCGGACGCCCTCAGCTCCAGCGCGGCAATAGCTTTTTCCCTCGGTGTCATCATCTGCCACCTCGGTAGAGCTG
>JBAQUG010000286.1:0-6994 GCA_049297395.1 Victivallales bacterium | reverse complement strand
GAAACAGGAACTTGAAGGAACTCTTCCGAAGGCCGGTGTTGAAGCACCACCGCTCCCGGAAGGGGCCAGGCCGCAGTGCACGGAAAAGCCGGAGTAAAGAAGAAACGGCGAATGGGTGAAACGGAGTGTCGGTGAATCGGAGAGGGAATACAGAGGAAGAAGTCAGTAATCGGTGGTCAAGAGGAGAAATTCGTTGGAGTTCACAGCTTTAGCGTGCGTATTTGATATCGGTTTTAACGCTGAAAGCGTAGAGTGATAAAGCCTATGGTTTCAACCATAGGTGCTATAATCGAGATGATTCCGTCCTGAAGGGACGGAGTAAGAAAGGACAAGAGGTCGGGAAGGAAAGCTGGGAACGAAGACACGCTAAAGCTGTGAACTCCAACGGGGATAGTTCATTCGTTTTGGAAGTAACTTGGGCATTCCTGCCCGAGAAGACGTGCTCGGGGGGCGCGGGCGACAGAGGTCAGTAATCGGTAATCTGTTGCATGAATGTAGAGTTAGCCGTCTCGGCTAAGATTATAAAGAAATATCAATATAAAATTTTACGAAAGGAAAATTTTATGCACAAGGTCGGGATTATCATGAACGGTGTTACCGGGCGAATGGGCACTAACCAGCATCTCATGCGTTCGATCGTCGCCATCATCAAACAGGGCGGGGTCAAGATATCGGATACTGAGACGATCATGCCGGATCCGATCCTGATAGGAAGGAGCGAGACAAAACTCGGAGAGCTTCTCAAGATGTCAGGACTCACCAAATATTCCACCGATCTTGATGCGGTACTGAAGGATCCTGCATACACTGTCTACTTTGATTCGCAGACGACCGACAGGCGTGTCGAAGCCGTGAAAAAGGCGATCAAGGCTGGCAAGCACGTGTATTGTGAAAAGCCCATTGCCGTCAACAGCAAAGACGCTTTGGAACTGCATGCCCTCGCGAAAAAGGCGGGAGTCAAGAGCGGTGTTGTCCAGGACAAGCTCTGGCTGCCAGGGCTTCTCAAGCTGAAGATGCTCATTGATTCCGGATTCTTCGGAAAGATCCTTTCCGTCAGAGGCGAGTTCGGATACTGGGTGTTTGAAGGCGACATTGTTCCTGCGCAGAGGCCGTCATGGAACTACAGGAAGGAAGACGGCGGAAGCATGATACTGGACATGTTCCCCCACTGGCGCTACGTGATCGACAACCTCTTTGGAGAGATAAAGTCCGTGTCGTGCCTCGGAGCAACCCATATCCCGAAAAGACGCGATGAAAAAGGCAAGGACTACAAGTGCACCGCAGATGATTCGGCGTACGGTACATTCGTGCTGGAAAACGGGACAATCGCCCATTTCAACTCCTCGTGGTGCGTAAGGGTGCGCAGGGACGATCTTTTCACCATGCAGGTCGACGGCACAAAGGGGTCGGCGGTTGCCGGACTCAGGAAATGCCTGTTCCAGGCTTCAGCCGGAACTCCGAAGGCGATATGGAATCCCGACATCGACAATCCGATCAATTTCTATGACAGCTGGACGCAGGTGCCAGACACATCGGCATATGACAACGCGTTCAAGATCCAGTGGGAGCTTTTCCTGAAGCACGTTGTCTGCAACACGCCGTTCCGATGGACTCTGCTTGAAGGGGCCAAGGGCGTACAGCTTGCGGAAGTCGCATTCAAGTCATGGGAGAAAAAGGCCTGGGTTGATGTCCCGGTATTGAAATGATGATATGCTGATAACATAGAAAAAAGGCGGGCGTAACGCCCGCCTTTTTTATTTAGATCTACCTTATTTGCGTTTCCTGTTCTTCAGGAAATAGTCGAGATACTTGAGGCACATTTCATCGCTGATATTCGCCGGGATGTGGTTGCCGACTGCAAATATCAGGCCTTTGCATTTCTGGGCCAGCGCGAATGTCTCATCCATTTCCTTTTTCACTTCCTCCCATGTTCCAAACGTCATTGTCCTGCAGTCCACCTTGCTTCCGACGATGCAGTGGGTGGAGCCGAAATTCTCGACGACATAGTCGAAGTTGTTCGTGGGTTCGAATATGAAGCCGTCCGCTCCGCATTCTGCTATGTCCTTCATGAACATGTCCCAGGTGCCGTCAGAACAGTAAAGAACCTTCTTGCCCTTTTTCTTCAGGGGCTCCCATAGCTTCCTGTATATGGGGAAAATGACCTTGCGGTAGAAATCCGGATCCATGAAGGGGCCCTGGGTCCAGACCATGTCGTCGTGCTGTATGAAGACGTCGATCGACGTGTCGGCCCATGCTGAATTATAATTGTAGGTGTAATCCCCGATCCGTCTCAGGACCTCGGCGAACTTATCCGCATCAGCTGCGGCCATCAGGAGCATGTCCCAGCCGAAGGCCTCGATCGCGCCGGAGACAACGGACTTGTAATATCCTCCGGTGAAAACCTGGTTTGGATTGGCGGCCGAGCATTTCTGGTAGTGCTCCTCGTAGAAATTCACAAGTTCGCGGTGGGAGAGCAGGCCGTATTCGCGGACCGGATCAAATTCATATATCTCCTCGACTTCGGTGAAAGGACAGGTGCCTGAATTCTTCTTGTCGCTTCCGTCGGACGCATACTCTGCATGGCCCATGTTGGTTGCGCGTCCTTTCTCCTGCCAGTTAACTGCGTCGTTGATGCTCCAGATGAAATCGAGCTCGAATGCGTCATCAATCCTTGCAGGCGCGAACTTCTTCACCAGTGAATCGTGGTATCCGAGGGAATATTCGGTGTGGGCTATCTCGTCCGACTTCCTTAGGAAAATATTGTCAAGCGCTCTCTTCCTGCTCATGGTCCGATCTCCTTGTTTTATGATATTCGTAAATTACATTACTTGTCATCCGGTGCCTATTTGGTAAATTAAGATAAATATGTGTAAATCTAAGAAAGTATGTGGATAGATGAAAGGCATGACAGAATCCCTGGTGACGAACGTGATAACCGTACAGATGACTCTATGCAGCGGCACCTGGGGATATGCCGGGAAAGAGATCATCAACGATCCTTTCGGCAGGATATACTATGTCAGGAAGGGCGGGGCCTCGGTGGAGCATCATGGGCGCATATACGGACTCCGCCCCGGTTTCCTCTATCTGATACCCGCGCATTCGCCTGGAAAGTACATCTGCCAAAAACGCATGGATCTTCTCTGGTGCCATTACACCGCCAAGATATTCGGGGAGATAGATCTCTTCGACTACTATGGCTGCGAATATGAGGTGCGGATCCCACAGCGCGAGGCGAATGACATGTTGAAGCTGTGGAAACGTTTCGTGACGATCTCATCTCTGGAGACTGCGGCGGCCAATGTGGAATCGATCGGCATCCTCAAGATACTGATCTCCCGTTTCCTTGCTACTGCGGATGAATCCCAGGCCAGGAGGAAGGCTGAGGCATGGGAGCGTTTCAGGCCCGCGCTCGAGCATATAGACAGGAACATCTCGCGGCAGATAAGGATTCCTGAACTTGCGAAGATCGCAGGATTCCAGGAGAACTATTTCACGAATCTCTTCCATTCGTCGTTCGGCATCCCCCCTTTGGCATTCGTAAATTCGATGAGAATAAAAAAGGCCGGAAACATGCTCAGGTCAGGCTCGAAAAGCCTCAAGGAGATTTCGGACGAATGCGGGTTCTGCGACCAGTTCCATTTCTCGACCGTCTTCAAGCATCGGATGGGTATGACCCCGTCCCAGTTCAGAAAAAGCCTGTCGCTTGAGAATTCGTGATGCTTGAATTGGCATCAGTATTTTGTAATATTTCCCTGGTATATCCAACTTGATTTCCAATCTCTCAAATATTATCTTCGGTATCTATGAAAATAATATTTATTTTTCTTTTCTGTCTGGGGATTGCCTTCTCGACGATGGGTGAAAATGGTTTCACCAAAGGCACTGAAATCGAACCATTGCCCTCGGAATTGAATCCGGGCGAATATGTCTGGCTTCCAGAGATATCGCCCAAGGGGCCGGTCGTTGTCATTGTAAGCATCCCAGCCCAGGAGATCTACGTATACCGCAACGGCGTGCGCATTGGACGCTCAACCGTCAGCACCGGCACAAAGGAGCATTCGACGCCGACCGGGATATTTACGATCCTCCAGAAGAAAGTGGACTACGAGTCCTCGATCTACAAGGGAGCGAAGATGCCGTATATGGAACGGCTCACCTGGGACGGTATAGCGCTGCATGCAGGGAAGCTTCCCGGCTATCCCGCCTCGCATGGTTGCGTGAGGCTGTCGGAAGAATTCGCCGAGAAGCTGTATTCTGTGACAAGCAACAGCACGACAGTGATTGTGACGGATCAGAAGTTCGCGCCCGGCAAGACGGCAAGCCCGGGGCTGCTGCTCAGCGGCACAACCGGCGAAGCGCGTTCAGGAAATCTGCCGTACACCGGCTTCGAGTGGGAACCTGACAAAGCCCCGGAAGGGGCTGTGTCCATAATTTTCAGCATACCTGACTCGGTCGCCTATGTTTACCGCAACAGCGTGCAGATCGGGCGGGTCTCTTTTGTTTTGGATAAGAAGGTCGAAATTTCCGGCAGTCATGTTTACACCGCTCTTGACAGTGTGGATTTAACGGGGCCGCGTGCCTGGCTCGCCATCAGCAGCATTGGAGGGGAAGAGTCGCCTGATGTGAAAGACCTGGCGGATTTCACCAGGATCCCGCCGAAGTTTCTCGAAAAGGCGCGCAGTGTCATCACGGCAGGCACGATGCTTATCATTACCGACCTGCCAGTTTCATCCCAGACGCGAAGCGAAGGAGATTTCAGCATCATGACGGATGACCAAGCCAAGCCACAATCCCAGAAGAGCAAATGATTTAAATAATAGTACCCCTTTTCTTGTGGTTCGTCATAAAAAGGGTTGGATAATCTTCTCGTTTCCAAAATTATCTTGAGTTAAAACGAGCCTGCCAATTTGTCTTTCTACTGCTTTGGAGCTTGTTCCTTATCGTCTGGAAAATTCGATGCGTAAGCTTTGCTTTCAGCGAAAGTAGCTTTTCCCTCCACAGGCGGCTTCCATCCGCCGACTTTTTCGCGGAGCCACTGGATGGCTACATAGAACATCGGGGTCATGATAGTTCCGAGAACTTCGCCGACGATCATTCCACCGAAGACGGCAGTGCCGAGGGAACGGCGGCTTTCGGCTCCGGCGCCGATGGCTATCACCAGGGGGAAGACGCCGAGAATGAACGCCGAACCCGTCATGACTACCGCGCGGAAACGGGTTTTTCTGGCTTCGATTGCCGACTGAACTATTCCCATTCCATTTTCGCGCATATGCATGGCGAATTCCACGATGAGGATCTCGGTCTTGCATGTCATGCCGAACAGCAGGACGAAACCAATCTGCGTATAAATGTTGTTTTCAACACCTAGAATGAGGAGGAACGCCAGAGATCCCAGCAATGCGACAGGGACGGAAAGCATGATCGCGATCGGGATCATCCAGCTTTCGTACTGTCCGACGAGGAAAAGATAGATGAAGGCCAGTGCCAGCGCGAAGATGAAGCCGGCCTTGCCGGCGGCCTCAAGTTCCTGGTATGACATGTCGGTCCATTCGTATTTGAACCCTTCCGGAAGCACGCTTTTGGCTACGCGCTCAAAGGCGTCCATCGCCTGTCCGGAGCTTGCACCCGGGGCGGTTGAACCGTTTATCCTGACGGCCTGGTACATGTTGTAGCGCAGTATCGTCTGCGGTCCGAAGACGATCTTGGCGGTGGCGATAGTACCCATGGGGACCATCTTGCCTTTGGCGTTGCGGACATATATCCCCATGATGTCGGAAGCGTCCTTGCGCAGCTGTCCCTGTGACTGGAGCATGACGTGGAAAACTTGTCCGTACCTGTTGAAATCATTAACATAATATGATCCGAGATATGTCTGGAGAGAATTGAATACGTCTGAGAGTGTCATTTCGAGTTTCATGACTTTTTCACGGTCGATTTCGAGGGATATCTGTGGTACTGAGGCGCTGTATGTGCTGTAGGCGGAACCGATCTCCGGCTGTTTTTTAGCCTCCATCAGGAAGGACGTCAGGATCTGAGCCATAATCTGCGGATCAACGCCGCGGAGATCCTCGAGAATGAAGGAAAGTCCTCCTGCGGTTCCGAGTCCGGGGATTGCCGGAAGAGGGAAACAGAAGGAAGCTGCATCTGGAATTGCGTTCAGTTCGCCCTGGATCCTGTGCATGATCGACTTCTGGAAGAGGCTTGGATCCTTGCGCTGGTCCCAGTCCTTGAGCACGATGATGAGCAGGGCATTGTTGGGGTTGCTGACCTGGTCGATCATGTTGAACCCCGTGACCGCAAGAACATGGTCAACCCCCTTGACTGCCAGCACCTTGTCCGTGGCGTTCTTCACGACCTTGTGGGTGCGTTCCACTGAGGCGGCCTCGGGCAGCTGGATATTGGCGAAGAAGATACCCATGTCCTCGTCGGGTATGAAGCCCGAAGGAATTCTTTCATAGAGCCAGCTGCATCCCCAGAGGCATGCGGCCAGGAAGAATATGCCGAGGAATGCGCGCCGTGCGAACATTTCCGATGTGGAAGCGAAGCCGAGAGTGATCCATTCGAAGAACTTGTTGAACATGCGGAATGGCAGGATAGGTTCCTTCTCCTCGGGTCTCAGGAGGGTGGCGCAGAGGGCTGGGCTCAGCGAGAGGGCGTTTATCGCGGAAATGAGGACTGCGCAGGATATGGTGATCGCAAACTGGCGGTAGAGGGCGCCCGATATGCCGGGAAGGAAACAGACCGGGATGAACATCGCCATAAGGACGAACGTGGTTGCGATGATTGGGTTTGTAACCTGCTCCATGGTTTTTTCCGTCGCCCTTACCGGATCAAGGCCTTCATCCTTCATAAGGCGCTTGCAGTTTTCAACGACAATAATGGCGTCGTCAACCACTATCCCGATCGCGAGTATCAGTCCGAACAGGGAGACGAGATTGATGGAATATCCCATCGCCAGCAGCGCGGCGAATGTGCCGATAAGGGAGACGGG
>JBAQUG010000285.1:0-2410 GCA_049297395.1 Victivallales bacterium | reverse complement strand
CTACGATGTTGAATGTTCAGGGCTGGACGGGTACGCAGCGTGTATGGCGTCCCGAGCGCATAAATAGCCTCGGGACGCCTCCGAGCCATCCCGATCTATAGCATCTGGCATACTTAACTTCGTAATTCGATTTTCGATTGTTCGTCATTCGCTTGTTCATTCGGCCTTCCCCAGCCTGTCCAGCGGGCTCTCCACCACCGCCAGCTTCTTCTGCGCCACATGCGTGTAGATCATCGTCAGAAATGTCCAGGACATTGTCTTTCCTTATGTAGTCGGCGAACTTCCCGATGCATTCAAGGTATGTTTTTTCCGTACTGTAGGAATAATGCCTGAGCCTCAGGCACTCCTTGTACTTCAAAACCGCCTCCTCCCATCCGAGCCTTGCAGGCGGAGCCACCTCTCCTGACTTCTGCTGCACCTGCGGCTGGATGTTAAGCTTGAGATAATTTGTCACATACATCCTGACAGCATTATCCGCCTGCTTTATCTGCCAGTCCTCATACCGCTTGTCCTTGCTCATTGAATTTAGGAAGTAGGAAATGGTCCTCTGATCTATCGCTTCAGCCCGGTAATTGATCCCATGCAGGTACTTGTCAGCCCAATTGACATAGTATTTGGCCTTATCCTTTGGCACTATCTTGTTGTCAATAAGGAACTTCTCGAACTCCATCGACTTCGCGCAATAAGTGTCCATGGTGCCTTGCCTTTCCTGTTGTATCGATTATGTTATAACTAGAATCCCTGATAAAGCGTATATACGGTTAACAGGGATAATAACCTGTAAAAGCGTATATTTACTATCTTATATTAGTCTATTTTATACTAGATAACGCAGGTTTGTGAGTTTTTTGTGTTTTTTATTAATTTGATAACTAATTTCCCGGAAAAGCGTACATACATAGAATAACAGTTCGGGATAAGGATATATGAGTAAATCAATCAATATTATTTTATTAGTCTCTGGTTTTATTTTTTGTGCCTTGAATGCACATGCCGATGAGGAGGCATCAAACTCGCTTTACATCATCGCTAATAATGCTTGGTATGCTAAATCAATCCCTGCCGAAGATTATGGAACCGCAGGTAAAACACTCGTTTATCTTGCATCCCCAGATAAGGACACACTTCAATACGCATACAATTGGTACTCGCCTAGAATGCTGTGCCTAATGCAATGGGCATGGGGTGTTTCTGTTGTGCGATTCGGGCCATGGCATCGTGGAAGCAAAGCGTCGAAGGACGATTTTGAAATGGCATTTTACAATGGCGATAAGCTTTTGGCGGAATATTCGAGTCTGGACATTGCTGAATCGCCGGACAATGTTAGCGAATCAATATCTCATTACACGGTGATCAAAAATGTGTTTGGTTACAGGTGGATAGATAGCAATGATTATGTCTTTGAGATTGAAAGAGTAGATGGCAAGATTCTCTCATTCGACATAGAAACTGGTAAAATAAAGAACCCCACTGTTGTCATTGAAATAAAGGATCAAATCCAGGGACTAGACAATCTTATCATCCCGCCAAATGGAACTGAAAGACTTGACGTAGATTTAATCTATGGGAAACCAAGGGAAATCATGGAAGCGAATGTCAAGGGCTCATCAGCAGGCAACCTCATGCATAGATATGAACTCCTTCGTCCCGAGGGGGCGAATGAATTCCGTGCCTACCTATATGTTACATATCGGGAGGGCAAGGTTTTGAAGGCAGGGATCAACCATAATTGCGTTGATAAAAATCACCCTGTATATGCTGTAGGTTCGCCTGACGAGAAATTGCAGAAAAAAGCGATTGAGGCTGAGCAACGTTTCGTCTTAGAAGACTTATATGAAATCTGCAAGATATTCGGTAAAAAGCTCAAGAACGCACCATGGAACAAGAAGAGACCCTAACGAATATATGCTGGTGACGGCGTTCCGCCGCCCAGATATTTGAGCGTTAGATGAGATAGGATCATTATGAAAATCATAGGTATCGTTGTTATCGCTATATTGGCACTATCTGTAATACTGTACTTTGCGTTCAAAAAGAAAAAAGGAAATAAAGTATTTGCAACTGGCAACATTTCATATAGTCAGGTCGATATGACAGAACGCTTCGGCGACAATTTGAAGCTCAAATCGGATGAGTGGATTGATACCGTCCCAATAAATAAAGGAATAAGCAAGCCAGAATCAATGGGACTACCCCCACTAAATGCGGATCAAAATCAAATCTATGAGATTGCGGCGAAGCTATCAAGACTAAGAGAGCAAATCCCCATACCGAATGATAGCGTGTATTGTCCAATATGCCATATAGCCAATATTGACATAAACAAGTTACATACGCCATGTCCAAAGTGTAAACGAAAACTACTGAAGTTCGGATGGGACTGAAAAGTAAATCATCTAACCAGGAGCCT
>JBAQUG010000284.1:0-12601 GCA_049297395.1 Victivallales bacterium | reverse complement strand
CCGCCGCGGACGCCTCGGCGAGGCGTCCCTACCTAAGACACGAAAAATATAATTTCCTATACGATCAAGTTATTCAGAATTTGTGGCGATGACAATGCGTAGTTTTTCAAAAACAATCGGACTTAGGAGTCGTGCAGAAATAAGTTTGACATTTGGCGGAAAATACAGGTGTTTGTATTCGAGGCGCGAAGCCCGCGCGTATGGTACATACGCAAGGGATGAAGCAACGAAGAAGACAAATACATGGAATTCCGCCCCGAAGGGCTGGCGTTCTTTTGGCCGCTTATCACGCTGTCTGCTCGTTGTCCCGGCTCCATGAGGTCGGGACTCCTCGCAGACATCATGATAATCAATCCAAAATTCCTGCCAGCAAACGTAAAAGTTATTTCTGTACGGCTCCTTATTGCTGTAATGCTCTCATTCCTAGGGACAGGCTGCGACGAAAGCAAATACGGAACATGTTCCGGCTCACTCCTGTGGAAATTGGAATATGATGGCAGGACGTCCTGGATCTTCGGCACGATGCACGCCCCAAATCCGGCGTTCAGCAGAATCCCCGAGCCTGTCAAGAAAGCCCTTGCCGAAAGCAAGGTGTTCTTCTCCGAGATAGAACCGAATGAGAAGAACCAGGTTAAGATAATGCAGGGAATGCTGCTCCCTGAAACCGAGTCCCTTGAGGCGAAAATCGGGAAATCAAAGTTCACCCGGCTGAAAAACATCATTGAGAAATTCAACCCTCCGATCTCCTCTTCATTCATCAACAGGAACAAGATATGGGCCGCGTCACTTCTCATAGCCTGGCCCCGGCAGTCCACTGATCCCGTTCCGATGGACGTGTTCCTTTATGAAAAGGCGAAAATCGACGGATGCGAAACAATAGGACTTGAAACACCGGAGGAACAGCTGGCTCCGCTTGACAACTTCACGGAAACCGAGCAGATCCAGCTCCTCACGGAGGCGATCGATGAAGCTGAAAACGGCTACAAGATGCTGAATGGCCTCCTCCAGAAATACATTTCACAGGATCTGTCCGGAATTGCGGAGGAGTTTTATTCCAGGAAGACCAGTTTTACACCGCAGTTCAGGGACAAGTTCATCGAAAAGCTGCTTAAAAAACGGAATGATCTGTTCTTGGAAAGGCTTCTCCCGACCATAAAGGAAAAGGACTGCTTTGTCGCGGTCGGCGCGGGCCATCTTATCGGATCACATGGACTTATTGCACAGCTGGAAAAAGCCGGGTTCAAGGCGACTCCGGTGGAATTCAACTTCGACGTTCCAATCCAGAACCAGCTGCCGAAGTTCTTCTATCTGTTCCATCTTTGAAGTAGAACAAGCCCCCGCCTTGTGCGCTTTCTAAAAATACAATTTCCCATTTTCCATATGCTTAAATTAAGGATGAATCCATATGAGTGAGATAGTTGCAGAAACTAAAATACCGGTCGGATACGCAGAAAGGCAGTCCTCCTGCCCTTCAAAGCAAGCTCTTGAAATGATTGTAAAGAAGGCGGAATAAATGATAAGACGCGCTGGCCTGACTATTCTGAAAAAAACACGAATAACTTAAATCGGGTTATTGACAATTAAATTACAACTTGTATAATTAGTATATATTAATTATAATACATCGGGCAGGACCTGTAAATGAGCAGTATTTATAACAAGATTGTGGATGATATCAAGCAGAAGATAAGAAGAGGTGAATTGCGTTACGGCGATAAACTGTATTCAATCGATGATATGTGCAAATATTACAATGTCAGTAAAATGACATCTGTAAAAGCCATAAATGAACTCAAGGGAGTTGGGTTTATTCATGGAATTAGAGGTAAGGGGCTTTACGTATGCAATGTCAATTCCGCCGTCAAAACGTCAACCTGCAATCGAAAAGCAATTGAAAAAATAACGGTTTATACGGTTAAAGAGTCGCATTTCTGCAAGAATTCATTCCTGAAATGCATTATGGATGGCATCTACGAGGAATGCAGGAAAGACAACGTTGATATCCGCACGGAACATCTATTGAATCATGGCACCGATGTGCCGCTTACTGCTCCTTTGAGATTCAATGACGGCGAAGGCATCATCTCCTTATGTAATCTGCCGTTTATGCGCATATGTACCGCAGCACTGGAACAAGGGGTGCAGGTGATTCAGGTGGACTGTATCATTTCGGGTTTCAGAAGCGTCCTGACAGATAATTTCCAAGGCGTCTCCGACATGATTGCCCACTTGGCCGATGCTGGGCACAAACGCATTATTTTGGCTTCGCGTTTCGGATTTTCGCAGAACTTCGTCAATGAAAATGAGCGCGCCTATGCCTTTGAACATGAATTACGGAGGCGGAAGTTGGATGGACACGTTGTCGCCGGTCCGGATTTCGATAATCTTCTAAAAGTACTTCTATCCCCATTACGACCGACGGCCGTAATGTTTACTCAGGACGCCCCTGCTCTGCGTTTCATCAAATTACTGCACACCCATGGAATCAGAGTCCCGCAGGATGTCAGCGTAACTGGGTTCGACGGCAACAGCCAGGGGGAGGAAAATTTGGAGTTTCTTACCACAATCGAAGTAAATTGTGCGGAAATGGGCAGAGCCTCCGTCAGAGCAGTGCTTGAACCTGCGATACCGAACAGATGTGAAGAGGGAATTATAAGGATCGCAGGCAGGCTCGTGGGAGGAAAATCTTCAGCCGAAGTAAAAAAACAACGGGCATGAATGGTAAAAACATAATTTAAAGGAAAGGACTGGCAGGATGAGAAAGAACACAGCTGCTAAAACAGCTTTCACACTGATCGAACTATTGATAGTAATCGCTATCATAGCCATTCTTGCGGCAATGCTCCTGCCTGCACTGAAAAATGCGAAGGACGTGGCGCAGCGAGCGGTCTGTGCGAGCAATATGAAGCAGACATACTATGGGCTTATCTCCTATTACGAGGACTTTAACAGATACTGGCCGTATGGTAGTGATTACTATGCGACTGGCGGTTACCAAGCCGCATGGCCGGATGTCTACTACAATAAGAACTTTCCATCTCTTGACGCCAGCCTGACAAGCAAGGGGGCAAATCCCTACTCAAACGCAGGCATCGCCATGCTTTACGCCAATGGGTACGTCCCCAACGCCCGGGTCTTCTATTGTCCGTCAAACAAAATCCGCAACTACGAGGAGTACTGGCTTCGCTCTTTTGCGACCGGCTACTGCTACAGGGTGGCTAATTCGGGCAATATTATATATTACAGCAGGCGCACGCCAGCAGGCGCGTGGGTCTGGAGCAATTTTAACCGCCCCGAGCCAGTTCTAACCTCACCTGTCACCGATGTCTGGAACCGTATCGTGTTGGCGGATTTCTTCATGGACTTCCAGCACGGCGCCGAATATACGGGTCATGCCAGCCATAATGCAGAGGGATACAATCTGCTGACCTTTAATGGCTCAGTACTCTGGATGCCTGATCGGACAAAGTCCATCATACGGATTCCCCAGGTGGCACCCCGTGCGCTCAACTATGGCAATGGAGATATATTCGAAATTTTCGACAATTACAAAAAATAATAAAGGATTAAATACGCATGAGAAAGTCAATATTGTTCATGATGGCATACGGAACGCTGACTGCTTTGCTGGTGTCTTGCACAGCCCAGATCCGTGATTCCTCCGTAGAACATCTTCAGAAACCGGAAAATGGGCTTTCGTTCGGACGGGCCCAGGAGCCAGCCGACAAAGTAACTCTTGACGGGCGATGGGACATTTTTTTCACCGATGATCCATCCGTGGAGCCGCCGTTTCCCAAGGATGGCAAGGTGACCTCGACGGACATAGAAGCGCGGAAGAACTCACGGGGCCCCAATGGATGGAGCGGCCTAAACGAGCCATACCTTCATGCCTGGTATTCAAGAAAAATAACACTTCCCGCATCATGGGAAGGCAGGCGTGTGTTTATCTCCTTCCTGCCGTGCCTCTGGGAGGCGCGCGTTTTTTTGAATGGACGACCGGTGGGAATGAATGTCGGCATGCTGCCTTTCACTCTCGATGTCACCGCGGCTGCAAGGCCCGGAGAGGAGAATGAGCTCCTCGTCATCGCTTCTGGAGAGGTGGCACTCCTGCTTGACAGGGAAAAAGATCTTGAGCTCCTGACACCCGAAGAGCGCGCAGAATTCAGGAAGCTCGTTCCCAACGGATATTATTCACCGCGGCTACAGGGGCGCTGGATGTGGAAAGTGCTCAATGCCTACGGGATGCGGCTTGGCATTGAGGGGGGATGGCTTTGGTCGGACAACCCGGTCTACGCAGCCGATGTTTTTGTCAAGACGTCGGTGCGGGAAAAAAGCCTCACAGCCGATGTGGCCGTATGCAACCGGTCTGGACGGGAGGCGGATGTACTCGTTACGGCGCGGGTGCTTGATGCGGAAGGCAGACCCGTGCTAGCCATTCCTGGAAAGCAAATGAGGCTGGCGGACGGGAATGAAACTGTTGTGAGCATTGCGAGTCCATGGACAACACCGCGCCTATGGGAGACGGATGATCCATACATGTACACGTTGCTCTGCGAGATCACCGACAATGGACGGATCGTATCCACCCATCGCACGTCTTTCGGCTTCCGGGAATTCTGGAGCAATGGCGATCAGATCATCCTCAACGGAAAACAGCTGCATCTCCGGAGCGACGCCATCATGTATCCCAATATGGATCCGGCCGCCACAGTACGCTTTATGCGACTCAGAGGAATGAACTGCGTCAGGATCTGCTGGAGCGATCAGCCGACACAGGAAACAATGGATTACTTCGATGCGAACGGCATCGTCACCAGCATGGAGACGGGACTGCACAGCGAGATGGGAAGTCTGAACCTGGCACGGGAGAATCCACGTTTTTGGAAGTTTTTCCGCAATGACATGGAAACCATGATCCGGCAATACCGCAATCACCCGTCGATTAATTCCTGGTGCTTCGCAAACGAATACCGTTTCAGGGGGGAAAGCGCCGCCAACATAGAAAAGGTGTCCGCGATCAAGCGCCATCTGCAGAGGTATCTCGACCCCACGCGGTCCTACTGGGCGGCCGATGACTACAACTTGGACTTTTTCGACTTCAGATCCATACACGGCGCGCCTCATTCCGAATATCCGTGCCCCGGCTCAATCGGTTCGGAGAGCGCCCGGGAGATGACGCTCATTCCCAATGGCGCCTACCTCTGGAAAACACTGCCTATCATCAATATGGGCACGACGCCGTGGAGCGAGTTCCGCATGCCGTCCGACAAACCGATCGTGCTCGATGAAAACGCGTATCTCTTTTTCCGCATGCAGTCCATGGATCCTCTCAGCGTGCTCTTCGGCGACGAAGCATACTCGGGCTCGACCTTGAATGCGATCGAGGATTCACCTGCCGGTTCCGCCTTTTTGCACCCTAAAAATGTCATGGCGCACCGCTACCGCGGCACGGTCGGAACTTGGATCTTCCGCGCGAACAGGTGGAATGACATTGCCAACTTCTCACCCCATGGGTATGACCTGCGTGGAGGGCCAGGCGACTTCCGTTACCAGGTCTATCAGCCGATGTATCAGGATGTCATGGCCGAACGGACGTTCTTCCTGCACACCTTTGCCAATCATTTCTACGACGACGAGAAGGTGGTTCTCGATGTGTCGGTACACAATGACACAAGGCAGAGACGCAGCTTTACGCTGGCATGGAGCGCTGGCGCAACCCCTCTCGGCGAGCGGATCTATGATCTTGAGCCGGGAATGATGAAGGCCGACGCCCTGTCCGTGTACGAGAATGGAACGCTTGCAACCCGCAGGAGTGTGACTATAACCCTCCGGCTGCTGGAAGACGGTAAAGAACTCAAAAACATGGTACATACAGTGGACATCTTTCCGCGGAGCATTACAAAGATACTTCCTCCCTCGGCGACGTTTTCCGTTTTCGATCCCCCCGGCGCATTGAGACGGGTCCTCGACGCGGCGAATATCAAATACCGGACAGTTGCCGACCTTGAGAAGCTCTCCGTCACAGAGGACACGCTGTTCATCGGACCCGATGCCATGCCCGACAGCATGCTTGCCGGACGCGCGCTCGTGAAATATGCTGAAGCCGGCGGGCTGGTCATCATCCTGCGCCAAAAAGAAACGCCAACCTGGCTCCCGGTGCGTCCTCCCCCCATCGACAGCACGACGCATTCGACCATGGCCTTCATCCATGCGCCATTGCATCCGGCAGTCGCCGGCCTGAGTGCGGACGATTTCAAATTCTGGCGTGGAGACCGCACCAAGATGCTAGATTGGAACGTTGTCTCTTTGGTGAATTACCTGATGCCGATTGCCGGCAATTACCTGCCGATCATCGCCGCAGGCGGTGAAGCCGGGCTTTTCTATTCCCCTCTCATCGAATATCCCATCGGCAAGGGATCCATCCTCGGTTGCCAGCTCGTGCTTGCGGAAAAACAGGGACGGGAGCCGGTGGCAGACCTTGTGCTGCGGAACCTGATTCAATATGCGGGGGCACCTCAAGGCAAACCGCTTGCCGCGGCCGGTATCATCCCGGGCGACGACAAGGATGGGATCGCGCTTCTGCGGCAAACCGGCGTTGTACTTGCACCAGTTGAATCGCTGTCTTCGGCAACCCCGGATGTGGTATTCGTCCACGCCACCGCGCTCTCTTCAATGGATGGGACTATTTTCAGAAAAGCGATCGAGGGCGGGAAAACGGTGTTCGTATACGGTTTGGCGAAAACCGAAACGGTGGCGGAGATCGGGGCGCGGCTGAATTTACCGCTTGTAGCCGAGGCGGCGGCACGGAGCGACCTGCCGCTGGACAAGACACCGAACTGGGGTGCGCATGAACTGCTTCAGGGCGTGAACGACGGCATGTTCTTCTGGGCTACAGCCCGGATGATGCAACAATCAGGCACTACAGCAAAAGAGTCGCAAAACTTCTTCTATGACCATTCCATCTCCGACATCGTCCTCGTGCGCGCCCCTGGTGCGCTCATCGGGCGCGGTGAACGCAGTGTCATGGCATACATTCCGATCGGTGCAGGGAAAATCATCCTCAGCACTCTTCGCTGGGATAGGGCATTGGGACCCGACGCGGCAACGCGCACGCAGCGACTTTTAAGCGTCCTGGCGACAAACCTGGGAATCCGTGTGAAACCAACAGGGTCGGTTCTGCCGCTTGATCCAGCCAATGCCTTTCAGGTGGATCTGCGAAAGATCGCCAACATGGCCTTCGCTGATGAGGTCGCCAATGACGGCAAGGGCGGCTGGACGGACGAGGGCAATGTGAACGACATGCGCGGCATGCCTCTGAACATGCAGTACTTCTCGGAACGCATGATCCCATTCGACATCATTGATCCTGCGTCCAACGGAGGGAAGAGCGTACTGCTCCTCGGCTACGACAGGAATCCGATTCCGAGGAACGCAACCATCCCGGTCGGCCACAAGGCGACACGCCTCTTTTTCCTCCACACCGCCGGCTGGTCGGGAGAGACCGCCCGGTACGTCGTCCGCTATGAGGATGGCAGCATTGTCGAAATTCCAGTTATCAACGGAGTGAACGTCGCTGACTGGTGGTCGAGCGCTGCGGCTCCCGGCACCATGCTCGTCCCCGTGGTGAATTCATACCAGATGTATGAGAAGGGTCTTATGGCAAATCCCACCGTTGTGAAGTCGACGAAATATCTCACCTGTTTCCCCTGGGAGAATCCGAAACCGGACGCCGTTGTCGAAAGCATCACCATGAAAACCGAGGCAAAAAGCACGCGGTTCGTTCTTGTCGCCATCACGGGACAGATCGCCGCCGATGCGCCTGCCGGCGTTTCCGTATTCAAGATGGGGGAAACGTTCACGGTGCAGAATGCCTCCGGCCTCACGTTGTCCGCCGGCAATTTCAGCCTGAGTTTCGGGACAGAAAAGAGCAAGCCAATTTATCAGGTGGCTCCTTTTATAACGACCCTGGGAAAAGAGTATTCAGCACTCTATGCGACCCGGAAACTGGGAGTGACGGGTGAACTCAAGGATGGCATGTGGAAAGGCGTCCAACAAGTGGAAATTGATGTCAAGGGAGGTACGGCGATACCGCTGAAATTCACCCATGAAATGACAGACGCAGCGGGTGACCGTGTCAATGTCATCTGGACGCAACCAGCCGAACTGGAAAAGCAGAACACCCACGTTTCACTGGCGCAAATCATGTACTGGGATGTGGACGACGGTGCCGCATCCTTTACCCTCCCGGATGGGATGGGAGGCTGTTTTCGTGACGTCAATGAAATCTATGGTCAAAGTATCCGGGCTTCTAAAGACCCAGCCGTGCCCAGTTTTGTTTTGACTGCCGTCAACGGTGATAAAGTCTATCTCTATCTACAACCCGGAACCTCCTACAAATTCGGTACTATGAAGCGTAAAAATCCCAATCAACCATTGCAGAGCGCGGTGATGTACCTCTATCCTCCCGTGAATATTTCATCCGCAAAATACAATGAACCTTTGACCTGGTGGTACAAGGTCAATTGCAAAACAGCAAACAACCGATAATTCAAGAAAAAGAACAGGAGCAATCCAATCATCCACGGGGCGGCAGTAACTGCCTTTCGTATTAAGGGTCCGCTAAAAAATAAATTGGGAATTTGCTGGCGGAGATTTCGGGTTGATTATCATGGTGCGAAAGAGGAGCATATCTGAAGATACCCAACCATCCAGCAATCCAGTCATCCAATCATCCACGGGACGGCAAGTGGCTGCCTTTCGTATTACGGGCCGGTCAAATATCTGGCAATGCCTTGCGCTTTACCGCGGTAGACTCCGGTCCAGAGCTTGATGTTCGCAGGACATCCATCCCCGAGATTCTCAAGAAATCCTGCAACTGCGAGGCATGCGGCCTGATCGGCCCGTAGAAGATCCGCCGCCGCCTGTCGGAACTGTGCCGCGTCGCGGGACGACTTCTCGTACAGGGCGAACAGCCCGAAATGCAGACCGATCTCGCGTCCGATGACCGCCATGGATTCCAGGTAGAGCATTTGCCGGCGGATGTGTTCCCGGCGGGTTGGCACGGGTTGGTTTCCGGACCACCAGTGGGCATATCCCACCGGAGAGTCGGAGGCGGATTCCAATGCTGATTTCATTGCGGAGATCGCAGTCTGGTAGTGGGGGCTGGCCAGATACCATGCTTCTGAAACAGCCTGTAAAAGATCGCCCAGCGTCCCGGCGTTGTACGGAAATGCACCGTTCGGTTTCAACATCTCGCCGCCCATTCGCCAATTGGAATCCTTCCCTGCCACCACCATTGCGAAACCATCCGGGATCGGAAGGGACTTGCGCCCGATGTACCACCCCGGCCACTGTCCCGGGCACCACGTGCAGGCATTCGACAAAATGGCGTGGCCGCGTTCAAGCGCCTGCCAGGCGGCAAACACATGCGGGCCTGCGGCTCCGCCGAACTGGTCACACGCGAGTTCCCGCACAACCGTGTCCGGATCCGCCTGCGGATTCAGGAAAAACGCACGGCAGGCGATTGAGTTCGACGATACATCCTCGCTCCACGTCCCCCAGTGGTCAAACACACCGTCGACAGCAAGCTGCCTCCAGCGCCGGATCTTGGCGCCGATGCCCAGAGGGAAATCCTGGATGTCCCGCAGGCCGTGAACCGTGTCATCCCCCCAATGGAAGTCGTCGTACCCGATGAACAGCTGATTGCGATCTCCGCAGGTTTTGCGGACATCGCGCAGGAAATCGTGAGACTGCCGTTCGGCCTGCCACCCGTCCCTCTCGGCCGCGAGATAGACACCGCACCCTTCGGGCAAGCGGCGCTGATGTTCCAGGAACGCCGCCGGGTCGTGGTCCCATTCCCAGCCGGTCGTGAGCACTTGCAGCCCGGGCCGGACCTTGCCAGCTTCCTCCATGAGAAACGCGAGGAACCTGTCCCTCTGGTCAAACAGGCTTATTCCCTTGCAGCGGGGACATGTCACCGGTGAGCAAAACCTGCCCCCGGAATCAAGGCCGAACACAAACAGGATGCCGAACTCGGGGAATTCCGCAAAAAAACGCTTGATCACGTCGCGGTAGTAATCCTGAACCAGAGGATGACTGAAACACAGTACACGCCCCTCGTAGCTGCCACTGTCGCTCAACACATCGGAAGGAAACCGCTTGAGGAATTCCTGCCGTTGAGGCTCGGGCACCCACGGTCCGCCCTGGCACGGCAGTTCGGTGAGCCAGAGACACGGCTCCAGACCGTAATCGGCACAGTCCTCCAACAGGCGGCGCAGATTGTCATGCTGAGTAGCGACCGTTGCCGGGTCGACAGCGTTCGGAAAAATAGGACTGGTAACATATCCCTGGAAGTTACGCAATGCTCCCTGCCAGTCATGATCCACCAGGCAATGCGTCGCCCCGATATGGCTCAGGTACCGGATATCGGCGCGTTCCCCCGGCCAACAATCAATACGTGGATGGAAAATGCGGCGGGGAATTTGAAATGCTTCTTCAACTTTCACTCCGTCCGGAATCCCCTTCGCCAACGCCAGCCGGTCCGCGATCCAGTAGACGGCGTGAAGTAAACCGCGAGGAGTCGTTCCCGTCAGGATTAGCGCGCCTTTATATTCCACGACCGCAAACGCGTCCGTTCCCGGTTCCTGGTTGTGCAGATTGATCAATCCCTCTTTGACCAATTCACGGCACACGGGCGATTCGTCCAGCAGTGCCAGGTGAATGCTGCCGACGGGTGATTCCGTGGAACGGCTGACGCTGAGCGATGAACCCGCCTGCACGCCCAAAGCGCGTCCCAGCTCCTCCAGGGCAGTCCGATGGATCCGGCTGTCTCCCGGACAAAAAACCGGGGTTTTCGACGATATTGATATCATGTCTGTATTCTCCTGTTTGATTACATGAAGGCTATTTAGCCCCATGAAAAAATCCTTAAAGATTGTTTTGCCGAGGTTCCCCGGGTCTGATCGGCACGGTATCGACAACAGCATCACCCCGCCATGCCAGGCGCCATATTGTGTTGCCGCACTTCTCTTGGGTGGTGTATGCCGGCAAGGCGTAGCGCAGCGTGATAGGAGTACGGTTTTTCACCAGCCCGCAGTCCAGGTACAGGAAAGCGCCTATTCGCGGAGCCTGCACCGCCCGCCCGCCGATGCTTACGCGAATTGAATCAGACGGAGTCCAGGCCGGGATGCGTATGCGCAGCGGTTCATCTTTTTTCGGCTCCACGCACACCACGGCTTCGTCGGTGCGGACATGTGTGACGCGCAGCTGGTCATCCTCGTAATCGAAATGCCAGTTCAGCGTAAGGCCGTGCTGGTCCCGCACCGTCGTATGCGCATAAAGATCAGACAATGAGTGGACGACCGCTGCGAGCACATCGTAGATCAGGTCCTTTATTTGCCGTTCGAATTGACATCCCCACCCGCCGATCCAGTTCTCTCCGACCGTCATGTCCCCCTTCCGGGCGGGTGCGCCCACGTCCTCCGCAGTGATTTGTACGGGAAGGAGGTGCGAACGCAGGATGCGCTCCACATCATCCAGCAGGTCGGCTTGGTGATCGTGCAGGGCCAGCCAGAGTGCGAGCTGCGAGATGTCGCCGGGACTGGCCGACTCGTATTGCTTGTCGCCAAACCTGTTTTGGGCGTAGGCTGAGGTAATGCCAAGATCATGGGAGGTCCAGCCGTCCCGCGAAATATTCCGCTGCCAGATCGAATGGCGGTAAATCCTTGTCACCGCATCAATGTAATGCCTCTGTCCGGTGAGCCGCCCGAACAGGAACAGTCCGCGCAATGTTCCCATGTATGAATGATTGTGTCCGAGGTGCTTCGAGTCAAAAAACTCCAGGCGCGCTTCGCCGTCATCGTCCGCAATCATGCGCAGATGGAGGCGCGCCAGCCGGTCGGCCAGGCGGAGCGCGAGCTCGTCTCCCGTCGCTTCGTAAAACCAGACGACGGCTTCCAGGCAGCGTCCGGTAGTCTGAGTGGCGTCGAACCAGCCGTCTGAATTCTCCTCTTCGGCATGGAACCGGTGAATCCACAGCGGAACCGTGCCCCACAGACCCAGCCGCGAGGCGTCAAAGTGTCCGTCCTCGCGGAAGGCACGGTCCAGCGCCTGTAGAAACGTGTGCCCCCGCTGCCGTGCCCAGTCATTGCTGCGCCAGCGCACGAGCGCATGATAGGCAAGCATTGTCTCGCGCAGATTGTGCGGGTTGATTTCGCGTTGCCAGCGCCCTTTGGCTTCGCAGACCAGCAG
Source organism: Victivallales bacterium (assembly GCA_049297395.1). Taxonomy (GTDB): domain Bacteria; phylum Verrucomicrobiota; class Lentisphaeria; order Victivallales; family GWF2-50-93; genus GWF2-50-93. Next base: position 352 of record JBAQUG010000284.1, on the reverse strand, counting down.
CCCGTCGGGGTTGTCGGTCAGCCGCTTCAGGTTCGCGAACATCGCATCCTCGATCGGCGACGGGATTGAAAAACCGGTTGCCTGTTCAAGTCGGAGCATCGCATCCCACCAGCGCCCGACATCGTGCGACGGCTTATAGCCGCTGACAGGCATGTAGTTGTCCTGCGGATCAAGCCAGGCAAGCATTGCCCGCCCGCCAAGTTCCGCTGATTTCTTCAAATTCCAGGAAGTCGTGGACATAAGAGTCTCTCCATATACTGTTTATTTACCTCGTTGATTCAATTGCTTGAGCTGATTTCAATACTCTGAATGCGGGGAAGGGAAAACCTTTTAAGGAAAGGTTCTTCCCTTC
>JBAQUG010000283.1:0-2155 GCA_049297395.1 Victivallales bacterium | reverse complement strand
CTGAAGCTATCGCGTCAGCACTCCAAAGTCAGGCCGAAGCGCCTGACGTAAATACGAAAATAATGCAAGAGATAAATTCTTAACAAGGCTAGTGCTCCCAACCGCGAGGATCGCGGTGGGAGACCATGACGTTCTGTAAATAATAATGAAAATTCTGGCAATAACTATTGTATTCATTTCTCTGTTTATAGCTCTGACAGGGTGTTCTACTGTTGCAACACAATTTCCAATTGATAATCGTGACAAATATGAATTTCCTGGAGCAAGACCTAGAGTTGTTCCTCAAATATATAGTGGAACATGTGCAAACTTTATTTATACCAAAGACTTTATAATGGGCGAGCGCCGTGGATATGAATATGAAGCAATTGAATTCCCGTTTATTATTATACTAGAAATTCCATTTAGCATTGTAGGTGATACTATTGTTTTGCCATTAACAATTACAAGGCAATTTACCGAGGGGAACATTGACCCGAAAGATTCACCATGGGCAAGGCATCATTAAAAATACAGAACTATTCCCATGCTGCCAACCTGCTTTCGCAGGTCGGCAGATAGGACGGCGTTAGACATATAAAAAAATGTCATATTTTCAAGATTTAACAGAATATACTTATCTGCCAGGAGACATAGTCAAAGGCACGCTTAATGTTGGATGGCTAAGCAGGGATTATGAATTTCCCAAAGGCGAAGTTCCAGATGAATTTATTAGAAGACTCCTTAAATTATCGACAATTCCTTTCAATGGAACGAGAGGATTTCATTATTGCGAATTATGTTTCAAAACTATAGACAAGGCAACTTATTTAAATTCAATAAATACCCCACTGATATACGAAGGGAAAGAATATTTTCTTGGCTCCTCAGAAATTCATGTAAAAAATCAGGATGGGAAAGTATATTCAGCGCCGAATCTTATTTGTCATTATATTCTTAAACACAAGTATAAGCCACCAGAAGAGTTTATTAATGCAACAATGGCAATTGACATAGACAAAACCATTAAAGAAGAAAAGCAAACCAAGTCTAACTAGGGCGGCTCCTGGCAACCAGGCTTCGCCGGTTGCCAGAGCCCGAGCGTTAGGCAAAGCATACAATATGATGAACTTAAAAAATATTGCATTTTACGCTGTCGGTACCATCCTAGGCGCGATGCTTTTACTTATGACATGCACAGGCTGCAAGGAGCCAATTACAGTCATTCTCAGGGGAAACGTGTTTTTGCAGGACCTTCAATACGTTGCTTACTCGAATAGTTATGCTGGAGGAGATGGATTCCGTGTTGCAGTAAATCGCTTGTTCCACTTCTTCTCACTTTTAGCCCTCGTGTTGCTTCCTCTTCTCACTCTCTGGCGCCTCATGGCCAGTCCGTTTGCTGGGTTTCGCAGAGGTCTTTACTTGGTTCTGAGTGCGGCATTATCGGTTTTTCCCATTGCTACAGCCTTGCTTGCAACAATCATGGTAACTCGCTTAACTATTGACATGGGGTTTACGCCAAATAGGCTACTTGGCATCGCAATCGGCGTCGCCTGCGTTACGGTATTCCCACTTTTTCTCTACGTTAGCTCCCGCAAACACAGAACGGCAAATGGGGGGATGGGGCTACATCCCCGCATTTGACAAAACAGGATGAGAATAACGAAAGGAAATTCGCCTAACTATCGGCTTCACGTAATCCTGCTCCGCAGGATACTTGAGCCTAGGCGTTAAAAATATATGAATGATAAAAAAGAAATAGACTTAGATAAAGTTACGGCGGCTCTTACCCTAGATTCGAAGACAAGTTCTGTTTCTGCAAAACAATGTATGAGTATGAAATGCGACTACACCGGAATCATGGATAAAAGCCCAAGAGGCAATATTTATTTATTGATTGCTTTATTTCTTTGTGGGATATTGCCCGGAATTATATACTGGCTTTGGACAAGAAAACATGACTACTATTGTCCGAAATGCGGAAAGAAATATTAGGATTTTAACTATTGGCATTCTCCTAACCCGCCAAAGCGGGTAGGAGATGCCTGAGCGTTAAGAATCGAAGAAATGATTGATTGTTCCGGCTTCGAATGTTTTATTGATGAGCGAAGCGAATCACATGGAGTGCGGAAATTTATTACCGCCTTGTTCAGAGAAATTCATTTCTCGTTTAGCT
>JBAQUG010000282.1:0-29939 GCA_049297395.1 Victivallales bacterium | reverse complement strand
AGCAGCAGCAATCCGGCGGCCGCGAAGGCGGGTATGCAGAAGAGGATCCTGAAAAGCCATATGGCTTTCTCATATGAATCGGTTCCTGTGACAAGATAGCAGAATGCCGGGAGCACGACTCCGAGCGGGGAAGTGAATCCATGGACTTTCTCGCCAGGGACATAGACAAGCCCGTTTCCCTCGCAGAAGTTCTTGCTGTACTTGAAGGTTATGAAGAAGTCCTCCCAGATGTGGTTCGTGTAGAGGCTGTAGGCAAGAGGTACAGCAATGAAGAGGAGGAGGAAACCAACGAAGATCTTCGCCCTTGAAAAATTTTTCACACCATGCAGGGAAAGACTGCTGTTCAGCATTTTCCACCGCAATTCATAAGCAATACCGATCCGACTACGGCTGCGGTCTCCACCCTCATGATCCATTTCCCTATCCGCAACGGCATGAATCCGGAAGCTCTCATCCGCTCCTCTTCTGAATCGCTGAATCCGCCTTCAGGACCAACAGCCCAGGCAATCCCGGGAACATTCTCCGGAACATCATCTCCCGTGCCAGCGTCACCGGTTGAGCCGTAGAATGCAGGAACGCCCAATTGCCTGACATCCTCAAAGATTCCGCTGAAGGGTATTACGTTCCTCAATTCAGGCATGAAGGGGTTCTTGGACTGCTTGCAACCCTCGATCAGATGCACGTTCCACTTGTCCGGCGCTTCACCCTCATCGGGGCGGACTACTGAATGCTCTGTAATTACAAGAGTGATGCTCCAGACCCCGATCTCGCAGCATTGGGTCAGCAGCTGATCCATGCGGTTCTGCCGCGGCGGGGAGACAAACAGGTGTATTTTCCTTGAAGGCTCCTGGCATTTCTCCTTCTCCAGCACAAGAAGCTTTTTGCCATCGAGAACCCTGGCTGAAGCAATAACACCCCTTCCATCTATGAGCTGGACGGTATCGCCGGTCCTGCCGCGCAAGGTGTTGAAAAGATGGCGCTCCTCGCGCTCCGGAAGCTGCACGAGTGTATTTTCCCCGCCGATGTTTTCGCAATAGAAACAACGCATGATTTTTTCATCCTGAAAAAATTATAATATAATTGTTTTTGCGGAGAAAGGGTAATAAATTTGGAAAACAGTTGAGATTTATATTCAAACAGTTTGTAAATATTCACTGAACGAACATGGTTCAGTGAATATTTACCATGCAACATCCCTATCGGCCAAGAAGCCATTTCCAGACGGGAATGACAAAAATATTCCCGTCAAGCGCCTTCTCATCGTCCCAAGTGACAATTCCGCCTTTTTCGATGCCGAATTCCTGCATCGCACTTTTCAAGCCCCTAAGCTCGCGGGCAAAAGTATCTTCATTGGAAATATCCCAGCAGACCTGCAGCAGCATGGTCTCGCCGGTCGCAGGATGTCTGGCAAAAAAGTCCGTCTCATAGCCTTTGCCGGTGACGACGTATTCCACTTCAAAGCCACTACGTCGCAGATGCATGAACACCATGTTTTCCAGCAGATGCCCCCGGTTTGTTGAATTACGAAACGTCATTGTATTGAGCAAACCGGTATCAACCACGTAGATTTTGGCCGGATTGACCATGCGCGCCCTCGCGGAACGCGCATGAAGAGGTACACGGTAGAACAGGTATGCATCCAGCAGATGATCAAGATATTCATAGATGTTGTTCTTGGTGCATTTTATGGACATGCTTCTCAGAGTATTGTAGAACTTGTTGACGCTGAACTGCGAACATGGCGAATTCATGACGCTGTTCACAAGATGCTTCAGGACGACGACATTTCCTACCCGGTGCCTCTCGACAACATCTTTCAGCAATACGGAACCTATGTATCCCTGGAGGATTTCAGCACGGAGGTTCTTCTCGACCGGCTGGACCTCGGGAAAACCCCCTGTTTCAAGATAATCAGAAATCGCTTTCCGCAATATGGAAGAGGCGTTGGAGCCAAAGCGGTCCGGTACTGCCTCGAACAATCCATGATGTTTAATGAACTCTTTAAAACTGAACGGAAAAATTTCAGTTGTCATTGACCTGCCCCTCAGACTAGTGGCAATTTCCGTGCTGAGAAGTTTTGATGAAGAGCCGGTAAGGCATATCTGGACATTTTCAGTGTCCAGCAGGCGCCTGATAAACACTTCCCACTGGTCAATCCGCTGGATTTCATCAAAGAAGAAATGGCATTTGACATTTCGGTTCGCCGGGCATTTGCCGTAATAGACATCAAGAATTGACTGGAAGTCTCTCACTGAAAAATCCAGGAGCCGGTCATCTTCGAAATTCAAATACAGGATCTGCCTGACCGGAGTTCCTAAAGACAAGATTTTTTTTATTTTCTGAAAACAAAAGAATGTCTTTCCGGTACGTCGCATGCCTATAACCACATCGGCTTTGCCCTTTAATTCGGAAAGCTTCTGTTCTCTGTCTGAAAGTTCTGGCAGTTCCCTTTCATGGAAATCGTCAATGAGTTGTGATATTAATTGTTTCATGACAGCACTTTATCTCTTTAATAAATACATGTCAACCAATTGCTATCTCTTTTTAAGAGATAATCAATAAGTGAAACCAATCCAAACTAACGCGAGATATCACCCCGCAGTTTCCCATCCCGACAGATAAAGACTTGAAAAGGGCGTTTAAATCTTTCATTGGTCTAAGATATAACTTGAAGAGGAATTGTGCAACAGAAACAACACTTGCTGGTTTGACTATAAACAAAGCTCAAACATCAATTTGCCTGCGAGACCTGTACTGAGCTTGGTCGAGGTACGCCAGCGCTCATTCAACAAAGATAACGTTGCTGTAGCCGCGTCACTCTGCTGACGCGTTCTTCGTCTCGCACTTCCGCATAAGTAGGGCGGTTTTTAAACCGCCAACTCTTTTCATGCAAAATTGTCGGGCTAAAGCCCAACATACTTCTATTGAGCAGGCTCGTATTTTCTCAGTTTCGGCAGGACAGGATTCCTGATGGCTTCGATATCCTTGATCAGGAAGCACGGTTGCGGGAATGGATAACCGTTGAACTTCGCCTCCTTGATCTGCATCTCGCCCTTCACCTCGACAAAATCCCCCGGCTTCAGATTTGCGATCTTCGCAGCAACCGGACTGCTTTTGTCGAATATGAACTTCGTGCGATATCCGCAGAGATAAGCAATAGCCGGTTGCATCCTCTTAAATTCTGGAGCTGTTTGAACGATGTCAAGTAGTTTTCTCTCATCATCGTATGAGACTTTCGTTCCCTTAACGAAAGAAACATTCCGAACTCTAAAGTAAAACTCAATCTTGTCCATCTTTCCATTGTCCGAGAACACTTCAAGTTTATTTTCGATGATATCAGGATCAAGAACTGGATAAGATCTAGTCTCTAAAGGATAAAACGGCACATTCTTATTAGCAATAACTATCTTATTCTTATATATCTTGTATTTAAGATTTGCGGCTCGACAAATAAAACGAATAGCATCTCCTACAGAAATATCATCGACAACAATTGTAATCACAGGCTCATTCTGATCAGAAACCTTCACGCCGCCATTATAATCGCATGCAACATCTAAAACGAGCTGGATGTCCATCCCTCTTTTTTCAGGATCGTTTTCTTTGAAACGCCTGGATAAATCCGCTACGCACGCCGAAACTTTCACATCCTCATATTCGACATGGGCAATAATAATATCTTCCAATTTATTTTTTATCTCGGACGTTCCGGATTCCTCTTCCTCCTTGTATTCAGGATTCGTAATTACCAAAATGCGTTGAACATCCAGTGAACGTTCAAGCAATCTAAGCCCTCCAGAGGAGTCATGTGCAACAAAGATAAATGGCTTATACCCCCAGCCCATTAAGGAAGGAATTTTATCAACGAATGATATTGAACCGCGAGGACGAGGATAAGGATAAGGGTCGGATAAAATGATTTTTTCTTCAAGCTCCTCAAAGTAAATCCCAAACTCCAGAAGCTTATTCCTGATATCCTTAGGGGAAGCATCCTTTCCAAAAATCCTCGGAGAAGTTACGGAATTCATGTAATAAACACCGTAATCATAGTCATCGCCCTTAATGACGATAGCACGAGACGTGATCTTAAAAAACAGCCCCTCATTTCTGCAAATTCTATCTAGCAAATCTAAAACTCCTATGTTTTCACACTTTATCGTGACAGCCCTGCATTTATCAATTTCAGATGGATTCATCCTTATAACGATGGAGACTTGAGCTTGTTTGACAATCCAATCAACAATTTCTCTAAATGGAACATTATTGCAATCAACATGCTTGATGATTTTGTTCTTGATGTCATCGTAAAGATAATTACTTTCGAAATCGTCCTTATCCACGAACCTATATATCGGCTCATAATTACTGGGCTCCAATCTTATGCAGGAATATGATTCAGTCCCATCGGTTCCTGATATGGATAAGCCAGTTTCCAAATATAATACCGCGTAATCGCAAAGGAAGCTAAGTCCATTTTCGAGCTTAGGGACATTGTAATCGCAATTCGGATAAACACATATATACGGGACGGTATTATATGTATTTGCAAATTCCCGCTTGGGACTCCAGCAGCCTGCACAGGCGAGGATAATCGCGGATAAGATGAACAGCTTCTTGATCATAATACTACAATAACATTTGGAATCGACTTCTTCAATGTCGCAGCCTGCATTGCACTTGAGATGTGGAGATGTTTTGTTTGTAGTTAACGCATTCTTGCGTGTTCTTATGATTCAAAAGTCACAGCCAATAATGGCTTAACTACAAACTGAAAATCAAAAAGGCACCTAAACTCAACACATGGTATTTACACCTCTATGCCTTTGCAGCTTTGTGCCTATGTGCCTCCCATACTCAATCGAATTCCACGTATTTACTTGTCTTGGCGAGAGTCTTGCCTTTGATCTTCAGGGAAGCGAAATCCCTGATCCTGGATTCCTTCCGCAACTTCAGGATATTGTTGACGCGTTCAAGTCCGAGTCCGGGAACCCGCAGAAGAGATTCGCGGTCGGCTGTATTTATCTTCACAGGGAAATATTCCGGATGCGATTCCGCCCAGAGCTCCTTCGGATCCTTGTCAAGACTCAGATTTCCTGAAGCATCATAGACGATATCAGTTTTTTCGAAACCATATTTCCGAAGGAGGAAATCCACCTGGTAGAGGCGGTGTTCTCGGATGAAAACCTCGTCGCTGTTGAAGAGATGCTTTTGTTCGCCGGGGATGTCGGACTTGCCGAGTCCCTGCTGGTACGCGGAGAAATAAACCCTGTTGAAATCAAGTCTTTTGTAGAGGCCGTTCATGTAGTCGACGATCTCTGTGTCCTTCTCGTCCGACGCACCGACAATGAACTGTGTCGTGCATTTTACTCGCGAAAAACGCTGCCCCTTGGATGTCAGCTTACTCATGAGCTTTATCGGGCGGATTATGTCGTTGAGATAATTTTTCCGGTCTGACAAAAGCTTGAAATGCTTTTCGCCGGGGGTTTCGATGTTGAGCGAGACGGCACTTGCAAGCGACACGGCCTCCTCGACGGCGGCATCGGACGCACCCGGAATTATCTTGAGATGTATATACCCCCTGAATCCATATTTCCTGCGGATCAGCCTGACGGTGTCATTAAGCTTCTGCATGGTCAGGTCGGGGGTATCAATTACACCGGAGCTCAGGAAAAGTCCAAAGACCTCTTTCCTTCTCAAGTATTCCATGAATACTTTTGCGACTTCATCGGGCTGCAGCGTACATCTCCTGACGTTCGTATCGTTCCTGAGCGGACAGTATTTGCAGTCATTGGAGCAGACATTGGAAAGGAGGGTCTTGAGCAGGACGGAATATCCGCCATCAGGCAGGACGACAGGATACAGCCATTTGCCTTCGCTTCCGCGGTGGCGGCGTGTGTTGTCGCTGGTTCCGCAGGCGCACGCGAGGTCGTACTGCGAATCCTCCGACAGGACTTTTAATTTTTCGATTGGATCCATGTGAACATTTTCGATTTACGATTGCCAATTTTAAGACACAACTGAAGCTGTGAACTCCTACAACATTTCGCTCCTCCAGCTATTGGGATTTCAAGCATCTGCTTGTAGTAGGCGAATTTATACGCCGTTATTTCCCTGAAGAACGCGCAATGAATTGCGCTGCTACAAACAATATCCAAGACTGGGACCAGCTGCTTGTCTACATTCTGGCAAACGATATCATTTCGGTAAAAATAAACAAACCCGAATGGAAGCGTCATTTTCTTTTGAATTCATATTCAATGACATGTATCTTTAATCGGTTTGCAGTGAATAAGGAAAACACATAAGGCGCCAATGAACATATCATCAAGACAGAAGGCGGTAAAAAAAGCCTCCAGCATTGTCGTGAAAGTCGGAACCCGGCTTCTCACCGACAGTTCGAGGATCGCGATACTTGTCTCGCAGATAGCGAAGCTCCGCGATAAAAAATACAATGTCCTGCTTGTCTCATCAGGAGCAGTAGGGTTAGGAATGAAAACCCTTGGAAAGACCATCAGGCCCAAGAAACTGTCAGAGGTGCAGGCGCTGGCGGCTGTCGGGCAGAGCAAGCTGATGTCGCTGTACGAGGTCGAATGCAGGAAGTTCGGATTCCATGCCGCACAGCTTCTCCTGACAGCTGCTGACATCCAGGACCGCGAACGCCACCTGAACGTGCTCAACTGCATCTACTCCCTCTGGAATGAAAACATTCTTCCTATCATAAACGAGAACGACTCAGTGTCGGTCGACGAGTTGAAGTTCGGCGACAACGACATGCTTGCCGCACTGATCGCCACGATGACAAGATCAGAGCTGACGGTACTGCTTACCATGGTCGACGGGCTTTATTCGGTCAAGGATGGAAAGCTGGACAAACGGATTTCGGTCGTTGCAAATCTTTCAGACGAAATAAAGAAGATGGCGACCGGGACCGACGACAGTGCGATGTCGGTAGGCGGGATGTCATCAAAGCTACGCGCCGCCGAGACCGTGACAAAGGCCGGCGAACATCTCTGGATAGCGGACGGAAAGGATCCTGAAGTGCTGGTGAAGATAATCAACGCGGAGGATGTCGGCACACTGTTCATGCCCGCCTCCGAAAAACAGATGGATTCGAAGAAACGCTGGCTGACTTTCTTTTCAAAGGCGTCCGGAAAGATAATCGTCGACGACGGCGCGGCAAAGGCGCTTTCGCAGAAGGGCCGAAGCCTGCTTCCTTCCGGAATATCCGGTACTGAAGGCGGTTTCAAGCGCGGCGACACGATCGCAATCTGCGACAAGGCTGGAACTATCATCGCAAAAGGCCTGTCCAACTACGGCGAAAAGGAAACAGTAAAACTGATGGGCAGGAAAAGCACCGAAATAAGCTCCATACTCGGATATGACGGGGACGAAGAGGTCGTGCACAGGAACAATATGGTGCTGTGCTAATATTTTTTCTGAAGCAGAAAAAATATATTAAACAGGAAAAATAAATACCGGATAAGAACAGGATATGACCATGAACAAGAAATTCACCGAGGATGAAATACGAAACGCCCTGCTTGAGATGGGGGAGAAAGCGCGCATCGCAGCGCACAAGCTTGCGATAATGACAACCGACCAGAAGAACAACTGCCTCAGGGCCATGGCGGATACGATTGAGATCGAAAGTGAAAATCTGAAAAAGGAAAATGCCAAGGACATCGAGGCAGGAAGGAAGGCAGGACTTTCATCAGCGATGCTTGAGAGACTCGCCCTGACGGACAAGGTGATCAACTCCATGTCCAAGGGGTTAAAGGATGTTGCAGAGCTTGAGGATCCTGTAGGCAAGCAGCTTGGCGAGTGGATACGCCCGAACGAGCTTGACATCCGCAAGGTCTCAGTGCCAATCGGAGTAATAGCGATAGTCTATGAATCACGTCCGAACGTGACCGTCGATGCCGCAGGCCTATGTCTGAAGGCGGGCAACGCGGTCATCCTGCGCGGTGGCAAGGAGGCGATCCATTCGAATATTGCCTTGGCCCATTGCATGAACCGGGCCGGGCTTTCCGCAGGCCTTCCGGAAGGCGCTGTCCAGCTGATACCCTGGACTGACAGGGCCGCAGTAACCTTGATGCTGAAGATGAACAACTATATTGATCTTGTAATTCCCCGCGGCGGTGAAGGACTGATCAGGACAGTCGTTGAGAATTCGACGATTCCTGTAATAAAACACTACAAGGGGATCTGCCATGTATACGTTGATTCGGAAGCCGACATCGACATGGCGCTGAAGATAGTTGAAAACGCAAAATGCCAGAGGCCCGGAGTATGCAACGCGGCTGAAACGCTCCTCATCCACAAGTCCATAGCTGCGAAGTTCGCACCGAAGATGGCGGCTATCCTGAAAAAGCGCGGAGTCGAGATGAGAGGTGACAACGAATTCCGCAAGCTTGTACCCGATGCGAAAGCCGCTTCCGAGGAGGATTGGACGACCGAGTATCTGGATCTTATACTGTCGATAAGGATTGTCCCCGATCTTGGGGCTGCGATCGAGCACATAAATTTCTATGGTTCGAAACACAGCGACGCAATCGTGACAAAGAACCAGGTTTCTGCAAAGCGCTTTCTCAGCGAAGTGGATTCCGCTGCCGTCTACGTGAATGCCTCGACGCGTTTCACCGACGGCGGTGAATTCGGCATGGGCGCCGAGATCGGAATCAGCACCGACAAGCTTCATGCCCGTGGTCCGATGGGTCTTGCCGAGCTGACCTCCTACAAATATATAATATACGGAAACGGACAGTGCCGGAAATGAGCAGGAAAGGAGCGCCAAAGCAAAAAGCAGGTCATGTACTCAAACGAGTAAATGAACCAAAGAAGCTGAACAGGAAATTATATAAGGTCGCGAAGCATCACAACCGAGAGAAGAATACGTACGGAAGACAAAGAAAAAAAGCCACGGGTATTCCAGTTTCCAATCGCAGTGGGGAAGAAACTGTCAGGGAGGAAGAATCTTCCCTTGAAAGAATCGAATTCTGCCGTGACAGATACACATTAATAAACCATGCCACTGCGGGGAAACACTTCATAGCATGTTCATACACTGCAACATACGATGAAATGAAGGATTTACCTGTTTTTCAACAGATCCCTGGATGCGAGTGCGGAGCCGGCTTCGATTGCGAGCACCTGGAAGAATTGAAGAAACTTACGAATGCCGCTCTTGAGGGAAAGCATCACCGATGCGATTCATCATTCCAGAAAAGCTTCTGGCGCGAAATAGCCTCCTGCCTCACTGGAACATCCGCTTTGACACCTGATACGGTCCTAATGACCGTGGCTGAAAACTCCTCCATTGAGCTCAGGGAACCCGGCTCAAGAAGGATCATCTGCAGCTATCTTGGAGCCGGCGAACCGGATATCAGAAGATTCAGGGAACGCTTCCCTTCCACTCCATGCGAATCCGGCCAACGACATAAGCGGTTCATGGTGCTCAGGCGCATGGCGGACTCCTTCCTGACAGAATCCGACAAGATAATTCTAAAGAGCGGGAACACCACTCCGCGCCTCATAAGGGAACGCTCGTTCTGGATACGGCTTGCCTATCACATGCATTGGGAATTCAATGAGTTGCTCGATATCGAATCAGTCCTATCTACAAACTCCCCGGACTTGATTCTTGTAGTGCGCCTAAGCGGAAAGGAGATTTCTAAAATCACTGTTCCCGGGCCGGCCTGCGAAGAATGCCTTGATATCATCAGGAGACGCGGGTTCGGAGGAATGCAGAAATCGACATCTAAAATTCTTGCCAGGCCATCGCTCAAGCTCCGCATGGAAGGGGAAAACACACTTGTCATTACCCCTGTCCTAATAATTCTCCATCCTGATGGCAGGACTGAAAAGAGGGATGTCGCATTCATGCCTGCACTAACTCCTGGACAGCTTGCACTAATCGACGGGATCGGCCTTGTTGAAATGCCAGCTGCTGAACAGAGAATGCCTCTGCCTTTCAACACGATAACAAAGCTTGAAGGCGACCAAATGCTTGATTTCATTGTTGCACACAGGGATATTCTTGCGCAATCTCCTGTCTTTGATGCCACACCTGAAGTGCTAGCCTTGAAAATATATGATGTGACGAAACTTGAATTGACCCCGCATCGCATTGAAAGGGACTGCTGCGAATTTACGATTTCATGTCCGACGGGGGAATCGGGGATTTCAATATATGAACTGCTGAAATTGCGGGAACAGCGAAAAAAATATGCGAAGTCGGCGAATGGATGGGTTAAAATAACGGATATGAAAATGGAAAGGGCTGTCGAAAGCCTGGGAGACATCATTGGTGATAAGCCCGATGGGGATTCAATAAAGATTTCAAAAATAAATTTTCTCAGAATGCTGTCGCTCGCCCAGGATACTTTCAATATCGGCGAAGGAGTCCTATCCGAACAAGTCAGGAATATCATGGAACTGCGACCGGCACTGGTATCACCGCGACTTGAAGGATTCTCCGCAATCCTGCGCCATTACCAGGAGACAGGGCTTCACTGGCTGACTTTCCTTGCAGAGAACAACATGGGAGGTCTGCTGTGCGATGACATGGGGCTTGGAAAAACGCATCAGACATTGGCGCTGATGATTGCAATGAAGGAGGAAATGGGGGAAACAAGACCTTTTCTTGTCGTATGTCCGACAAGCGTGATAGGACACTGGGAGGATAAGATTACACGCTTCGCCCCTGGACTCAAAGCGATACCATTCCATGGCACAAAGCGGGAAATAGAGGGAAAACTCCTCCCCGGCAACGTCCTGTTGACTTCCTACGGGACAGCGAGAAATGACATTGAGGATCTTGCTGCAATAGATTTCGGGCTTGTGGTCTTCGATGAAATCCAATGCATCAAAAACAAGGAGACCCTGTCATATCAGGCCGCTTCCAGATTGAAGAAGAGAATGGCTCTAGGGCTTAGCGGGACACCCATTGAAAATTCGCTTCGCGATCTCAAGGCGCTGATGGATCTGACACTGCCAGGATACCTCGGAGATGACAAGTCATTTGATCGTGACTACATGGAACCCTGCGAATCACCGATGGCTGAAAAGAAATTATCCTACCTGCGCAAGATCGTTTCCCCTTTCACATTGCGCCGACTTAAATCTTCAGTGCTGACGGAACTGCCTCCGAAGATAGAGGACACGAGGAGGTGCGCACTGAGCCAGGAACAGGCAAAATTATATCAGGAAGCCTTGGACATAAAGGCTGGAACCATACGCAAGGAACTGCTTGAACCCGGCAGAGAAATCCCATTCATCCATATCTTCGCGCTTCTGGATCTCCTGAAGCAAATATGCGATCACCCTGCGCTTGTCGAGGGCAAACCGGAAAACTATCCCAGCCGATCATCCGGAAAATGGGAGCTTTTCACGGAAATACTTGGAGAGGCTCTTGGAAGCGGCCAAAAGGCTGTTGTGTTCTCCCAGTATCTTGACATGGTCGAAATCATCCGATTATATTTATGCGGCATGGGGGTAGGTCACGTCGTCCTTACCGGAGGTACAACGGATCGCACGAAGATTATCCGCGAATTCAACAGCAACCCCGACTGCCAGGTCTTTGTCGGAAGCCTGAAGGCCGGAGGCATGGGGATTGACCTTGTCGCCGCTTCGGTCGTAATTCATTATGACAGATGGTGGAACTCGGCAAGGGAGGAACAGGCAACGGATCGCGTCCATCGTATCGGCCAGACCCGCGGCGTCCAGGTTTTCAAGTTCATTACGGAAGGAACATTGGAGGAAAGAATCGATTCAATTATCACCAGGAAAAAAGCACTGCTCCATGGGATTGTCGCTGAAGACAATGCCGGCATCCTCAAAAGCCTGACGCGAAAAGACTTCCTGGAATTGCTGCAAGCTCCCAGTTTTCAGGCCAACTGATCATTTGTAAAGATTCACTGAAGTATGCCTTTCTATGAATCCTTACAATTTAAAAGCGAAAAAAATGTCTGCCCCCACCTTTTTTTCTTTGTCACAGGTGTGAGTATGACTCTGTGGCCCACTCTCCGGATTCCGAGGTAAATAAATTAAAATCGGACTTTTAGAAAACCATCTTTGTGATATACTATCCAATAATCCAGGAGAAACTTCTCATGTCAGCCAATGTTAAAGAAATAACTGAAAGTGTCTTAGCCCTGCCAAAGAGATCAAGGGCTATTCTTGCCGAACTAATTCTTGACACCCTTGATGAAACTTCCGAGCTTCTCGACAATGAACAGGCCTGGCTTGATGAGGCCAAGAAAAGAGACAAGGAGATTTCTACTGGAAAAGTCAAGTGCAGGACGCACAAGGAAATTGTTTCCGCCGCTTATGAGGCTATCGGATGCAAAAGCTGATCTATCATCCTGAAGCTGGACAGGAAATCATCTCGTCCTCTCAATATTATGAATCACAGGTTGCGGGTCTGGGAGTTCATTTCGTTGAGGATTTTGAATATGCAATTTCTGAAATCGAAAAATCTCCGTTGACATGGCCAATCCTTGAATCAGATATACGCAGACACCAACTTGGTCATTTCCCTTTCGGCGTAATCTACCGCATCCAGGACAATACCATAAGGGTGCTTGCTATTATGCATCTGCACAGGCATCCTGGTTACTGGAAATCTAGGAGGTAGGCCGAAGCGCTCGGGACTACTCATCGAAACGCCTAAATAATTGGCGGCGTAAACATCAGCAACAACACCTGGACTATCAGAACTTTCCACACGACAAACACATTCGCTACCAAAATCCGGTCGTGGGCACCCATCACTGTTAGATTCCGCTGAAAAAGCCAGTTTTGCGGTAAAATATATGGAAACGGCCAGTGCCGGAAATAGAAGATTTCTAATGGAAGTTTGTCAAACGCGCCATCCCCTGCCGACTTGTCCGGAGGGGGATATCCCAGCTTAACGGTTACCTTTTTACTATCATTTTATGCGTTTACTTAGTCTCTTTTTCAATTTTATCCTTCTTTTTACTATACATAAAACCTTCACGCACAAGCGTTACAGTAAACCCTGTAGCTTTCTTTCCAGCACCCTTCTCAACAAGATCAATCTCATTTACATCCTTGATAGTACCTTCCATGGTGGTAGTGGTGCCTGTTTTCTACGCGATGATAAGTTTGTTACCCTTAACAGTCCAGGTGCCCGTGTACTTCTTAACGTGAACGGCGGTGCCGTCTTCATTAAGAGTTACTGTAACCTGCCCATCATCAAACTCAGAATAGCATCTCCAAGTTCCAACAACATCCTTCTTGTGGATCTCTTCGGCTTGAAGAGAAAGAGCACAGTCTAGCGAAATCAACAGAGCGGCAATCACTACACCTTTAAAGTTCATTTTCATCTTTAATCTCCTTGATTATTATTCTCTACTGGCTGATAGGGATTACAGTCTCGCCGTTTTTCAGGTCAAGTATCTGCGAACCGAAACATTCCTTGAAAGGTTCCTTGCTCTGTGTATGGATGGGAATCATCTTTGCAGGACGAAGTGCCTTTATGAAATTCGATATGTCATCCATGGAAGCGTGACCGCTGGTGTGTTTACACACACAATCAACTTTGGCATTTCTAAAATAATCGAGCATTTTTTTGGTATATTCCTTTTCCTGATATCCTTCCCACAAAGACCAGACAAAAATATCGCTGGGAGACGACTTGAGACCGGCAGCGCAATAATCTTTGAACAAAGAAGGCCTGATGCTGATGACAGTATTTTTAAGCCATTCATCATTAAACTTCATCGACGCAAGCATACGAGGTATCAAGGGGGCAAAGACTTAAACGACCCAAGGGTCGGGGAATTTACCCCCCTCTGATTAAATCGATCAAAAGACGGCCTCTGTGATCAATAGCATCAGGATAGTCTTTTCGTATCTCATCAAAGAGAGCCGAAGCCTCGTCTTTTTTTCCAATCTGAAGGTAGTATTTTGCCAGATGGAATCGGGCATATGCATCGACTTGGACACCATCACCATAGTAACAATCGCTGCGGACATTAATCGCCTGCACAAGGTACTTTTCTTTCTCTTCGCCAGATGCCATCTGCCCGAGATAGAGAAGAGCGCAACCAGTGCGGTTTGCTTTCAAGTACCTGTCAGTCAACTTCTTCAAACTCACCTGGGCTTCGGGACTGTTCCATTGTTTGTTGGCAACTTGATAGAGGCTCTCTATTTCCCGCAGTTCTTCCTTACTGTACGTCTCCCGGTCCTGCTCAAAACGTTTCTTAACTCGTTCCCGCAGGTCAACAGATTGCCTGCCGGATTTGGAACCATCATTTTTTGTAAGCTCCATCCCCGCCGATTGTTTTACGCGCTCATCAATTTTCTGAATTCTGTCCGTGCTATCTTTAATCTGCGCGTCTCGTGAGTCATCTGCCAAGAGGAGTACCCACTGAATTGAAAATGCAACAATCAAAACTGCTGCAATTATTCGTTTTGTCATGACATTTGCCTTTTCTTTTGCTTTGCCCCGAGCTGCCATTAAGCGGGATTCATGTTCTTAGTAAAGTATCGACTTGTTTTTAGAGCAACTCGAAACTCTTTACTTCACCTCATAGACCAGATACGCAATTTCGTTCCCTGTCTCACCCCATATGGAATCACAATCGGCATTTACTTCAGCAATGATGAGATTTCTCCATGTCCTGTTGGTTCCGGCCCTTGCTGTTTTCTTATTCTGTACGCCTTTGACGTCCGACCATTTCTCCTTGTCCTGGGGGGTGTATGATTTCCAGTTTTTCTTGTCTGTTATTATTGTCCTGCCATCCTTAAATTTTATCGCACAGGCAAATCCATATGCACTGCCCATGTTCAAGCATCTTACGGTTATGACATCCCCCTTTTTAAGAGTGGCATCTGCCGTAATCACCCGCCCGCGATTTTTGCTGTCGGGATCGCTGTAACATATTTCCTTCCCGTTTACATGGAAATAGAAATAGTCATCGCAAATCGCGTAAACAGTTGCTTTGTTCTCTGCATCCATGTTCTCTTTGACTACCGGAGCCTTGACAAGATTCACAGGTTCTTTCGGCGCACTTACCTTTGAAGAATCGCTCTTTGGATTTTCAACCCCAACCATTATAACCGGTGCAACATATTTTTCAGTGCGATAACTGAAGACTTCACCTTTCCTGCAATTCTTACTGTAAACAATCCAGTCGAGATAGGAGGATTGGGCACGGCCTGCTTCCTTCCAGCCCGCACCCTTGATTCGTGTCTCGTTCAGACATTCCTTCTGCCAGTCTTCACCATTATCCTTGCCAGACCATCTTGTAGTAACCGCCATGTAAAACAATCCATCTTCAAGAATTTTGACTCTGGCCGTTACAGTCTGCCTGTTGAGGTATCTGGAGAACAGCATTCCATTCAGTGTTTCTGGAATCTCCATCCAAACATCCGACTTTTTCCCTGAAATCAGGCTTTGTCCTTTTTGAAAAGGCGCAAATTCGGCCCCTTCAACTTCGGCCATCTTTCGGTCAACGGGTTTCACTTCCTCTACAATGCCAGTTCCGGTATCCGTCTTCAACTCTGTCAATACGTTTTCATTTAAGGGCTCGCTCTTTGTTTTTTGAACTTCAACTAATTTAATTCGGTAAAGCGCCCAAAGCTCTTTACCTTCGAGGCTGACAACTTTGAAAGAAAGCTTCTTGTCGTCCTTTCCGACGGTGATTTCACCGAATTTATTTTCAACTGGAATTCCCCAGCTTTTACCAGTTGCTTTCGTTATTCCGCTCATTTTTGAAGATTCCGTATAAAGGTCAAAGTTTCCGCCTCCCTTTCCCTCAACAAGACTGTATTTGATGATGACAACATAGGTTCCTGGCGAAACATCATTCAGATTCCAAGAGGCTCCGGCTCCGACTACGGTACAAGCGCCCAGATATGGACCTTGCTCGCAGGCTCCACCAAACAATTCAGACACATCTTTGTGATCAAAAACATTCTGACCATCAATTGTTTTCCTGATGGCGCTTTCCTTCGCTGGGTCGCTCTTTGGTTTTTCAACCTCGGCGTTGATATTTCCGGTTGTTGGCACTGGCTGTTTCGCGTTTACCTGGCCTTTTCCACTATCAGACGGCATTTTTTCCGTTTCTAATTTTGCTTTCTCAGATTCAAGCTTGGCTTTCTCATGCCCAAGACTGGCCTTTTCAGTTTCAATCTGGACAGGTTTCCTTACAATCTCTGCCTTGGCGCTTTCAGCTATTTTATCATTCTTCCCGGTATCTTTAATTTCTGTTTCCGCCTTCTTGAAAATAATGTCAGAATAAAAGTAACAAAATCCGAGCAGAACCGCAACTGCCAGAAACATAGGCACTAGGAACCGATTAAACGAATTGCTTTTATCTTTCAATGCCACGGGATCACCCAGCAACGCTGATTTAAACTGGCTGACCGACTTGAACCTGTTCTCGGGAATTTTCGAACAAGCCTTTATTGCGACCTTGTTCAGACGCATGATGACCGGTGATTTTGCTGAGAGGCATACATCGGGAAGAGTTGGAAAATCCTGTACAGGCCTGCCCGTGAAAACACAATACAGAATCTTACCCATGGAATAAAGATCTGCATCATTACCGGTTGATGAATCAGGCGGCATGAAATGCATCGTTCCGACAACGCTCATTGTGCTAGAGGTGGACGCCACAAGTCCGATGTCGGCCAGTCTCGGCACATTATCCACGAAAATTATGTTTGACGGCTTTATATCCCTGTGCGCGAGTTCGGCATTATCGAGAACCTGGACTGCGTCAAGCAAATCCGATATGAGGAAAATGCTTTCCTCCGAAGAATAAATCCTGTTTTTGAGCCTGTTTTCCAGAGTATCCGGAATATATTCCGCGTCCGACCCGATATTGTCGGCAAGCTCCATAACATAGTAGATGATATTTTCAGTTTCACCTATGTGGAAAATTTCTATGAGGTTCCTGTGCTTCGGGACTTGAGTTCTGAAAAGCTGTATCGCCTTTTCCTCGCGCTGAAGAACCCCCATGCTTTTCAGTCGCTGCTTGTCAAGCGTTTTAACGGCTCTTGCTATTCCATTCCTGTCCATGCAGAGCCATACGTCACCATAGGCACCACTGCCGCAGAGGGCCTTTACATCATAATCAGGTATCGTGGGCTTTTCCATATATAAAGACGAACTTCCTTATCTATCCGAGAATCTTCTTAATGGAGACAAACGTTTTATCCGACTCTTTTATGTCCTCGTCCGGCTGCCTCAATACTGCCGCCCTAAGCTCCTTTAGAAGTTTATCATCTTCCCTCAACTTTTCCAGAAGAGTCGAGCATTCCCTACATTTTTCAAGGTGAATCCCAGTAAGGATTCTGCTGAAGATGCCCATGTCCTTGCGGTTGTATCTTTCAAGGTCTGATATTATCGTATGTTTCATGTATGTCATTCCCCTATTTTCTTTACTATATCCCTAAGCTTTGCGACAGCCCTGTATCGGTAGACATATACCATATCCTCGCTTATGCCTAGAAATTCCGCGACCTCTTTGCCGGACATTCCTTTCAGCGCGTAAAACTCAAATGCCTGGTACGTCTCAGGTTCAATCTGCGCCTTAAGCTCCTTCAACGACTCCTTAAGGACGTGATCTTTCCATTCCTCATCCCATCGGTATTCAAGTTCGCTCTGTCTTTCATCGGGGATTACATCGTCTTCCGGCAGAGGGTTATTCCTTTCATAATGGCGATTCCTTATGATGTCAATCGCCCTGCAGTCGATTATCTTCCTCAGGAAATCCCTGAATCTTCCCTTTACAGGATCGTAACTGGACTTGTCCCTGCCGTTGAAAACAGCAAGAACAGTATTCTGAACAAGCTCATCTGTCTCGGATAATGAAAGTCCATGATCCCTGCCTCGCATCCTTATAAGGGGCAAATACGTCTGATAGAACTCCACCCAGCAAAATTCATCTCCAGCTTTGATGCTTGACAACAGGCTCGTGTTTGTTGAAAATGCCATTTATGTTCATGCTCCTTCATCAACTAATTCGTCGGAGGGCAGGAGAATCTTACATTACTTTTAAAATATTTCCTGAAATCTCTGATGCACGGCGTCTTTTGGCCTCTCCTCCATAGCTCAAAAAGCGATGGAGGAAGTGCGCTGTGTCAGCGCTTGCATCCCGGAGCCAAAGGCATTCGGGACAACTGGCAGGAATTTTTATTTTCACACTGTTGAAAAGGTAGCCGGACGTGGAGCATAAATCAAGTGAATCATGATGAAAAGCACCGGTTCCCAGCCTCGGGCCGCGCAAATGAGTGAATGCCTTCGCCTTTTCCAATAATCCTGAAATGCTGTCTTTCACGCTTCAAAGCATGAAAAAGTCTTGGATACCAGGCAAGTGGAACAGATATTCTCCGCCCATCGGCAAGATCCAGAGAAAGCGAGTCTTCTGAAACAGTCGCTTTCACCGCCTCTGGAACACTAAGCTCAAGAGTTAAAGTAGTCATTCCATGCCCTCAATAGTTGTACGTATTCAGTAAACTATGTCGTTTACTTAATCCGTACTAAAAATAAAATGCAAAATTAGGCATATTTCAATTCTGCTTGACACTTTTCAGGGCTCATTGAGTGCAGACTCATTAAAAAGTGTCAACTACTTTGCCCTTTTTTGAAACATGCCCAAACATTTCCGTAGCATTGCGTCAGAAAGATTGATATTCAAACGCACCAATCGATTTTTCTTTTCTCAACTCGAAATATGCAATACTCATAGTTGACACATAAGGCAACTAGCTGTATTATTTATCAATGACTAAGCCACCTGCATTCATCAGGAGAGCAACATGGATACGCTTGATTCAATACAGTTTGTTGAACTGTTCCACTTAATCTTTCTCGACCTGCTTGGCAGAAAGATCGATAAGAGATATTATGTCCTCAAGGGCGGATGCAATCTCAGATTCTTCCTGAAAAGCTTCCGTTACTCCGAGGACATGGATATTGATGTGCAGAAAATACCCAGGGAAAAACTGGAAGAAACTGTAAACAGCATTATTGCATCCACTACATTCAGGCAGATCCTGAAAGTAAACAGGCTGGCAGTTGACAAGTGGTCTGCGCCGAAACAGACTGAAACAACTCAAAGATGGAAGTTCACCATCATATCTGAACAGGGTAAAACCGCCATTCCCACAAAGGTTGAATTCTCAAGAAGGGGGTTCAAGGGCGGCACTCTTTTCGAAGCTGTCACGCCCCTTGTGATTCAGAAATACTCCCTTTCCCCGATCATGGCGAACCATTATGACATTCAGTCGGCGTTCGGACAGAAAGTGGAAGCGCTTGCAACACGAAAGATAACGCAGGCGAGGGATGTCTTCGATCTTAATCTTCTTCTTTGTTCCGGGGCAAAACCAACTGTCGAAGATTCCAGACTGCTCGAAATGCTCGGCGAGGCCAAGGCAAACGCGATGTCTGTCACCTTTTCCGCCTTTAAATCCCAGGTGCTTTCCTATCTTGCCGTTGACTACCGCCCCCAGTATGATTCTGAGTCCGTATGGGACGATATTGTTCTCAAAGTAGTTGAAGCACTGGAAAGGAGTCAATCGAAAAATGAATCTTAACAATATACTTTCCCAACTCAAAAACACTGGCCAGTCATTTCTGGCAACCTCCGATGCGATGGCGCTGCTCGAGATACGGAAAGACCATGCCAGCCACATATTGTCGCGGCTCGAAGAAGCGGGGCATCTCGTAAAGTTGAAAAGGGGGCTCTGGTGTTTTCCGGAAAAAACCGTGCCCTATGTCGCGGCAGGATTGACGACGTCTCCATTCCCGTCATATATATCGTTGCAGAGCGCGCTTTATCATCACGGCATGATTTCACAGATTCCGGGAACGACATACTGCGTGTCAGTCGCAAGAACACACATGTACAGGACAGCTCTCGGGGATATTTCGGTTCATCACATATCAGAAGATTTCTTCTTCGGATACTACGAGGATTCAAATGGGGCTAAAATAGCGTCACCGGAAAAAGCCCTCCTCGATTTTTTCTATCTAAGCCCTGCAAAAACAGGTCTTTTCCGCACTTTGCCGGAACTTGAAATCCCAGGGAATTTCAGCGTCAGACGTGCAAGACATATGATTGACAAACTGCCGGCATCCGGAAGAAAGAGCATGCTGGAAAGAAAATTCCTGGCTTATTTTAGAAAAACGAGGATGGTAAATTAACAGACAACAAAGGACTTTATTCAGTGAAATACTTAATTCAATCGTACAGGAAATTGTGTTTTAGAAAGGTCGCAAGCCTGCGAATGACTGCGGTGTCCACCGTTTTATCACGCTGCATTGTCGGGCTAAAGCCCAACATACTTCTGCGGCAAGGTTCGAAGGAGAGGCTTGTGCTGCTTCACCTAGTCTGCATTTCTCTTCTTCTTACACTTCAAGCATTTGCACAGGATGCCGATTATTCCAAAGGAATCCTCGACAGATCGGCAGTGGTCAATACCAGCGGACTCGCCACCGTCGAGATCTATCCCGACGCCGATGAAGTCCTGCTCGACGACACCATGCTCATCAGATACAAGGCGGACGGCACGTTTCTCATATGGGACGATGAATTCATAAAAGTGCTGACGGAAAAGGGGAAGCGCGACAACCTGACGATGTCGCTCCACTTCAACCAGGCCTATGAAAAGCTGGAAGTGCGGCTGCTGGAGATCATAAAGAAGGATGGGACTGCAGTTCCCGTGGATGTCGCCAGCCAGAGCCGGGTCATGGTCGACAACGGCCAGATGGGCGCGAACATCTACGATCCGAACAACAAGATCCTCACCGTCAATCTTCCCGGACTCGAGATCGGCGATATAATAAGGTGCGTGACCTTCAATGATAATTTCAAGACCAGGGTTCCGAAAACATGGAGCGCCGAGTTCCCGATCGAGGGGGAATGCCCGATAAAACATCTGACGGTGGAAATATCAGCGCCGAAGGAGCTGCCTTTGAAGAACATCGCCCTCAGGGATGAGATCAAGGGAACCGTCAAATTCCATCAGGGTGAGAAGGACGGCGTACTGAACTACCGGTGGGAGATCAGTGATGTGCCGAGGGTTTTCCCTGAACCGGACATGCCCGAACTGCAATCTGTTGTCCAGCGTCTCATCCTCAGCACAATCACCGACTGGCAGAGCCTCTCGAAATGGTACTGGGAGCTATGCATACCTCATCTTGAGGCGACCACGCCCGAAATGAAGCAGAAGGTAGAGGAACTCGTTAAGGACGCCAAGGACCGCAAGGAGAAGATACAGTGCATATTCAAGTTCGTATCGCAGAACATCAGGTACATGGGGATAACAACCGAGACCGAAGCGCCCGGATACGAGCCGCACGACGTGAAGACGACTTTTGAGAACAAGTACGGAGTATGCAGGGACAAGGCCGCCCTGCTCGCGTCGATGCTGAGGATCGCAGGATTCAAGGCATATCCGGTTATAATCATGGTCGGAGCGAAAAAGGACAACGAGGTACCCACCCCCAACTTCAACCACGCGATCACAGCCGTTGAAAACGATGACGGTTCATACATGCTGATGGATTCCACGGATGAGAACACCAAGGAGCTTTTCCCTGCGTATCTCTGCAACCGCAGCTACCTGGTGGCAAAACCAGGAGGCGAAATACTGCGGACTTCGCAGGTCATCCCCGCCGAGGAAAACCTGATGCGTATAAAAACCGAAGGCGGCATCGACGATTCAGGAACTGTCATAGCCGAGACCATCTTCGAATTCGACGGAATCAACGACAATGCCTACCGCGGAGCTTTCGCCAGGAAGAAACCTGACGAAGTCAAGAGATATTTCGAATCCCTGGTTAAAACCGCAGTGCCGGGCGCCAAGCTCATGGAACTCAAGATCACCCCGGAGAACATGCAGGATACCTCGGTTCCACTGAAAGCCTCCATCAAGTACATAGCTGAAAACTGCCTCGTGGAAGGGGATGGAAGGATCATTCCACCTCTGCCATGGTTTGGCAGAAGCATGGGAGTGGTCAACATGATAATAGGCAAGGCTGGCCTGGAAAAGCGCAAATATCCGATGGAAACTGAGATCGCGTGCGGGACTGAAGAAAGTTTCTCCCTCAAGTTCAATGGAGGCGCATGGAAGAAGATATCGATCCCGGAATATACAAAGATCGATACGCAGTCCATCACCTGGGACCAGGGGCTTGAATTCACCGGCAGCCTCCTTAACGGCAGGAACAGATTCCTGATGAAAACCGTCGAACTGAGTCCGGCTCAGTATCTTGAGATGAAGGGCATGCTCAGGAGCATTGAATACGACTGCAGGAAGAAGGCGCTGTTCAGTTCAGAAGGCTCTGTGTCCGGAATAGAGGAATCATACGGCCCGGACGTGAATGTGGAGATGCTGAGCGAAAACGCCCAGTACGAGATCATCGACGAGCATAGCTGGAAACTTACAAGGACCGTAAAGCAGAAGATACTGACATACGCCGGCAAGAAATCCAATTCCGAACTGAAGTTCAACTACAATCCCATATGGGACAAGCTGAGCCTGGAATATGCGGTCGTAACCGCGAAGGACGGCACCTCCCAGAAGATCAGCGAGAAGGAAATTAACATCATGGACCAGCCGTGGTGCGGTTCCGCGCCGCGCTATCCTCCGGGGAAGACGCTTGTTGCAAACTTGCCGGGAGTCGACATAGGAAGCACGATAGAGTTCAAGATCGTTTCCGAGCACAGGGACAGGCCTTTCTTTTCAACCATGGAATTTTTCCGGACCTTCGAGCCGCTGCTGGAGGCGACCGTGACGATAAAGAATTCCGGCGGGACAAAACTGTTCTTTTCCGGAGACTGCGCAAAATTCTCGCAGGCGTCCAAAAACGGGGACGAAAAGACATTCAAGGCCGTCAACCAGCTGCCGATAAGGCGGGAGGACAATCTCCCTCCGGCATGGTGCTTCACTCCTTATATAGGCGTTACGGCACAGACGGGATGGAAAAACTACGCCGAGGGCATCAACAAGATACTTACAAAGGCTTCCGAAGGACAATTGAAGACAAAGGAGACCGCCGAAAAGATCACTGCGGGAATCAAGGATGACATCCCCAGGATAAAGGCTGTAAGGGACTACATGGCAAAGAACATCAAGCATGCAGGACCTGCCTTCACGGAGCTTCCACTGTCAAACATAAGCCAGGCAGACAAGACTCTTTCCGACGGATACGGAAACAGCGCCGATGCTGCGATTGCAACCTACTCCATGCTTGAGAAACTGGGATACGCTCCCGAATTCGTACTGGCATCCGACCTTCCATGCCTTGGCCAAATCATCAACGAGATCTCCATGTTCCCGAAGCTTGGATTCTTCAACACTGTGCTGGTCAGGGTGAAAATCGGAAGGGAATACGTTTATCTCAACGACACGAACCAGTACGCCGAACTTGGTACGACAACACACGAGGACAAGTTTGCGCTTCTGGCAGGCACGGGAGAGGGTATGAAGATCATTCCATCGAAGAAGACAATGACCGAGGCAGCCTACCAGATTGTCCTTTCAGATACGGGAGAGGCCAAGATCAAAAAGACGATGAAATTCCATGGCAATGATTTTACAGCTAGGAAAATGATGTTCGCGGAACTCACACCGGAACTCAGAAGCCGTTATTTCCAGGAACTGGTCTCTTCCATCTCGCAGTCGGCAAAGCCTGAAGGAGAGCTCATGACGATGTTCACGAGATATCCAGGAGTAGAGGAGTTCAGCGTCACCGTAGACAAATATGCGGTAAGGGACGGCAAGCTCCTCTACCTGAATCTTCCTGAGATGCTCAACGGACTAATACAGACCGCTTCGAAGAGGAGGGAAAACCCGCTATATGTCCAGAACGGAATCAATATCAACAAGGAGTTCAGCATAATAATGCCGGAAAACTACGCGGAGGCAAGCATCCTTCCGGCTGGGGATATCATGGATTTCCCAGGTCAGAGCGGAAGTGCCATAGACATCATCTCATCTGAAAAGTCGATTGCCGGCAGGACGGAAGTGCTGATACAGCAGAAGATTGAACTGAAGCCGTACCTTTATTCCAAAAGCCAATACGACTATCTTTTAAAGCTCAATGAAAAGATCTCCCATCCGAGGATGCGGAGCATACTTGTCGAGTTAAAATAAAATCAGGGCTCACGCCTTAAAAAAAAGAACCCGTCCTCTTGCGAGGACAGGTTCTTTGATATGATAACTTAACGAAAAGTTATTTCTTTGCGGCTGCAGCAGGAGCAACAACAACGAATTCATCAACTTCGATGATTCCGTTGGCGTTTTTGTCGGCCTTCTTGCCAGCTGCTTCATCAAGCTTGTAGATGGCGATGTATTCAGCAACGGTGACTTTTCCGTCTTTGTCGGCATCAGCCTTCTTCATTTCTGCGGCCTTGGCAGCGTCAGCCTTAGCATCAGGCTTTACAGCATCAGCAGCGTAAGCACCAACAGTGAATCCCATAGCGGCGAGTACAACCATTAACTTCTTCATTTAAGACCCTCCAAATTATTATTTTTCTATGACTTGCTTCTACATTCTTACATGTGCCGGCATATAAGTTTAAGCTTACACAGTAACATAATTTAAAAATATGTCAAGCTGAAAACGTAAATATTCTTAAAAATACTCAACACCCTGGTAATGCGTCACTCTTACTTGGGCTTGTATCGTTTTTTACCAAAGCATTTGAGCAATTCGCCTGCAAAACAAGGTGTGATCAAACCTTAAAAAGCAATACTCCTACAACACCCTGCCTGTGCCAGGAGCAATCCATGGAGGGGATTACCTATCCTTCTTCCAGCTATCTATTATCGACAGCACTTCCCTCACATAGGCGCACTCGCATCTTGCAGGACATGGCGACAGCTCCTCGCTATGAAGGCATAGTCCCCCGCATTGGCCGGTCCCTGTCTTCTTGTCCTTGAAAACCGGCCCCTTGTAAAGATCGGTGAAATTCTTAGCCTCTATGGAAATCGTGCTTCCGCATTCGTGGTTGAAGAGGAAAAGACCGAGTTCCAGATCCTGGAAGTGCACCTGGTATCCTACAAGGGACACCTTTGGATCGGAAAGAAAAAGGCTGCGGTCCGACCATGAGGCACCGCAGCCCGAGCATTTCTTGAAGAGTGGAGGCCTGCTCTTCATTTCTTCTTGATTGTCGCCTTTATTCTGGCTTTCTTCCTGAGAAGATATGCCTTGTGACGCTTGCGTTTCTCGACCTTGTTGAACTGCTGTCCCATTTTCCACCTCTTTTTTATTATTACTATTTACGGATTTGATACAATATTCACCAGACGTCCCGGCACGCATATGACTTTCACGATCTTCCTGCCGGCAAGCTCCTTCTGGATGTCCGGATTCCCGAGCGCGAGATCCTGCATCTGATCCTGCGACAAGTCCGCAGGCATCATCATCCTAACCCTGGGCTTCCCCTTAATCTGCACTAATATCTCTATTTCGTCAAGCTTGATATATTCCTCGACATATCCGGGCCACTTCTCATATGCGATGGTATCCGGATGTCCAAGGTTCTCCCAAAGCTCCTCGGCAATATGCGGTGCGAACGGGGAAAGGAGCTTGGCAAATGATTCTGCCGCCTCCCTGGGCATTTTTCCAGACTTGGAAAATTCATTGGTGAAAATCATCATCTGGCTGATCGCGGTATTGAAACTCATCGTTTCGATGTCGCAGGTCACCTTCTTGATCGTGTAATGCAGGATCCTCTGCTGCTCCCGTGAAAGTGCGTCTCCCGTGATCTCGGATTCGGTGATCAGCCTCCAGGCCTTCTTGAGAAAGCGGTAAACCCCTTCGACACCGTTCGTGTTCCATGGCTTGACAGCGTCAAGAGGCCCCATGAACATCTCGTAGAGCCTCATGCTGTCGGCGCCATACTGGCTTATTATGTCGTCAGGATTGACAACATTCTTGAGAGCCTTGGACATTTTTGCAGTAAACTCAACAAGTTTCTCGCCTGTCTCCTTGTTGACAGGTCCGGACTCAGTATGCTCTACCTTGTTATTAGGGACTAGAGCCCCTCTTGAATCCTTATATGAAAGACCGAGAATCATCCCCTGGTTGAAAAGCTTGATGAACGGCTCCCTGGTAGAGACGTACCCAAGATCAAAGAGGACCTTGTGCCAGAAACGCGAATACAGCAGATGGAGCACTGCATGCTCCGCTCCACCGACATACAGGTCCACAGGCATCCAGTATTTTTCCTTCTCAGCGCCCCATGCCGCCGTAGCGCAGTCAGGATCTATATATCTCAAGTAGTACCAGCAGGAGCCGGCCCACTGAGGCATTGTATTTGTTTCACGGCGCCCTTTCATTCCGGTCACAGGATCCGTGTAGTCAAGCCATTCTGCGGATTTCGCAAGCGGAGACTCCCCGGTTCCTGCGGGTCTGAAATCGGCGACATCCGGCAGGAGCACAGGAAGATCCTTATCATCAACGAGTTTTATCGAACCGTCTTCCATATGGATCACTGGGAAAGGTTCGCCCCAGTAGCGCTGCCGGCTGAACAGCCAGTCGCGGAGCTTGTAGTTCACAGTCCCCTTTCCTATCCCTTTCTTCTCAAGCCATTCCGTGGCCATACGTTTCGAATCAACGACCTCCAGGCCGTTGATGTCCAATCCATCGCTGTTCGAGGAATTGATCATGGCTCCATTGCCGGGCCAGCAGACCCTGCCCTCAAGAACATCCTGGACCTCCACATCGGCGGCGGCGGCCTCTTTCACGTCAGGGGAAATGATGCACTTGACCGGAATCTTGAACTTCACGGCGAACTCGAAATCGCGGATATCATGCGCCGGTACCGCCATGATGGCGCCGGTTCCATAACTTATGAGGACATAGTCGGCAATCCATACGGGGATTTTCCGGCCGTTGACGGGATTGACTGCATAGGCTCCGGTGAAGACCCCTGTCTTTTCCTTGAGCTCAGTCCTTTCAAGATCGCTCATCCTCGCGGCATGCCCGCAATATTCCTCGACAGCTTCCTTCCTGTCGGCGGACATGATCTTCGGCACCAATGGGTGTTCTGGCGACAGGACCATATAGGTTGCGCCGAAGAGGGTGTCGGGACGGGTGGTGAATACAGTGACCTTCTCTCCTGTCCCGGCGATCATGAAATCGACATCTGCGCCGACGGACTTGCCTATCCAGTTCCTCTGCATCTCCTTTATTCCTTCGGGCCAGTCAAGCTCCTCGATATCTTCAAGCAGCCTTTCAGCATAATGGGTTATCCTGAGCATCCACTGTCTCATAGGGCGGCGTACGACAGGATGTCCGCCGCGCTCGCTTTTCCCGTCGATGACTTCCTCGTTTGCGAGAACAGTGCCGAGTTCGGGGCACCAGTTGACCGGAACTTCGCCGATATACGCAAGCCCCTTCTTGTACAGCTGTATGAATATCCACTGCGTCCACCTGTAATACTTCGGGTCGGTGGTATTGACCTCGCGGTCCCAGTCATAGCTGAACCCGAGCGCCTTGATCTGCCGTCTGAACGTATCGATATTGTTCTTGGTGGTTATCTTCGGATGAGTGCCGGTCTCGACGGCATACTGTTCGGCGGGAAGGCCGAAGGCATCCCATCCCATGGGATGGAGGACGTTGAACCCCCTCATCCTCTTATATCTGCAGACTATGTCGGTGGCGGTATAGCCTTCCGGATGTCCGACATGCAGTCCTGCGCCGCTCGGGTAAGGGAACATGTCAAGCACATAGAACTTCTCCCTGGAAAAATCATCTGCGGACTTGAAAGTCCTGTTTTCATCCCAGTACTTCTGCCATTTGGGCTCAATCTGTAAAAAATCATATTCTTTCTTGAACATTTGCACGCCTTTCATCTTTCCTCAAAAATCCAGGCTTACGATATACAAAAAAGTTTTTTTTGCAATTCTGTTATCAAAATATGTTCAAAGAGTGTACATTGCTTATACTATTTAACTGTCGGGAGTCTTTTTTTGAAAACCAAGAGAATCAGGCTGTCTGAGGAAAAAACAATACTTGTCGTCGACGACGACAGTTTTGTGCTCAAGCTCATCGAGAGGATTCTTGCCGATGCCGGACTCGAGGACATAAAGACGGCGAGCAACGGCAAGGAGGCACTGGAGGCACTCGGCATATTCCCGACACAAACGGTGGACTCGTCCGAGATCGATCTTGTCGTCCTCGACGTCCTGCTCCCCGACACAAACGGCTTTGAAATATGCAAGCAGATAAGAGGTTCAAACCTCGACATCCCTGTAATACTGATTTCCGGATACGACATCGAGGAAATCCAGAACAAACTGATAGAATGCGGCGCCGACGACTTCCTTAAAAAGCCTTTCAGCCCTGCCGAACTCTCGACAAGGGTCAAGCTCATGATCAACAGGGAAAAGAAGAAGATGCATGATGTCGCGATGATGGAGACCAGCAAGCTCAGGTTCAACATGAACCACAATGTCCCGTTCATCGGCGACAACATCAACGGATACATCATCGTCGATTCCCTAGGCTGGGGCAAATACTCCCTGGTCTACAAGGTGGTAAAGGCCTCGGACAAGAACATATACTCCCTCAAGATGCTCTCCAAAAGCTCCCTGGAGAAGAAGGACATCCTTGAAAGGTTCAAAAACGAGATCGAGATAATCTCGAAGATAAAGCATCCCAACATAGTGCAGTTCATCGACCGGGGCTATTTCAACGACTGTCCCTATCTTGTGATGGAATATGTCGACGGAGTCGACCTGGAGGAGTATCTCGTGACCCGCGGGAAAATATCCATGAAGTCGTTCAATCATATCGCATACGACGTTGCAAGCGCGATATCGGAACTCCACAACCAGAACATATACCACAGGGATATAAAACTGAAGAACATCCTATATGAAATAAAGAAAGGAGAGGCCAAGCTGAGCGATTTCGGAATAGCGAAACTTCCTGACAGTCTCAGCACGACCCAGGACGGCTTCATTGTCGGCACTCCGATCTATCTTGCTCCCGAGATCTTCCTCGGTGAATCCGCGACCATCCAGACGGACATATACTCGTACGGGGCAACGCTCTACCATCTCATAACCGGATCGCCCCCGTTCGTAGCTGAAACTTCCATCGAACTCTTCAAGAAGCACAAGCTTGAGAAACCTCCGGCGGTGAACACGACGAGACAGGATGTGCCTGATGAATGGAACACGCTGATAGTTGAAAAATGCCTTGCAAAGGCACCTGCGGCCCGTCCTGCCTCCATGCTTGAAATCATGGAGGAGATCCGAAAGATAAGCCAGTTCCAGCCCGTAGGCTCATGACGTTATCTTCCTGAACTCGGCAGGCCCTACACCTCTGAGCTTCCTGAACACCCTGCTGAAATGGAAACGGTCGCAGAATCCAGTCTCTACCGCTATCTGCTTTATGTCCTGTCCGGAATAATGAAGGAGTATGCATGCCTTGTCAATCCGCTTGTCCCTGGAATAATGCTGCGGGCTGATACCGGCGTTCTCCTTGAAAAGCCGGAGGAAGGCGTTCGTGCTCATGCAGAGTTTTTCCGCGATCCGGGAATTGGAAGGCGGGACTGACAATCCATCCTCGAGCATCTTCATCGCCAGGGCGATTCTAGGCTCAGGCTTGCCCTGCACTACGAACTTTTCTGATATCAAATTCAGGCAGCTGAAGATCAATGACAGGGCGCTGATGGAGATCCTCATTGAATCCGGTTTCTCCTTCGACAGCAGTCTTGAAGCCTCCCTGGCAGCCCTGATCATCTCCTTCCCGGGTGAAAGCGTGATAACCTGGGCGGGGATTCCATCAAACGGGGGGCTTGCCGTGAAATGAATGTAGAAATGCATCGGAGGGGCCCCACGGCAGGCCGAGGAGAAATGCGTGTTCGGGGGGATCAGCATGATATTGGACGGCATCAGGGGATATTCCTTCTTTTCGAACCATACGGAGGCGCCCTTTGCGC
>JBAQUG010000281.1:0-7775 GCA_049297395.1 Victivallales bacterium | reverse complement strand
GGGATATTCAGACATACAGGCAGCTGAGCACGAGATGCTTGTCCTTATGGTAGAAAATAGGATGGATGGATTGCTGGATGACTGGATTATTGGGTATGAATTCAGAAGGATTTGGATAATGGATTGGAACATTATAAAATTGAAAAAGCCGTCGTGCAATTTTTCCGTGTCCAATCATTCTTCATATGTAATCATCCATCAATTTGTTCATCCAACCATCCAAGGTGCGTTAGTTTAATGGATCCCTTGCTTTCAGCGTTGATTGTCCTGATCGGCTTTGTAGCCTCTGTCTCCGGTGGATTCTGGGGGCTTGGAGGAGGCTGGCTGATACTTCCATGCCTGTTTTTAATAAACATAGATGTGAAAGTGGCCATAGGAGCATGCCTCCTGCAGATGATACCGACGACTTTTCCCACAGTCATGAGGCAGCTGCCTGAGATTGGATGGAAAAAAGGCGGATGGGGATTGGTTGTGGCTATGCCTCTCTGTATTGCATGCATGTGCGGTGGAGTGCTTGGGGATCCACTGGGAACTTTGCTGGAAAGTCTTTTCGAAAGCAGGAAAATCCACCAGTCCATGTATCTTCTTCTCCTTTTCTGGGTCCTCTACGATCTTTACAGGCAGAATGGCAAACATTCCTGCATGGAAGGGAAGATCGACAGGCCGGCAGGCAAAATGACCCAGACCCTCATCGGAGGTTTTGTTACTGGACTTGTTTCAGGATTCCTTGGAATAGGAGGAGGTACAATGACCCGCCCTCTTATGACAAGCGTATTGAAAGTGCCTGAAAAGCAGATCGGGCAGATTGCGAGACTCGCAATTCTTGTTACTGCCGTTGCCGGAAGTATTCCATATCTGATTACCAGTACAGGGGAGACAAGGAATAAGATGTTGATCATTGGTGCACTTCTGACCGCTGGTGGAATAATTGGGTTTTCCATCGGAGCCAAAATGCATTCTGTTGTTCTAAAGGCTGGAAAAGACCAGACCGCACGTAAAAGCTTCGGATTAATAGTCATAATGGTAATGGGGGGATTGATCTGCAAACTCACCGATTTCATACATGTCGGACAGGTGATAATGGGGATTTCCGGAGCCTTCATACTCATATATCTTGGATTTCTCACGTTTAAATGCAGCAAGATGGAAACTTCTTCATGATGGAATATCCTTGCAAAATAAAATAAATCTTATATAATTTATATATGTAAGATATTATTTTATATACAATTCATTTCAGGAGATGCATTATGATAACAACAGTTACAAGCCGCGGGCAGACAGTCGTTCCGGCAAGAATACGTCATTTCTTCAAGATCAAAAAGAATTCACGAATTGACTGGGTCATGGAAGAAAACTCCATAAAGGTTTATCCTCTTCCAGACGACACCATAAAGGCCGCAAGGGGGATGTTTGCAGGAGGTTCTCCTCTGGACGATGTCCTGCTTGAAGAAAGAAGAAAGGAAAGGCTCCGGAAATGAGCGGAAAAATACTCCTGGACACATCCGCCATCCTTTGTCTCGTGCTGGATGAGGAAGGAGCGGGCTTAGTTGAAAAAGCCCTTATGTCGGCCAAAACCGGACACGAAGCGATCTTTCTCAGTTTTGCCAGCATTACGGAACTGAAATATATCATATGGCGCCAGCGGACTGAAGCTGATGCCGGCAATCTTATGAAGCTGATGCGGACATGGAACATGAAGATTGTCTATCCAGATGAGGAATTATGTCTGCTTGCAGGAAAACTGAAGAAGGAATATCCTCTCTCATTTGCCGATGCTTTCATTGCAGCGACCGGAATAATGAACAAACTTGTCCTTATGCACAAGGATCCGGAATACGATTCTCTGGGAAAAATCCTTGAAATGCAAAGGCTGCCCTATAAGAGGGCCAAGTGATGAAAACGAATAAGTCATGGTAGCTATGGAAAAAATACTAATTACAGGCGGAGCCGGTTTTGTAGGTTCGAACATTGCCATTGCTCTTAAAACACATATGTCCGGATTTGATGTTATCGTCCTGGACAATCTCTACCGGAAGGGTTCCTCTCTCAATCTTCCCAGACTTGAAAGGAATGGTGTCAAATTCATACGCGGAGACGTGCGAAATCCGCAGGATCTGGTTAAGGCGGGAAAGATAGATTTCCTCATCGAGTGTTCGGCCGAACCCTCAGTTCTTGCCGGAAAAGACGGAGATACCGATTACCTTGTCCAGACCAACCTGTATGGTGCAATAAACTGCGCCGAATACTGCCGGAAAAACAATGCCGGCATGATTTTCCTTTCCACGAGCCGTGTATATCCAATTGACCCCCTGACTAGCTGCAATCTTGTTGAGAAGCCTGCCAGATTTGAACTTTCAGACAATCAAGATATTGCCGGACTTAGTTCAAAAGGGGTTTCGGAGGAATTTCCCATGGCAGGCGCGAGATCTATTTATGGCGCTACAAAGTATGCGGCAGAGATAATGCTTGAGGAATACCGTCAGGCATTCTCCATTCCTATAGTCATCAATCGCTGTGGAGTGATCGCAGGTCCCTGGCAGTTTGGAAAAGTTGATCAGGGGATAGCCGTTTTCTGGCTGGCGTCCCACATGTTTGAGAAACCCCTGAAATACATAGGATTCGGGGGAACTGGAAAACAGGT
This sequence comes from Victivallales bacterium, assembly GCA_049297395.1. Lineage (GTDB taxonomy): Bacteria > Verrucomicrobiota > Lentisphaeria > Victivallales > GWF2-50-93 > GWF2-50-93. The sequence continues at coordinate 5,131 of JBAQUG010000281.1, read as the reverse complement.
GCGCGACATGATGCACATAGACGATCTTATAAGTCTCATTCTTCTCCAGCTCGAAAATCCTGCGAAATTCGCAAAAGGCGTCTGGAACGCTGGCGGCGGCAGGGACATAAGCGTTTCGCTTGTGGAACTTACGGGAATATGCCAGAAGGTAACAGGGAAAAGTTTCGATATCGGTTCAGATCCGCAGACAAGATATGCCGATATACCCGTTTATATCAGCAACACTGGCAAGATAAGTTCTTTCTGTGGATGGAAGGCTGAAAAACCGGTTGAAAAGATAATTGAAGATATTCATCAATGGCTGGTAGGCAATCAGGAAGCCAGGCAAATCTTGGGATGATATAAAACTAGCTTAAAGTTCTTAGCCCATAGCTGACAGCTATCAACTAAGAGCTGACGGCTATCAACTAAGAGCTGACAATGAAATTTTCCGTAGTAGTTCCCGCATATAATGAGGAAGGCGTAGTCCGCACGACACTGGATAAGCTTCTGGAGAAACTTGAAGGAGGCGGATTTGAATTTGAAATAGTCGTGGTGGCAGACCATTGCATTGATGGGACAGAGGGTATTTTAGAAGAATTCGCCACGAATGACAGCCGAGTCAGGTGGGTCAGAAATAATGAGAAACCCGGATTCGGAATGGCTGTACGGGCCGGATTAGATGCATACAAGGGTGATGCAGTGGCCATTTATATGGCTGATGCAAGTGACAGTCCGGATGACCTTTGCAGCTATTTCAGGAAAATAGATGCCGGTGCCGAATGCGTGTTCGGATCCAGGTTCATCAAAGGCTCACGGATTGTGGATTATCCGAAGCACAAGTATTTTCTGAACAGGTTTGTCAATTACCTGATCAAGTTCCTCTTCAGGCATGGGCTCAATGACACTACGAACGCATTCAAATGCTACCGGCGTGAAGTCATTGACGGCTGCAAACCATTTCTTTCCCCGCATTTCAATCTTACGGTCGAAATTCCCTTGAAGGCGGTTATCAGGGGATACAAGTTTGAAATTATTCCAATAAGCTGGGAAAATAGGAAAGCCGGGATTTCCAAGCTGAAACTCAAGGAAATGGGTTCAAGATACTTTTTCATAATACTCTACTGCCTGCTCGAAAAATACATGGTTGGGAAAGACTACCATAAATAAAATTTCCAAAAGGAAATTTTATGCCTATGATTGCCAAGTAACACTTGACAATCAATAGCTTATATTGTATCGTTTCACCAGGTAACGTTACTTAAGCAATGCATAAGTGACGGGGCGAAGCACGGATTCCTAAGAAGTGAGGCAATTTCAAAATTGACTCTTTTGATCTGATTCCTTAAGACTGATTACCGATCTCAGACCATAATCAAAATTCTGCGTCGCTGCCGAGAAAATAATTGGAATTTTGAATTTACCAACTGACAACTATCTACTGGTGACTAACGACTGCTAAAATGGCATCAATCGAAAAAAACGAACTCCTGGAACTTGAGATCCTCAAGCATGTTGAGAGTAGCCCGAGGTTGAACAACCGCATGGCTGCAACAAAGCTCGGATGCAGTGTAAAACTCGCTCACGCGCTTCTAAGGAAAATGGTTGACAAGGGGCTCCTGCATGTCAAAAAATATCATTCGAGACGCTGGGATTATTTTCTTACTCCCAGCGGTATAACTGAAAAAGCGCGGCTGACCTATGAATTCATTGATTTTTCCATGCAGTTTTATCATGAAGCCCGTAGGCAGAGTTCAAGAGTATGCCGCCAGATCGCTGAATCTGGAAAGAAAAATGTTGCATTCATAGGAGCCGGGGAACTTGCAGAGATCGCCTATCTCGGTGTAAAGGAATGGGGGCTCGAGCTTGCTGAAGTCTATGGCGAGGATAAAATGGAATTTCTCGGGCACAAAGTTCTTCCTATTGATCAATATGTTGCTTCCAGGGCGGAAATTAAAATCATATGCCTATATGATAAGACCATGCCCATGAGGACGGATTATCTTCCAGACAAGATTATCAAATCTGACAATATGCTATGGATTTTCTCCAGTGAATTTCCAGTCAAACAGAAAAGGGATTGAATGATGAAAAAAGCGCTTATAACGGGAATTACCGGTCAGGACGGGTCGTATCTTGCTGAGCTTCTGCTGGACAAGGGATATGAAGTTTATGGGATCATAAGGAGATCTTCCTCATTCAATACGGAAAGGATAAACCATCTTTATAAGGATCCCCATGAAAAACCTAAGCTGAAACTTTTCTACGGTGACCTCAATGATTCCAGCAGCCTTGCTGAAATTCTTCATTCGGTCAATCCTGATGAGATTTACAATCTGGGAGCCCAGAGCCATGTCAGGGTGTCTTTTGACATCCCTGAATACACCGGAGAGATAACCGGCATGGGAACATTGAGGATACTTGAAGCTATCAGGAGGACAGGCTGCAAGGCAAGATTCTATCAGGCTAGTAGCAGTGAGATGTTCGGCAAGGTTGTTGAAACACCTCAGACAGAGAAGACTCCATTCTATCCGAGAAGCCCATATGGTGCAGCAAAGGTTTTTTCATACTGGCTGACCGTGAATTACCGGGAAAGCTATGATATCTTCGCGTGCAACGGTATTCTTTTCAACCATGAATCGCCACGCCGCGGCGAAACATTTGTCACAAGGAAGATTACCAGGGCTGCTACGCGCATAAAGCTGGGACTTCAGGACAAGCTATACCTTGGAAACCTTGACGCCAGGCGCGACTGGGGGTACGCAGGGGACTTTGTTGAGGCTATGTGGCTCATGCTGCAGGCTGACAAACCGGATGATTATGTGGTCGCAACAGGAGAGACCCATTCCATAAGGGAATTCCTTGATGAGGCTTTCGGCCTGCTTGATATTGACTGGAAAAAGCATGTCGAGGTGGATCCTAAGTATTTCAGGCCTGCAGAAGTTGATCTTCTGCTAGGTGACAGTGCAAAAATAAGAAAAACACTTAAATGGAAACCAAAGATCAACTTCAATCAGTTGGTCAAGATGATGGTGGACCACGATCTGGATCTGGCGAAGAAGGAGAAAACCCTTAAGGATTATGAATCAGGGAGATGAAAGAGTGCGAAAATTTTAAGTTAAAAAAGAACAGCCCTTGCGGGCTTGACTACTGGCAAAACCAACTGGAGACGTATTGAAAATAGAGCAATTTTTATGATAAAAAACTACAATATGGTTCGAGAGGCTGAATTAAACTATCAAGCTTCTCAGAAGCTTTCTATAGAGGAAAGATTTAAGATTATGGATGAGATGTTCTTGTTTGCCAGGAAATTTGAAAAAGAAGCAATATCTCCGGAGAATACATTGCATGTGAAAATGCTGATCAATATGACAAAAGCCTTTAAGAGAATTAAAGAGCGTCAAAGGTCTGCAAATGCTTGAAAAGACCCTTCTGAAAATAACCCGGATTCTTGATAAGAACAGGATTCCATATATGCTGATAGGAGGATATGCCATGGTCATACATGGATTTCCCCGTCTTACACAGGACTTGGATATTTCACTTGGAATCGATACGGAACGCATTTCCGATGTGCTTAAAGCCGTAGAAGATGATTTTAAAACCCTTGTGAATGATCCTATGGCTTTCGCAAGGGATACTAATGTTCTTCTTCTCCAGGACACAGAGACCGGGATTCGCATCGATCTTATTTTCACTTTTATTGAATTCGAGAGAAAGGCGATAGATGAAGCTGTTGAAATCGAGTTTAAAGGCGAAAAAATAAGGAATGTTTCATTGGAGAATCTCATAGTCTATAAGATGCTGGCGGGACGGGAACGTGACAAGGAAGACGTTGAAATGATATTGGCTGAGAAAATTGATTCAGTTGATGCACGCAATATTTCAGATATCATAAGGGAAATGTCATCCATCCTGCAGAACGATTCATATGAAAGCTGGAATTCAATTCTTTCAAAATTTAAATGAAATAATTAATGGACGCAAAATCCAAAATCTACATCGCAGGACATACCGGTTTGGTAGGTTCTGCAATCTGGCGCAGTCTTGAATCATTAGGCTTCAAAAATATCCTCGTGCGGACAAGCAAGGAACTGGATTTAAGAGATTCAAATAATGTTAGCAGGTTTTTCCGCAAGGAAAAACCTGAATATGTCTTCTTTTGTGCGGGTAAGGTAGGAGGTATTAAGATAAACAGTGAGAAACCGGCAGATTTCCTCTATGACAACCTGATGATGGCTGCGAACGTAATTCACCAGGCATATCTGAACAAGGTGAAGAAACTTTGTTTCCTTGGTAGTTCCTGCATTTATCCTCGGGAATGTCCCCAGCCGATGAAAGAGAAATATCTGTTGACGGGTCCGCTTGAGCCTACAAACGAAGGATATGCAGTAGCAAAGCTCGCCGGATATAAGCTCGCCTATTTCTATGCAAAACAGCACGGAATGAACACTATTTCGATCATGCCCTGCAACCTCTATGGTAAAAATGACCACTTTGACCTGGGAAAGGCGCATGTCCTTTCTTCTTTGGTAAAAAGATTCGTAGATGCGGGTAGAGAGAATAAAACCGAGGTGGAGCTGTGGGGAACCGGCAAGGCAAAGAGGGAATTCATGAATGTCGATGATTTTGCCGAGGCTGCAATTCTTCTGATGGGAAAAAGATCAGATCCCGAAATAATAAATGTCGGTACAGGGACAGATCTCACCATCAAGGAACTTGCCGTTAAAATAGCAAAGGCTTCGGGATATAAAGGTAGGATCCTCTGGGATAAGTCCATGCCCGACGGAATGCCCCGGAAATGCCTGGACATTTCAAAGATAAAGAATCTAGGATTTACACCTGAGATCTCGCTTGATGAGGGGATCTGCCAGATGATAAGTGAATACAGGCAGACGACTGACGGCAGACGACCAGTTTGAAAATACTTCACTGCCAACGGCGGAATAATCCTCCTTGGTGTCAAAGACAAACCGAGAAAAGGACTATGCAGTAATTGGCGAGATTGCAAGAAGGATGGAAAGCCCTAGATACTCTCGGCGGAAATCCTTCCGCACGAGATTATCTGTCAAAGATTGCGCTGTGTATGGTTCGCGCCTGCGTTGAATGGCAGGCCGCAAGTATTAGGCGACAGCGTGTTATGATATGCAAT
>JBAQUG010000280.1:0-2394 GCA_049297395.1 Victivallales bacterium | reverse complement strand
CGTCCAATCAGCAACTGAACTAATAAAACGATGTATTCTAATGGCTACCGATCCCGGAGATCTCGTGCTTGACCCAACCTGTGGCTCCGGAACGACTGCGTACGTCGCAGAACAATGGGGGAGGCGCTGGATTACTATAGATACTTCACGTGTTGCGTTGGCATTGGCCCGTGTCCGAATTATGGGTGCTCGCTTCCCTTATTATCTGCTTTCCGATTCTCGTGAAGGCCAGCTCAAGGAGGCTGAAGTTGCCCATATCGCCCCTTCAAGCCATCCTACTTTCGGGAACATCCGACAGGGATTTGTATATGAACGCGTCCCTCATATTACACTCAAATCTATCGCCAATAACACAGAGATTGATGTCATCTGGGAGAAATGGCAGGCTATACTGGAACCAATTCGCGAAAAACTGAATGCTACCCTCAAGAAGAACTGGCAGGAATGGGAAATTCCGCGTGAAGTGGATGAAAAATGGTCCGAGAAGATCGTGAAACTGCATTCCGAATGGTGGCAAGCCCGTATTGACAGGCAGAAGGAAATTGACAAGTCCATTTCAGCCAAGGCTGAATTCGAATATCTTTATGACAAACCCTATGAGGATAAGAAGATAGTCCGTGTTGCTGGCCCATTCACAGTTGAAAGTCTTTCCCCCCATCGTGTACTTGGTGTTGATGAAGATGACGGACTGATTGACGGCATAAAAGAAGCGAAAGACGGTTATGGAGGAGAACAGGGATTCGTCAAGATGATCCTTGAAAACCTCAAGACTTCCGGCGTCCAGCAGGCCCACAAGGAAGACAAGATAAACCTTACATCACTGATCCCATGGCCGGGACGTTATATCTGCGCTGAAGGAAGCTACATGGAAGGCAATTCCGGCAAACGTGCAGGAATCTTCATCGGTCCTGAGTTTGGAACCGTAACCCGTCCTGACCTGGTAGAAGCAGCCCGCGAAGCTGGAGATGCCAACTTTGACGTCCTCATAGCTTGTGCCTTCAACTATGAAGCGCATACGACCGAATTTGGCAATTTAGGGCGCGTAAAAGTCCTTAAGGCCCGCATGAACGCCGACCTTCACATGGCCGATGATCTCAAGAACACCGGCAAGGGAAATCTCTTCGTAATCTTCGGTGAACCGGATGTCAATCTAATTTCAGATAAGAATGGAAAAGTGCGTGTGAAAGTGAATGGAGTTGATGTCTTCCATCCGCAGACCGGCGAAGTCCGGAGTGATGGTGCCGAGGGTATTGCCTGCTGGTTCATTGACACCGACTACAATGGAGAAAGCTTCTTTGTCCGCCACGCATATTTCCTCGGGGCCAATGATCCCTACAAGTCACTCAAGACTACTCTCAAGGCCGAAATCAACGAAGAAGCCTGGGCCTCCCTCAACAGCGACACCTCCCGCCCCTTCGACAAACCCAAGTCAGGTCGCATAGCCGTAAAAGTAATCAATCATCTTGGTGACGAGGTGATGAAAGTGTTTAAGGTGATGTAATGAATATTATTCCTGTCTCAAATATATTGTCTCCCGAAGGCCTTAACGCACCGACGCTCAACGCGCTGATTCCGAATGAAGAAAACTATAAAGTCCTTCTAATGCAACCTAAAGGCGATATTGAAGCAGATGCCAACGGTGTTCGGAATAGAAATCAGGAGATAGCACGAAAACAGTTTGGTCAATTTTTAGATAATGCACATGGAGCAGATTTGGTTGTTACTCCTGAATATTCAATGCCGTGGAAGGTTCTCTCTGATATGATAAAGGCAGGAAAATTACCCGCTAAAGGGAAAATATGGGTACTTGGATGTGAAAGTATCAAATACAAAGAGCTGGAGGTTTTAAAAAGTGAACTCGCCTCATATGCAAAAGTTCTTTTTGAATCAATCACTCCAGATGATAGAAAATTCCTTAGTCCACTTGCCTATGTATTTAAAGCTCCGCAGTTGAATGGGAATACCGGAGACAAAACAATAATACTTGTTCAATTTAAGACCCACTCAATGGGCGACCCCAAGCATTTCGAAGTAAATGGCATGCAGAAGGGGACACAAATATATGAGTTAAAAAACAATAATGCACATAGTCTGAGGCTGTTTTCTTTAATATGTGCAGATGCCTTTGCTTTAAATGATGCGCACGCTGACAATATGTATGACAGATCATTGATACTTCATATACAATTAAATCCAGAACCGAGACATCCTGTATTTTTAGGTTGCAGGGAAAAGCTCCTGAAGTATAAAGGAGACCAAACTGAAATTCTGTGCCTTAACTGGGCTTCAGATGCACATGTCTGGCTTAATGGAGTAGAAGCGAAATGGAAAAATATTTCAGGCTCAGCATGGTATCTGAAATCCTTTGATTTCGACAAACATGATTCCACTCTA
>JBAQUG010000279.1:0-13238 GCA_049297395.1 Victivallales bacterium | reverse complement strand
GAGACTTCCTTCATCTTCTCGCCTTCCAGTATCTGGAATGAATATTCAAGAAGATGCACGCCCCAGTCATAAAGGATTCCACCGGAGATCGTGCGGCTCGTGCGCCACCAGTCGCCGGGCTGTCCCCAGCCGCCCATGTGCGCCTCAACCCTGACCACCTCGCCTATGGCGCCGCTGCGGACTTTCTTTACCGCATCCAGGATGCAGCCGTCCCAGTGACGGTTATGATACGTGCTCGCAACAAGATTGTTCTTCTTAGCCTCTGCGATCATCGCATCGCACTCGGCAGTGGTTATGGCAAGGGGCTTCTCGCAGACGATATGTCTTCCGGCCTTGAGGCACTGGATTGCGAGTTTCGCATGCGTGTTGTGGGGAGTTATGATCGCAAGAAGATTGACATCGGATTTCTTCAGCATTTCAGCAACGGACGTGTAGGTTTCGATTCCCGGAAAATCCGTCTCGGCAACCTTGAGGCGTTCCTTGTCGATTTCAGCCACAGCCGTCGGGGTCATCCCGGCCTTCTTCATCTCGTTCAGATGCGACTTGCCCATGTTGAAGGCGCCGCCGTAGCCAATCACGCCTACCTTGATCTCGGAAGCATTCTTGAATTTTTTCATGTTTTCTCCTTAAGAAACTTTTTTACTTTTTGAAGCCCATATCATTCCGCGTATCGTCATGGCGAGGACTTCCGGATATTTCCTGAACTCTTCGGCGACATGCCCGAGCGCAGAATAGAAAACCCTGCCATTACCCAATGTCTTCGTCCAGACAACCGGCATTTCACACTCGTTGCCGTCGTACTTATAGGTCGATGTCGCAAGAACCTTGTTCATAGGATCGGTCAGCATGTAATACTGTTCCGAAACATATGGGAACTCAGCAGCCATCCCCTTCATGATCGGATTGGACTTCCTTTTCACCTTGACTGTGTATTCACCGACGTGGGGATGTCCTGCGAAAAGACCGCCAACCATCCATTCATAATCAAGTCTTCCGCGGAACGCGTCCCCTGCCCCGCCATGGAATCCTCCGAACCCTACGCCGCTTTTTATCGCATCAAGCATGTTCTTGAGCTGCGGGTCACTGATCTGCCCCATCGTCCACACCGGCACGATCAGGTTAAGGGTCTTGACATATTCGGCGTCGTCCAGCGCCGCGAGTGAATTCTCCAGCCTCACATCGAATCCGTTCTTGCGAAGTTCGCATGCTATTATTTCCGCTGCATCCTTCGGGGTATGGCCGTCCCATCCTCCCCACATGACCAAAGCTTTCCTACTCATTGCAATTTCCTTTTTTTTGTTGGTCGTCAGTCTTCAGTCGTCGGCCTTCGGAAAGAAGACACGCTAAAGCCGTGAACTCCAACATTTATTTTTCAATATCTCTTCTTTTATTCATTTTTCGCATTCTTCCTGCATCCATTCGAAGTTGGAATTTCGAAGTTCATTTCCATTTTCTCCGATACTCCGATACTCCGATTCGCCGGTTCTCCGATTCGATTCTTAATCCAACTCCCCCTTCTGCAGTCCCAGCGGCAGGGCCTCCGGTTTCCTGCAGGTGCTCTTGAGGACGATGTGCTTCCCGCTCTTCGAGGATTCCTCGAACGAGAGCATCACGTCAAGGACATGGAACGCAAGCTCTCCGCTGCAGCGGTTGAGCCTCTTGTTCTGGATTGCCTTGACCATGTCCGCAACACCGATGACCCGCATGTTGTCCGCGTATCCGTGCGAAAGAGGGATTTCCTGCCAGTCTGCACCGGGCTTGGAAAGCTTCACAGGTCCGCCAAAACCGTTCGGATCCGGTACCCTCATGCTTCCTTCAGTCCCGTAGATTTCAATATTGGAATGATCGTGCTTCCACACATCGAAGCTCATGACCACGGTAATGACAGCTCCATTGGCAAATTCAAGGACACCGGCCTGGTGCGTTTCGACTTCGACGGGAAGTTTCTTTCCGTAAAGCGCCTTGCATGTCGCAAACCTTTCATCATATGCCCTGGATGTGCATGCGCATACTCTTTTCACCGGACCAAGAAGATTTACTAGCGCGGTAATGTAATAAGGCCCCATGTCAAGAGTCGGACCGCCACCTGTCTGATAATAGAAACCGGCGTTGGGGTGCCAGCTTTCATGTCCGTGGCACATCATGAATGCGGTTCCTGCGACAGGCCTGCCAATCCAGCCGTCGTCGATCAGTTTCCTGCAGGTCTGGATTCCTGCGCCGAGGAAGGTGTCAGGCGCGCATCCGACAAGAAGTTTTTTCTTTTTTGCGAGTTCAATTACCTTTGCCCCATCCTTGCGCGTAATCGCAAGCGGTTTCTCGCAGTGCACATGTTTCCCTGCATTGAGGGCCTGTAGATTCACTTCGGTATGCGCCTTCGGGATAGTGAGGTTCAGGATGATCTTGATCTCGGGATCGGCAAGCAGCTTGTCGATCGACACGGCCTGCATTCCGAATTCCTTCGCCTTGGCTTCCGCCGCCGCGTGATTGATGTCGGCGCACTTTGGGATCTCCATGAACTCAAACGTCTTCACCGCATTAAGATAGGCGCCGCTGATATTGCCGCATCCTATCAGTCCAACTTTCATTTTCTTTTCCATTTTCTCTCCTTCAATGTACCACAGGCATCTTGCCTGTGAATTGTATTTTATAACGTGGTACAGGCGTCCCGCCTGTAATTTTCCTTCTTTCTTAACACAGGCGAGACGCCTGTGCTACATTCAAATCGATCTTCTCGCAATGAAACTGTTCGGAATCACTACTGATTCCGTCTTCTTCTTTTCGAGCTGGTCTATAAGCAAATTGACTGCGGCGGCGCCCATCTCCAAGCGGGGCTGGCGGATGGTGCTGAGTTCCGGAGAAACCACCAGCGCCGACTCATCGTCATCGCTGCCAATCACGCCAATCTCCCCGGGGATGGAAATCCTGTTGTCATAGCAGTACCTGTAGAATCCGGTGGCCATCCGATCGTTCGAGAAGAATACGCAGTCCCCCTTTTTCTTCCCAAGGATTATTTCCGGAGCCGCACTGAAACCGCGACGCCGGGAGTAGTCCCCGTCGATCACCCCGGCAAGCTTGAGGGAACTCTTCCTGAGGGCTTTCATGAACGCATCCTTGTGCGCAACGGCATGATAGAAGTTCATATCGCCACCCACAAAGAAGATCCTTTTGTATTTCTTCTCCGTCAGTATCCTGAACATCTCATGCATAGCCGGATAAGGATCCTCATTGACAGAGACAAACCCGTCTCTTTCAGGATTTGATCCGATCACAACGAAAGGGATCTTCCTTTCAATGAGCTCTGCAGGAATCCGGCTCTTCCGAGTAAGGCCCGCGAAAACTATTCCATCGGCATGCCTGGTCTCGACAAGATTGGAAAAATGGTCGACGAAAGACTCCTCATCCTTCGTATAAGGCTGGACAAGGATGCTGTAGTTGCGCTTATACGCTTCCGAGACCATCGCGTCGAGGATTGCGGAATAGTATGACATCTGGATCGGCCCGCGCCGTGTGCCTGTCCATAGTTCGACCGCAAAGGCGATTTGGAAACTTCTGTTTGAGGCGAGACGGCGTGCAAGGATATTGGGTTTGTAGCCGAGTTTCGCGGCTATTCCGGCGACCCGTTCAATCGTAGCTTGTGGCAGGAGCGGGCTTCCGGCAAGGGCACGGGAGACCGTCGAAGGGGAAACACCTGCGGCTTTCGCAATGTCTTTTCTTGTAAGGTTCTTCATATAAATGATGATTTCATCATCCTTTATTATATTCATGCACTCGGGTGCACGTGCCTTAATCTAGTGACCCGTCAATCCAATGCAAATGGGATTACATGAAATATTGAAGAAATTCGTTAATCGATTTTGGTATCAAAGACCTGGAAGATAAATGTGCGAAAGATTACTTGCACTACCTGGAACTGAGTTCAGCTGCCATAAGATCGTCAGCAAACAGCTGGATGCGGACTTCTATTTCGCCCATCCCTATAAGTCCTAGGAACGCGGACTAAATGAAAACACAAACGGTCTCTTAAGACAATATTTTCCAAAGAAAACTTGCTTTGAAAATGTAAGCTATGATAGATTAGTTCAGGTCGCATGCAATATTAACAACAGGCCAAGAAAAACATTGGATTACATGACGCCAAGAGAGTTGTTTTTCGGCAGAGGTGTCGCACTTTAGAGTTGAATCTACCGGCGTGTTCTCTCTATTCCATCATCCATCAACCAGCTAGATGGGAACGTCCCTGTTTAGGAAAGAAATAATGAGTTCAAAATCCCTTTAACTTAGCGCCATTCAGGGCAGACCCCGTTTTTCAATTAAGAAGAAATAGGGGTGTCAATAAGTTTAGTTTGTATATCCTCTTTTTTAATAATGACTATTTCACCTTTTGACAAATCATCTGGTAGTTTCTGAGTGGATGGGTCTGTAAATTTAATTTCAGCCTTAACAGAGTCTGAATTTACTTCTTCGATTGTTTCCAACCATATGCAAACACCTTTATATTCCACCATTGCCTTTTCTGCATTTCAAAAGTTTCATTTTATTTCTCTCCTTAATATTTAAGGAAATAACCTACTGTTTGAAAATTCCGAAACAAGCGACTGGTGGGAAGTTTTAGAGTCGTGACAAATACTTATCATGGGGTATCCTGTCTAGCTGGTCAGCCCCCAGGGCTACCTAAAACTCCGTCGACTGACGGAGTTTTCCTTAAAATCAAATTTAACCGCCAATAATGTAACCGTTAAGCTGGGCATATCAGCCTCATTTACACAATCAAGTACGGCTCTTTCGCCGAAAGAACCTCGAGCCACTTTCGGCGAAAGCGGCATACTCCAAGAATATCTGCACGATTGTCCGCGCATAATTCATAGGTTAAATACAGCAAGTGAGATTTTAATCAATTCTTCCAACGCTGAACCTGCGGGACGGAAGTTTGCCATGCCAGATTATGTCCCGCCTGTCGAGAGTCTTGCAGTCCTCAACCGATGGCGGATTGTAGATGATCCTGAACATGTCTCCCCACTGGTCGCAGGCGACACCGATTTCCTCGGGACCGGTCTTACCATTGACAAACCATCGGGGTTCTGCAAAGTCAAAATCAAACGAAGTCTTTTCGTCCGGCTTTAGGATGATCACGTTTTCATTGCTAGGTCTTACAGATGAATCAAATTTCTTCGAGAATGTCCAATCCCTTGCGGAATTCTCGGCTGGAACAACTGAGAAGGATCTGAAATCGGGAAGGTCCACAAGCGCAATAGGCTTGTCGGACACATTCTCAAGAGTGAGTTTGATCTTTGGGCTTTTGCGCTCTTTTGCATCTGGATTTACCTGAGCAGCCCGTGTCCGACCGTCCTGCCAGCCGGTCTGCCTTGTCGGATTTTCCGTTATCTGCAGGCCTATTCCTAGCTGGCTCCAGCGGTATCCTTTTGCCACCGCAGTCCCATCGCTTCCCAGGGCGACCTCTACTTCAAGCGGAACATGTATCTCATTTCCCGCCCCAGCTCGCTTCTCTATTTCAAGCCCCTTCTTCTGCTGCACGAAATATTTCTCAATGCCATATTTGAGGGACAGGTTCTTTGAAGATGGTTCCCACCTCCAGCTATATGCATATCTGCCTTTTATGAACACCTCATTGCCTGATGGTCTTTCAGAGGTACAGTAATCGAGTTCATAAAGGCCTTTTTCTCCTTTTTTAAGCACAGTATAATATTTATCATCCTTTCCGGAAAGAATTCTCCCCTTTAGAAATTTCTTTGAAATTTCTGAAATCTCATAGTTCAGACTCACATAGTCGCCACGGAAAGGATCCCGCGGATCTACCGGCATCGTCCGCAGGAATACGGTCTTGCCCGTATGGATGATCAGCTCCCTGTATCCCGCCATGTAGATAAGTACGAAGAGCTGAAGTATTGCGGAAGCCAAAATGAAGATGTTCCTCATGCTTTCACCTCCCTGGCTTCCTTCTTCCTTCTTGAATAAAGCATCCCGACAATGAAGATCCCCGCTCCGACGCCGAGGAAGACTATTCCCCGCATAAGAAGGCTGTCAAAGAGGTCTGCGTATCTCGCAAACGCCAGGAACGCCAGGAGTACCGTGCCGGCGGCGGTCAGCTTCGAGTTGACATTCCTGCATCCGAACGAAATCAGCATTATGCTCTGGAACAGGAAAATCAGGTTGAAGACAGAAGCTCCTCCCCAGCCCTCGAACTCCGATAGCCAGCCGAAATTCAATGTCACCACCATGACAGTCACCGGAACCGCAAAATGTTCCATGCGGTACAGCCTGTTCAAATCCTCCTTGAATTTACCGAGCGGAAAAATCACCAGGCTCCATGCGGCAAGGGCCAGAACTGCGGCGACGATGACATAGATCGCTGAGTTGATCTCTTCAAACCAGTAGCTTCTGAATATATGCCTGTCGGCATCCGGAAAAGTAAAGATATACAGCGAAATCCAGTAGAGGATGTTCCCATAGACGGCAAAAACCGCCGAACTTTCCGGGAACAGATTTTTCTTCCTGACAAGCACGGCCAACGCCAGCAGGAGTGCCGCGACCGAAATGAAAAGGGCCGGAGCGGCACGCTCAAAGAAGTAATGACAGTTGAAAAGTACCGAGAGGACGAAGGCGGGAACTGCTACAGCCATGAATATCCTGGATCTCATCTTCCAGGCTAGAGGAAATATGAGGACAATGATCAGGAGCGGTGGAATATTCATCCTTGAATCAAAGTCGAAATTCTCAAATGCCCCCCACAGCACTAGCAGGATGGAGGCCATGACTCCCTGGACAATCGACGGCAGCGCCCAGGCCAGCATCAGTGCGCCGGCACCCCACACAATGAACGCGTTCGGGTAATGCTCGTCGATGTTGTATATCTGGGCGACCAGCCAGATTCCGGATCCGAAAATCATTGTCCCGAGCGCAAACAGCGACTCGGAAAGGGCTGCGTACTTTTCACCTTTCAACCTAAAGTAGAATCCTCCGCCGTGGGCGGCGACGAGTGCGGAAAAGATCAGTGCGAGCTTCGCAAATTTCGGGATCGCATCCCAGTTGTAGGCGAAAAGAAGGATTATGCCGAGCCCGAAGATGATAGCGCCGATGACCGAGAAGATCAGCGGCCCCCAGTTCCTGGAAGGCGCCTCCTCCGAATACAGTGCGGAAATCCTATCGGCCTGGGAACGGTCGATGATGCCGTCCTTCAGCCAGCGCTCAGTTTCCTGCAGAATCAATTTCCTGTTCTTGCTCAATTCTCATCCCCTCGAAAAAGTATTTAAAGCCTGATTTGCATTCTTAAAAAATCGCGTCAGCAGAGTGACGCGGCTACAGCCTGAATTTGTTGTAGCCACGGCACTCTGCTGACGTGCTCTTAATTCTCACCCTAATATAATTCTTAAGGCTGAGAGCGCAACTCGCCAAGCTGCGAACCCCGTTTGCAGTCAAGCCATTTACGTGTAGATTATTGATGCGTTTACAAATGGGGGTAACATCCATGCAGTTCGCTTTATATTCTGTTGTTGCGATATGGGGTGTGATCGCCCTTGTATTGACTTTTGGCGCCATAGCTATCGCCGTACTCGGCATCATCATGCTGAAAAAGAAAAATATAGCTGCGGGAATAATCCTGTCCACCGTAGGCGCCTTAGGAATCTTGTTATCATTTGCCCTGATCGGCGGCATCTGCTATGCCTGTTATTTCATGAAAGACATTCCCGGCTACAAAGAGGCTAAAATTGAAGAATTCAATCCGGATAAATATCCCGGCAAACTCGCAACCATCAGCTTCCCTTTCAAAGGGGAATCTATTCTCACGGAAACTGACAGCAAAAAGAACATTGAGACCAAATACAGCTCCAAGGACGGAACATTCAAAGTCCCGGCCGGCATGCATGATTTCGGTTCCTATGAGATCCGGTTGGCAGATGCAAAAGGCGGCAAATGGGAAGCAAATTCATGGGAAACCTCTTATTTCGAGAACACAATCAATCTTGCTGAAAACGCAAGCCTGCAAATCCTTGCCGGCCCTCCCTTCATAGCCAAGCTTTCAGTAAAGGAAAAATCGGACGGAACAGTTTCGTTTTCATTGAACTACAAGGACAAGAAAGGAAATGAATTCTCTCTTTATCCGGCAAACACCAAGGAGGACGCCCCAGGTTTTGAAGTTTTCTCGGCATCTGGCGAAAAGCTCTGGTCAGGTGAATTCAAATATGGCTGAGGAGGTTATTCATTTTCGGGCCGTGCGCCTGAAAAGCTGAAAGGCAGGCTTGTCCTGAGACCCGTAATCAAAAGCCCATTCGAGATCGAAGTTTCAGATACTGAATGGAACAGATAGGGCATATTTCCGTAACAACAGTTTTGGGAAGTTTTGCAATCAGCTCCATTAATAGCAGGTTGGGCTTTATCCTGACATCTTATGTTTTAAAAGAAAAGACTGGCGGTTAAAAAGCCGCCTTACTTATATAGGCCCGGGGCGATGTCGAGCACCATTCTTTTGGGTGCCACGAGGGAAAGCTCTTTCTTGCAGGCCCACTTGTCGGTCCGCTTCAGCCCCTGCACCGTGTCGCCGTCAATAATGGCATTGCCGTTGTCGAAGAGATAATATGCGGTATTGAAAAGTATATTCGATATATCCTTGGGATTGTACCTCTTGAAGCTGCACTGCACATCGTTCAGGCCGATCGCATTCAGCCCGATGGTGTCCATCACCATGTCGTCGCTGTCATGTATCTTGAAGAATCGGACGTTGATGAAGCCGTAGAGCTTGTCAGGTGAAGGATCGCAGAATGAATATACATAGTTCTCAGGCTTGGCGAACTGCTGGGTCACCGGGAAATGGACTGCGCAGCAGCCGATCTTCTCAACAATGCCCCTCAGTATGCTCCTGAGCAGGTTGACCCTGTCATTGTAGGCTATCTTGTCGGAGTATTCATCGCTTATCTTGATGATCATGGTGCAGTTCTGGATTGTTTCCTTGGCGGTGCGCCAGCTCCAGCTCTGGCGCAGCGACGATGCGTAATCAAGCAGGGTTTCACGGTCGAAGGGGATCTGTTCCATGCCGATCTTGATCCTGCAGGCCGGATTCTGGATGTCGCCGGCGGCAAGGGTGGTTCTCTCGGTTTCGGAGAAGGTGTCTATCTCGGGATTGGAAGTATATTTCTTAAGGGCCTCAAGGAGGCTGTCCTTGTTCAGTTCAGGCTTCTTCTCGAAAAAAAGCTCAATGACATAAGGCGCAGTCTCTTCTTTCTGGATTTCCGGACCGGCTTTTCCGTCGCTAGGTTTATCTTCCATATTTATCAACCCTTGATGAATCTTGGTTTTTATGGGATTAACTGAGGATATAATATAGATTCAGTATGCCAGAAGTAAAGTTTCAGTTGTATCACTCCTGCTGTTTCTCCGGCAGTTTTGGAATCTTGAGCTTCTGCCCGATCTGCAGGTTCTCCGAAGTAAGAGTGTCCTTGTTGGCGTCGAATATGAGCTTGAAATATTTTATGTCCCCGTAGATTTCCTTGGATATCCTTGACAGGGTGTCCCCGCTTTTCACAACATAAAAGTCGGGGATATCCTTTTTCTTAGAGGCAGTATCCGCCGGGGGCTTGGCCGACGCGATGTCCTGGAGAGGCTGGCCCACGGCCATCTGGGGGTTCAGCTTCTGTCCAAGCTGGCCTTTAAGATATGCGTTTTCATTCCTGAACTGGGTGAGGTGCATTATATACCGTTTCTCCCTTTCCTTCAGGATATCCAGTTGCTTTTTCGTGTCATCGTCGGAATATTTCAATTTCAGCTGCGAACAATAGTTCTTCTCAGCCGACTGCAGCCAGATCTCGATATTCTTCTTGTCGGGGGAATCCGGCTCCATCTCCAGATATCTCCTGTAATGGTAGATGGCGAGGAGCGGGTCGTCCAAGCTTTCATCATAAAGCACTGCGAGTTCATAATGGGATTTTGCGGAATATGGATTTATCCTGAGGAATTCCTCGAAGGCCTTTGCGGATTCTGCAAAGCCGCCTCTCTCCTTGAGTTTCTGGGCTTTGATATACATCGGATGCCTGGTCTCCTCTCCTGCACCCTGATCGCAGGATGACAATAGTGAAATGCCCAACACCAGCATGATGGAGCCGAAAAATCTTTTCATCAGGACCGCCTCTTGATAATACGAGATAGTTACAAAACCCGTGTTTCGTATGAATTCAGAATAATTTTGCAATTCCCCCACTACGGACAACCTCTAGAAATTAGCATACGGAGCGCAAAAGTAAAATTCAAAGGAAAAACTACTCTTTGAACTTGCCTTTGGCGACCTTTTGTGTAATTTACAGGCTGATGCTGAATTTCCCACACATCTGACACGGGTCCGTAGCTCAGCGGTTAGAGCAGGTGACTCATAATCACTTGGTCGCAGGTTCGATTCCTGCCGGGCCCACCAGCCTTTAGCCTTATAATGAGGCTTTTATCGCAAACTGTCAAGACCAGTAATAACCTGTCCAAAACCCCTTACAAGGAGCCGTAAAGGTTCTTGAAATGCATTTCGGGGAAATTTCAAAGCTCTTGTCCAGTTTTTTCAGCAGAATCCGCATAAGGGTTTCCCCCCATCTGGCGGTAGGGTTTTACCTTATGGCAGGCGGTTCAGCCCCTAACTATATTTAAGGCGGCAAAACTGATGGCAGAAGAAAGGAGGGGGACCGCCAAGAAGCCTTTAACTTGGACCGATTGGAAAACAAACAAAACACCGGTGGAATTCCACCGTAACATCTAAAGGGAGGGGAAATGAAGAATTTAATCATGCTCGCAGTAGCCATTGTCACAGTTGGATTCTTTGCCGGATGCGCGTCAGTTCCGAAACATGACAACATGACCGGCGACTGGAAATACACGTTCGAAGAAAACGGCAGGGACGGAGTCCAGAACGGGACGATGACCATTGCCCAGGAATCCTACAAGCTGAAAGGCAAATGCAATGACGCCTTTGGCGAGTTTGAACTCTCAGGTTCAATCTCCGAAAATGGCCCGAAGTTCATGATTGATGGCAGGCGCAACGACAATAAGAGAAACTTCCATTTGAACGGCGTGCTGTCATCCCATAATGAATTCGAAGGCACCTACACAACCGACCAGAATACGTCAGGAACGATGAAGGGATGCAGGCTCAAGGCGGAATGAGCCTTATAAAACAGATACCTGCTCCGGAAACAAACCGGTGGACGGGATCATCTGGACGGATAATCAATTGACAGGCAAACAATCAAAATAAAAAAAGGAAATAACATGAAAACTCTAATCGCTTTTTTAATGATGATGGCTTTGATCACTGCATCGGGATGCTGGAGTTCGACAAGCAACCAGGGAGGTATCGCCCCCGCCGACGAAACATTCAGCATCAGCGTCACATCGTCTGTTACAATCAAGCAGGGTGAGGATGCAACCGTTGCACTCACGCTGAACAGGGGCGCAGCTTTCAAGCAGGACGTGCAGGTGGACATCAAGGCGGACGGCATCAGCGTAATGCCAAAATACGTTCTGGTCAAGGCAAGCGAGAAGCCTGAAGCCAAAGTCAAGATTGCAGTGGCCAGGGATGCTGCTCTTGGCGATTACATTGTCAATGTCAAAGCAACGCCTACAACCGGAAAACCAGCCTCGACAGCATTCACGGCCAAGGTTGTTGTTCCGTAGTTTTTGTTTCAATGTGTTCGAAGCGGCGCCGCCCGTAAATGGGCGGCGCCGCTTGCATTTTGAGGGGATACGGGACTACAGGTCTGTTGTCATGATGTGGTTTCCCCTATGAGAAGCAGGGTTTACCCCATGGCAAACGCCTGGCTTCAGCTCCATATCCGGTAGGGTTTATACCCATATCCCGGTAGGGTTTCACTCCATAGCATGAGTTCCTTTCACGGCCTATACTTCAACAGGCAAGGCTAATGACAAAAGGAGAAACAAACAATGAGAACTACAATGAAGCTGTTCATCGCATATCTGGCCATGGTGCTGTTTTCGACTGGCACCATTGCCGCAACTAAACCTTTCAACTTCAGCCTTACTCCGGATGTCGCCGTCAATCCCCGGAGCGATACGATCGAGGGTTTTACCGCCAGTGTATGGGGCGAAAACCAGCAGACATCGCTGGCACTGGGCGTAGCCAACGGCACAGTCGGACAAAGCGCAGGGCTGAGCGTCGGACTTATCCTCAACTACGCAGATGACTACAAAGGGATCCAATGGGCGGCGATCAACTACACCAAGAAGGACTTCCTTGGGTGGCAAGGCGGGCTTGTAGACTATGTCGCTGGCACCATGATGGGGTTGCAGAGCGGTGTTGTGAATTATGCGGGCCGCGTGAAAGGCCTGGAGCTAGGATTAGTCAACTATACTGAGGATGTGGAGGCTGGATGCCAGATAGGATTAATCAATATCATCGGCACCAACAAAAGCTGGTTCCACGATCTGCCGAACAGCCTGGCCCCGACGATGATTATTGTCAACTGGTGATTTTAAGGATTTATAGTTTTTCAAAGATAATAAGGAGGGAAAAATGAAGACCATTTCAAAAAATCAAGCTTGGAGAAAGAACATGATCAACAGACTGCTGACGTGGAGCCTTTTACTTGTGGCCGTCTTCTCATTATGTGTCCTTACCGGCTGCCGCATGTTCACTGTCGACTGAACGAAATTGATCGGAAGGGTGCGCCCATAAAGGCTCCTGTCAATTTAACACAGAGGGAAGTGCCATGGGCAAGATGATTACACTGCCGCTCCTGATTCTTTTGACGGCTGGGTCGCTCGTCGGCTTTATTCTGCTCACTGGGAAGATTCTTGAAGGGGAAAAACAAATAGTCGATGGTTTGAAACAGCTCGAAAAAGGGGAGCCAGAGCTCTGGAAGGGCAGATCCAGGCTGGAAGCCGGGAGGAAAGAGGAGTCAGAGGGCAAAAAGGAGTATTCGCGAGCCAGGGACAACCTGTTCCTGGTGTGGGTGGACAAACTGCTAAACGAAGGAAAGGGCTTCGAGGAGGCTGAACTTCGCATCGCCGAAGGCGACAAGGAAATTGCCGTAGGACAGGGCAAGGTCGATGTCGGGGAAAAGCAGATTGCAGCAGGCCGATTGGCATTGCGCCAGGGGGTGGAACAGTTGAGGCAGGCCAAGAAAGCACGCGTCACCTGTGCGCTCTTGACGGTCGTTTTTGGCTCCCTGTCGGTTATGCTCGGGTTCCGCTGGAGACGATCACTGTCCAGGCTCCTCATGCATAGGAAATAG
>JBAQUG010000278.1:0-32090 GCA_049297395.1 Victivallales bacterium | reverse complement strand
AATAGGCGCAAGTAACCTTTTTTCAACTTGAACGCATGGGAAATTGTAATTTTAGCCTGATTTCGAGTTGTGCTAATGCGAACTCCGCCGACTGCACGAGCTTGAACTGCATTCCCCATTTCAGCGCAAGAGGTATTCAGTTAAAATCAACTTTCGAGTAAGCGTTAAGCTGGGTGTTTTGCCTCATGGGTAAGGTGGGTTTTAACCCGCCTATTTAAGAATTGTCGGGCTAAAACCCAACATGCTTTCAAGGATAAACAGCCTCGTCTTCCCAGCTTAACGGTTACTTGTTATTTCATCCTAAGCCCGAAATAACCTCGGAGATATCATCTTTTCATCTTGCCCATCAGTTACTTGACCTATCCCGGGTTAGGCATAGGGTTACCGATTTTAGGGTCTTCTGGTGTAGGATTAAAACTGCTGTAATTTTCTATACGATACAGCAGTCCCAGGGTAGAAAAAGTAGTGAAGTGAAACATAAAGGTGTCATTTTTCCCTGATACATCAATATTTATAATGGCTTGTGCCCCCCCGATTCAGTTCCCCGGGTAATGTAGGATTGAAAGTACAGAGGGGATTCAGACAAAGCATTTACGTATGCAAAGATTTTCTTGTCCGCCTTTTCAAGCTTGATTTTATCTTGCGCCGATGCGGAAGCAATCGTTAGCATTATAATAAATAAGATAAACACTGATTTCATGTTTTTGCCCCAACTTATTAATAATATAGGCTGCGACCGAAATCCGGAATCTTGCCGGCTTTTATTTCTGCGGTCCATTTCCCAGTTATGCCTTGGTCATTTTTCCAAAACTTGCTGCACTTGCCCAAAAACTCAATGACTGCGTCTTTCTGTCCGGCCTCAAGCAGGGCTTTTGCCAGACTCATATTCGGACCATTGGCCAGGGCGTTCTGTGACTTGTAAGCTTCAGCCGATTTCAACAGAAACTCGACAGCCTTGTCGGTGTCGCCTTTCTTGAGTGCGACCATGCCTTTGGTAAAATATCCAAAATAAAAGAGGAAAACTGTATCGGGGCTTATCATTCTTCCGCCGCTCCAAACAGTTCCGCCGGGGGCGGGGGGCCAGTTCTTCAGTGCTACCTGTGCATTACTGATCATCAGGTCAGCCTGCTTATCGGCCGAGTCAAGCTCTTCAGGGATCTCAAGTGAGGCTTTGGCCATCTGTGGCAACATCATTGACTTTTGAGCTTCATTGTCTGAATTCTTATACACTTTTGTGAGCTCGGCAAGCTCTTTTGCCGCCAGATCCTTTTTGTCAGCTCCGGGGAATCTTCTGCTTATCATATAAACCTGTGCCAGCTTTTCGTTTATTATAGGACTGTCCGGCTCAATGGCCTGCGCCTGGAGGAGATATTTCACCGCTAATCCTCCGTCTGGTTGAAGCTCTTGGGGAGGGTAAATAAGGAATGGGTGGGCGGCATTCATGAGGATTGGGATGCTTTTAGGATTTTCTTCGACCTGCTTAGCCCAAAGTTCCTGAGCTTCGATGCAGTTGTCATTACGAAAAAGCAGTCCGTAATAGGTACCTAAAATTGCCGCATCAGGATGACTTTGAATAAGAGACAAAATGAGTTTCTCGCGTTTTTTTCTTGCGTCAGGGTTTTTACCCCTTGCGTTGTTGTAGAAGCCGAGAAGTTGGGCGGCCGTATTGAGATCATCTGGATTTTTCTCAAGTGCTTTTTCGAGTTCTGTCGCCTCGTCTGGTGTCATTTCGAGGCCTTTTTGAGCAGGAAAGTTGGCAAATCTTACATCATCCCTATATTTCTCAGATGTTTGAACAGACGTCCCATCGTTGTCGGCGCTGATGACAACTGATTTTTTGGGATCGGATGCTTTTATATCGTCGGATTTGGCATCGCTGAGGCACAGTACGCTGAGTCCGACGATGAGGACACAGGCCATCAGGGCTCCCCGGAAAGATGTAACTCGATAATTCCTGATCATTTCGATCCTCCTTAATGCTTGTTGTTTATCCTTCGTTTTTAGGTGTAGATGATTAATATTTACATCCTTAAGCATTTTCCTCTACCTATTCAGGAATGTTGCATGCCGTATTGTCCGTTGGCAAAATAGCAAGCAAAAAATCATGGTTACCCCATACACTGACCCAAGGTTCCCATTTGAGAAATTCAGATCTTCCACAGGTAAATACCTTGCGAATTGCTTCCTCTAGCATCATTGTCACATAATCATACATTATTTATACTGAAGCTTCCTTCATTCGGGCAACGTCCGCCCCTGCAGACTATCGTCGGCTCAGTCTTGTGAGCATCAATTTTGCCAGGCCTCTGATCCTGCCTGCATGTGAGTTTTTTTTAATCTTGTCGTTAGTCGGCCCTTGATTAAGTTCGGACGTGGCTTCCATTCCGGACGAGAGCTTTTCCAGGTCGTCCTTCAGATCATTCCATGAGGGGTAGCGTTTGTTTTTTTCCTTCTCAAGCATCCTGTTGATTATCTTTACGCAGCGTTCCGAAAGATCTGGATTCCTGAATTTAAGGCTTACAGGCTGCCTGGTTTCCTGCATGGACATCAGTTTTTCCGCAGACTTGTTGTGGAAGGCTGGGAAACCGGCAAGTATTTCATAGAAGACAAGTCCGAGGCAGTACATGTCTGAATGGAAGTCAATCTCCTTTTCGCTCCTGACTTGTTCAGGGCTCATGTATTGGGGGTTGCCCAGGATGACCCCTTTCAGGGTTTCGGTCAAATTCATTGATCTTGATTTTGCAATTCCAAAGTCCGTCAGCATGGGACGCTTGTCATTTGCTATCAGGATTGTTTCAGGACAGATGTTCCTGTGGACTATCATTTTTGTTTCCCATGCATAAAGCAAGGCGTCGGCCAGGGCGGCGATTAGGCGGGCGGCGTCTTTTTCATTGAACTTCCCATGTTTCTCAAGATGCTTATCCAGGAAAAGTCCTTCCTCGAATCGTGTGACAAGGAAAATATTGCCGTCTTCCGCTTCTCCAGCCTTGTAGGCTGTCAGGATGTTCGGATGCTGGAGTGCAGCAGTGATTTTGGCGCCCTGCATGAACCTGTGGAAAGTGTCATTTTGAGAAATCATGTCGGAGGGGAGCATTCTGATCATCACCTGCTGGTTGAGATTGGGATCAAATCCAAGGTAAATCTGTTCGCCCAGCCTTCCAGTGCCGTGCTTTTCCAGAATCTCATATTCGTAGCAGCTTAATTCCTGGTTCATAATCACTTGCCACGTTAATCAAAAGTTACTTTTAATACTCGCTTAATATAAAGTGAATTTTTATTACCACAAGCTTGTTTGACAAAATTAATAAAACCGTTAAATTAAGCAATAATGATAAAGCCGGACGGATTAGAGGAGTTTTCTTATGTCTTTAAAAGAACTGCGTGAAACAGCACGAAATCTAGATAGCAAGAAGAACGAATTTCAGAAACTTCAGGGAGAGCTGAAATTAAAGGAGCAGTTGCACTTGCATGCCGAGGCTGCAAGAAGCAAGAAAAAAATCCAGGCGAATCTGCAGTCTTCATCGTACATCCATATTGAAAATATTTTTTCAAGGATACGCTTCGATTACATAGGTTTGTCCGTACTTGTCGCGATAATTGCCGCAGAGGGCTTCTATCTCCATAGTAAGGGAATAATAAGCTCGCCATTGCAGAGGGCTAAATATCAAGTTACTATCTCGACGGAGGAAAGCAGCAACAGGAACATTGCGGCAACCGTGGACAAGCTCATGCAGGAAGTGAAAGCCAGGAAGGTCAGCCCTTCCCTTGCGCAGCTTTTCAATACTGTGAATCAGGAGAAGATAAACAGCTTTATAAGTGAGACCGGCAGCCTGAGTCTGAAGACAATTGTCTATGTGAAGTATGAGAACTGCTACTATGCGAGCGCGTTGACCGACAAGGACAGGAATATTACGTTCAGGCTTAACCGGCTTGAAGGTGACTATAGGATAAGTTCAATAGACATCGAGGATTAATTTCGGTTGCCCGAAATTAATAATAAGGGGAGGAGGCTTTTAAATGAAGAAGAAAATCGGAAATAATTTTACCATGGTAGAATTATTGGTGGTGATCGGGATAATATTCATCCTGATCGGGATTCTTCTTCCGGCAATTTATATCGCGAAGAAGAAGTCAAAAGGCACTCTCTGCATGGCGAACATGAAGCAGATTGCGGTAGGATTCACCATGTATGCGGATGATTATGCAGGCTGCATGGTCGCCGGAAGGATGCCCAGCGGAGTCTATGATGTCGGCAACGGAATGAAGTTCCGCCCTCGTTGGTTTGCCCAGATCGGAATCTCCGCTAAGTTCTATGCGTTCAGCAATCCAGATCCGCTGGCCGCCGGCGACAACACCCAGCGTGTCGACAACAGGATATTCATCTGTCCGCAGCCCGATCCTGTCACCGGACTGGACAGGGACAATGGAAGGAATTATTCCTACGGATACAATTTTCAGTTCCTAGGGAATTCCAGGATAAACAGCACAACTTCCAAATATATATGCTGGCCGCGCAAGATAAGTGCAATCAAGAATCTTGACAGTACTGTTGTATTTGCCGACTGTATGGGCACTGCCGCAGGAAAAGCTTCTTCTGCAAGGCAGCCATACGATGCCTTGCTCCAGGCCGGAACGGCGAATGGTGACAGCAAAATTGGAAATCATGCATGGGCGCTTGATCCACCGAGGCTTGTCGCCGGAAGCAGCGACTACTGCAACGACAGCAGCAGGAATCCCGCCAGCCGTTCAGCACCGTATGCAGTGCATTCGAAACTTGCGAACATCGCATTCCTGGACGGTCACGCGGATGCGCTCAGCCTTCAGGCTCTCGGATACAGTGTCAAGGATGACGGAGCAGTGGATGTCAATGGAACCAACAAGATGTTCTCCGGTACGGGCAGTGACGACGATCCCCCGGCGATCAATTGAGCGGATCCTGAATGCCAAAGTTGGAGTTCACGCATTCAGATAAATTTCAAAGCAATCAGGGACTTTGGCTTCGAAGTTCATCGTCCTGCCGGAGTATGGATGGTTGAAGGTCAGTGACTGTGAATGGAGGGCCAGACGGCCACTGCTCTTGACTCCTCTGTGTCCATATTTTTCATCATTGACGATCGGATGTCCTTTCTCAAGGAAATGGACGCGGATCTGGTTTTTCTTGCCTGTAAGCAAATCAACCTCGATCAAACTGGATCTTTTTGTTTCCTTTATGACTTTATAGCCAGTGATTGCCAGTTTTCCCTTTTGCGGATCATTGACTGAGAAAACCTCATAATCCTCGTTTTCCGCAAGATATGAAGTGATTGTGCCGCTCTTTTCCTGCAGTATACCATGGACAACAGCCACATATTTCTTCTTTACGCTGATTCCCCACTGCTGCTTAAGATTTTCCATGGCTTCGAAGCTTTTGGCGAACACAAGGACCCCGGAAGTATCGCGGTCCAACCGATGCACTACGAAAAGCTGTTTTCTTGATTTGACGTCGCCCCGCCGTATGTAGTCGGTCAGAATCTGATGGGCTGTCTTTTCCTTCTCATAATTCGTCCTTACAGTCAGCAGGCCGGAGCTCTTGTCGATGACAATTACGTCCATGTCCTCGTAGAGGATGGTCATGCCCTTTGGCCTGTGCCTGAATGGTACTGGTTTGATTTTTTTCATATGCGCTTTTCTATAGTATGTCCTTGAGCCCTGTCCTGAATGCGGATTCGGCATGGAAGATTATCTCCGCCATTGTTTCGACGACCTTCACCGGATGCTTGCCTACGGCGGTCTCTCCGGAAAGCATTACTGCATCGGCTCCGTCCAACACGGCATTGGCGACATCTGTGACCTCTGCCCGAGTCGGGAAAGCATTTTCAGTCATGGACTCGAGCATCTGTGTTGCCACGATCACGTACTTCCTGTAATAGACGGAAAGGGCGACAAGTCTTTTCTGGAGGATGGGAAGAGCGGCGATCGGCGTACAGACTCCGAGATCTCCTCGGGCGACCATTATCCCGTCAGATGCCTTGATGATGGCCTCGATGTTCTTGACGCCTGAAGGATCCTCGATCTTGGCGATTATCCTGGCGGAACTTCCATGCTTCGCCAGTTCTTCACGGAGTTCGGTTATTGTGTCTTCATTTCTTACAAAGGAGGCTGCAACTATGTCGTAAGGTTCTCCGGAAAGCTCCGACAATGCCTGACGGTCTTCATCGACAAGCGGCGCGAAGTTTGTCAGATCCTTGGAGAAAGCAACGCCTTTCCTGGGGCACAGCGGACCCTCGGATTGGCTCTGCACGACAACCCCCTTGGGTGAAACTTCCTTGACAACGAACTCCAGTTTGCCGTCATCCACCAGTACGAGCATGCCTGTTTCCGCCTTTGAAAAATCTACTCCCCTTGGTATGGCAAGACTCGGCATGGAACTTCTGAAGTCGGAAGGAGATCCTGCGAAGAAAATCCTTTCCCCGACCTTGACGGAGCAGGGCAGGGGGACGCTCGAATCGCTGATACGCAGCTTTGGTCCGGGGAGGTCGATCATGACGACTGCGCCCAGAGCCTTGGCCTTCCTGATAGATGCCCGGTGCGTCTCCCTGTCGGAATGGGAAAGATTTATCCTGAATATGTCGACACCTGCATCGATGAGTGATTTCATGGTCCTGTCATCATTGCTTGCCGGTCCGACAGTCGCGATTATCTGAGTCCTGGCTTTTTCCATTTATTTCCTCCGGGATATATGATTTTTAAAAATATAAACTGCCAAACGCGCTATTCATATGATGAATAAAAAATAATACAGGCAGGTATTGTTTTATTTGGAGGATGTCAGCAGGTACTGGAGCCTTAGCAGTATCCAGAAGGTGTAATATGCGATTCGATTGAACATGCTCATGATGAAACTATTGCTTTTACGGTAATTGTCTTCGGTTATTTTCCTGCAATGGGAGATTATCCTGCTTTCAATCTCCTCGCGGAGACGGGACGAGAATTCAATATTGTCGACATCGATGTTCATTTCCATGCTCAGGTAGTCGCTCATCACGTTGGGATTGTATGAGCCGATGGTGCACCAGGATGAATCCATGACTGCAATTTTGCCGTGCAGCACGGTTTCCTTCCACTCATAGATTTCGATGCCGTGCCGGAGGAATGTTGCGTAAAGGTGGTCGGTGGCGTTTTTCATGAGAGGCACATCGGATATTCCGGGAAGCACGAGCACTACCCGCACTCCGCGCTTCCGTGCGCACATGATTAATCTCGTTAAACGGTAGCCGGGAAGGAAATAAGGTGAAAGCATCAGGACCTCCTTGCTGGCTCTGGAAAGCATGTCGCGGTAGGATTTCGATATCTGTGACCTGCCACGGAACCAGTCGTTCCGGCTTGTCCTAGCGCGCACAGCGCCGCATTCGGGCGGATGCTCGACTGGTATCTTGTTTTTGCGGAACTGGCGTCTCCATCGTGCGCGGCAGGTTATTTCCATTTCCGCGCAAAGCGGACCTCGTAGCTGGACACCATAATCCAGCCAGGGCGCTTCATGCATACCGAAATAGCTGTCTGAAATGTTCAATCCGCCTGTGAGTGCTATTTCGCCGTCGGCGACAAATATCTTATGGTGCATCCTGCGGCTGATGCTGATGCGGAGCCCGCTCAGCATGGGGGCGAATTTCCGGATATGGATCCCGGTTTTGAGCATGTCCTGGATATGGTTTTCGTGGATCCTCTGCGAACCGAAGGCATCGAGCACCACATACACCTGCACTCCGCGTGCGGCCGCCTCTTTCAGCAGCCTTATGATGCGCATGCCCGTATCGTCGGGATCAAGCATGTAGATCTGAAGCTGGATTGTTTTCCTTGCATTCCTGATGTGCTCTTCCAATGCAAGGAAGAATTCGGCGCCGCCGTGCAGAAGCTTGACTTCGTTGCCGTCAACATAGCGTTCATGCCAGCGCTTTGATTTCCTTCCGATTATTTTTTGTAAATACTTTTTCATGTGCGGAAGATGATCTGAAGATGATGTGCTACCGTTTGTGGCTATTGCTATTGTTTTCCCGCCGGAATAGTTTCCTGGAGCTCGCCGCATTTAGGCATTACCGAGCCGAAGTATGGATTCTGCACCTTGTCGCTGTCCTGCAGCCAGTAGGCTCCCTTGTTTTCAAACGCCATCGGGCAGAAAATCCAATATGCATGCTTCTTCAAACGCGCCGCCGGCCCTGACGCTTCCTTGTAGAGTTGCATCGATATATGCGAGAAATTCTCCCGTGCGGTCTTGATGTCCTTTGAAGTGCCAAGGCTGGTTGAATAACGTCCGTCCAGCTTTGACGCATTTTTCAAGGCATCTTCAAGATTCTCCGAGAAGAGGGCCTTATGGACTGCGAAATACGCGGCAAGTATGTCGTCAGGAGGGGGCTGAAGCGAAGGGTTCCCCTTTTTTACCTGAACGGTGGCGGGTGCGCTTTCAATCTTGCCATCGACCGGCGAAGACATCATCGAAGGCTTCGTCTGGATCTGAAGGGAGCTGTCGATCTTGAAACTGCCTTTTGTAACGATTTTATCCCCCTCCTTCAAGCCGGATTCGACGATGTAGTAGTCTCCGGCCCTCGATCCCAGTTTTATTTCCTTGCCCTCGTAGACCCCTTTCTTGCCAGGAACAGCAACATATACGACAGCTCTTTTCCCCGTGAGCAGCGGGGCTGATGCGGGGATGACAAGCGGAGGCTGGAGAGTCTTGTCGCCTTCATCGGCGAAACCCAGTGATTCCGCCGGTACAAGATCCATGCCGCAGATGTCGCATTTGCCGGGACCGTCCTTTATTATCTCCGGATGCATCGGGCTTATCCATTTCCCGGAAAGGGATGTATTCAGGATTTTCCCGTTGGCTGCGAGTTTCGCACGGAGTGTTGCATTCACGAACATTCCCGGCTTGAGCATGCCGTCATGGTTGTCGGCGTTGAGCCTGACCTTGACAGTACGGGTTAATTCATTCATGAAGGGCTGTATGAACGCGACCCGCCCTTTGAAATTCTTTCCGGGATACGCCTCCGTGGTGAAGTCGACATCCTGCCCATATCTAATCCATGGTAGATCGCTTTCATATGCTTCAAGGTTGACCCATACGATACTGAGGTCCGCTATCGTAAAGAGCTTCTCCCCTTTCTCATAGTACATGCCTTCTGCCACATTCTTCTCCGTCACGATACCCTGGATTGGCGCTGTGATGGTAAGGTGATCCGACACCTTGCCCTTATTGATTATATCCTGAACCTGTTCATCGCTGAAACCCCAGAGACGGTATTTCTCTTTGACGGAATTCAATATCCTGGATGCGAAATCATTTCCAGGCTTGGCGTCTTTAAGCAGGTTGAGGGACTGGATGAGCTCCTGCTGTGCAAGGAGAAGGTCAGGGCTGTATATCTCTGCCACATGGTCGCCTTTCTTTACGGCGATTCCTGTATAGTTCACGAATAACTTATCGATCCTTCCTGGCATCCTTGCGGTGATGAACGCCATGGTCTCCTCATTGTATGCTATTTTGCCAAGCATCCGGATTTCCGATGCGACTAACTTCCTTTCAACAGGTGCAGTTTCAATTTCAGCAAGCTTCTCTGCCTCAGCGGAAAGTTTCAATTCCGAAGAAGGAGCCCCCCCCCCGGAATCGCTTTTGACAGGGATGAGTTCCATGCCGCATATCGGACATTTTCCGGCCTTTGGCTGGCGTATCTGGGGATGCATTGAACATGTCCATTCCGTTGCTTCGGACGAATTGGTGGCCTCGACTGGTTTTCCTGGAAGGTAATTATTGTGTCCGGAAGACATCCTGTAGCCCAGCCAAAAGGAAAGACCGAGCAACAGCAGGATCAATATGTATTTTAGGATTTTCATTGATATGTTCTTTTAGCCTGGCAGTCAACGCAAGTCTTCTTGTTGATGGCACCGCCCGCTATCGGGCATTTTATCTGGTGGCCGGCTGCTTCCGCGGCGGTCTTGTCGCCAGGATATGTATTTGATGCCGTCATACAAGCCACGGATATGGCAAGCGAGAGGATGGCTGTTCTTTTCATGGAAAATCCCTTCCTTACTGCTGTGCAATGGAAAATACAGGCTTCTCCGCCAATATAGTATGCAATTGGTCTTTTTACATCTGCCATTGAGCACTAAATAAGTAGGACGCCGTCTTTTGCTTAATAACAGGAAATTTCCAATACATTGAAAAAAAAGTTGTTTTCAGCTATAATAAACTATTGACAGGCGCTTGTATTCGATGAAACCAACGGTAGAATTGAAGACTTCAAAAATAAACAGGGGGCTGTTTTGATTATGGATCCGAAGAGAACAAAACTTTTGATATTGACAATATTGCTGCTTTCAATTTCAATCATAGTCCTTGAATACATCAAGCACATCCTGTTCCCTTTTCTCTCCGTGCTTCAATCACATCTGATTACACTGGTTTTCGTCATTGCCGTCATGTCCGTGATCACTTTCCTGATTCATGGCTTTGTCAGGAAGCTGAATTCCCAGATAAGCAGGAAGCAAGTTGAAAAAAGCAAGCTTGAGAGTGCGCTGCAGAACAGCGAGGAGAAGTACAGGGCCATCTTTGAGAACTCCTCCAGCGCTATCGTCCTCCTTGATGCAGTTACTCTGGATAATTTTGATTTCAACGGCAGGGCGAATGAGGTCCTCGGGTTCTCCCACACGGAGTTTGAGAGGTTGAACGTGAAGGATTACGAACTTTCGCCGGTGTCTGAAATCAAGGCCAGGTTTGACAGGATCCTGAAGGCCGGCTGCCCGGACAGGCATGAAGCCCGCTACAGGAAGAAGGGCGGTGAGTTCAT
This sequence comes from Victivallales bacterium, assembly GCA_049297395.1. Lineage (GTDB taxonomy): Bacteria > Verrucomicrobiota > Lentisphaeria > Victivallales > GWF2-50-93 > GWF2-50-93. Next base: position 21,276 of record JBAQUG010000278.1, on the reverse strand, counting down.
CGATGTGTTTGTCAATGTCAGGACTCTTTCCTTTGAAGGCGGAAAGTATTTTCTGCTCGCATGGGACGATATAAGCGAGAAGAAAAGGATACAGACCAAGGTGTTCGAGCAGTTCGACTTCCTTGCGACATTGATGGAGACTATTTCCACTCCTCTGTTTTACAAGGACAGGCAAGGCCGCTATACGGGCTGCAACAAGGCGTTTGAAGACTTCTTCGGAATATCAAAGGCTGAAATCATCGGCAAGACTGTTTTTGACCTGGGACCGCCCGACATCGCCGAAAAATACTTCAGGAAGGACGAGGAGCTTTTCAACAATCCCGGAAAACAGGTCTATGAATGGAAAGTGAAGACAAGAGGGCACGGCCTCCGCGAAGTCATCTTCAACAAGGCGACCTTCAAGGACATCAAGGGCAACGTCGCCGGACTTGTCGGAGTCATCGTTGATATCACCGACCTCAAGAGGGCTGAGGCTGAAATCAAGAAGAGCCGTGACACCCTCATCGCACAGAACAAGATCCTTGTCGAATGGACTTCGCCGGAAATCCTATACCGTCCGGATTTTGAATGCATTATGACCAGGATCACAGAGATGGCTTCCGGGATATTCAAGGTGACCCGGGTCGGAATCTGGCTCTTCAATACCGACTTCACCCGGCTCTACTGCGCCGACCTTTACGATGCCGGGACTTCCGGGCATACGCATGACTCCGAGTTTGTAATAAAGGAGTATCCATCTTATTTCAACGCCCTCAGAAATGAACGCATGATCGTGTGCAGGAACGCCTCCACCGATCCCAGGTACAGGGACTTCCTCATGGACTATATAAGGCCATGCAGGATCGCTTCCCGCCTGGATGTGCCAGTCTATGTTTCCGGCGAGATCATCGGTGTCATCTGCATTGAACACCGCGGCGAGCCCAGGGAATGGTCCATGGAGGAGCAGAATTTCGCGCTTTCACTTGGCAACCTCTTTTCGCTTGCGCTTGAGAAATCCAGGCACAGGCATCTCGAAGGTTCACTGAAGATAGCGCGTGACAATTTTGTGAATGTAATTGAAAAGCTTCCATTCCCCCTGCTGATCATAGACTCGAAGAAGAGGCTTAAGTTTGTCAACAGCGCATCAGAAAAGTTTTTCGGCCAGAAGATTAAGGACATGCTGGGCGCCGAATTCCCATATCCGATTACCGAAGGCAGGACGACGGAAGTTGATCTGGACTGCGCCACAGGCAGGAAATCAGGAGTCAGGGTGGCTGCCGTGAAGACGATTTGGGACGATGAGCCTTCCTGCCTGGTGACGCTCCTGGAAAACCCTGTGGAATTATAGGCTTCTGGCTCCGCGTAGTATCCGTATCGTCACTTCAGCAGATGCTGGAGCTTGCTCCTGAGGACATCCATTGAGAAAGGTTTTGATATGAATTGCGCATCAGGCGCCTGTATGTCATGCTGGGATAGCACGTCATACGTATGGCCTGACATATACAGGACTTTGATTTCGGGCTGGATCTCGGAGAGCTTCAGGTAGAGTTCCTTCCCGTCCATCCCCGGCATTATGACGTCCGTGAGAAGTATGTCTATCATGCCTTTATGCTGTCCGGCAATTTCCAGGGCATCGAAACCGCTTTCAGATTCAATTACATTGTAGCCGTTCCTTTTAAGCTCTGAAGATACTATCCTGAGGACGGAAGGCTCGTCCTCGACGATAAGTACGGTTTCACCTCTGCCAGGCCTTATCTCGCTGGGGGCTTTTTGTTTTTCATGGAGAGGGGGCTTCTCATCGGTAGACGGGAGATAGATCATGAATGAAGTTCCCTTCCCTGGAGAAGACCAGACCTTGATGCCGCCGCCGTGCTGGTTGACGATGCCATGCACCATGCTCAGTCCAAGTCCTGTTCCTTTCCCGCGTTCTTTTGTCGTGAAGAACGCCTCGAAGAGATGCGCCATCGCCTCCTTGCTTATTCCAGTCCCTGTGTCTGTGACCTTGAGAACCACGTACTTGCCGGGTTTTACCGTTGGCTGCGAATTCGGTATTTCCTCATCAAGTGTTTCATTGTATGTCTCAAATGTGAGCAGCCCGCCTTTGGGCATTGCGTCTTTTGCGTTGACGGCGAGATTCATGACGACCTGCTCTATCTGGGCATAGTCACCCTTTATCATCGCCATCCTGGATGAAAGGTTGTATTCAATCCTTATGTCTTCCCGGATGAGACGGTTCAGGATGTTCTTGAAGGCCTTGATGAGATCGTTTAGATCGAGTGTTGCGACCTCCAGCATCTGCTTGCTGCTCAAGGCAAGGAATTTCTGTGAAAGAGTCTTCGCGCGTTCTGCCGCGTTCTTTATTTCAAGCACTCCGCCGTAGAGAGGGTCGTCCTTCTTTGTGACGGAAAGGAGCATGTCCGTATAGGCGAGGATGGGTACCAGGAAATTATTCAGGTCATGTGCGAATCCTCCGGCAAGACGTCCGATCGATTCGAGCTGCTGCGCCTGTCTCAGATCTTCCTCGAGCTTCTTCTGTCTGAGCTGGTTTTCTTTCTGCTGCGTTATGTCCTGCACGGTTTTTACCAGGTATTGCGGTTCTCCGAGCAGATCCCTGTAGATCTGGGCCCTCATCAGGCAATATATCACCTTCCCGTCTTTCCGGATGAGGCGTTTCTCATTTTCCAGGGGCTGGATATTGTTCGACTTGTCCTCAAAATGCCTTGCAGCGGGGACATAATCCTCGGCATATGTTATGTCCTTGAGTTTTTTATTCGAAAGAAGTTCTTCTGATTTGTAGCCGATGATGTCGCAGAACGACTGGTTGACCGTCCTGAACCTCTCATCCATGTAGCAGGTGACAATTCCTATCGGCGCCTGATCGATTATCAGCTGGTATCTTTTTTCATTGTTAAGCATCGATATTTCCGTATATTGCTGGCTAGTCTTCGAGTGTTCAAGAGTTGCGAGCATCTTATTTATCTCCCTGCTCAATTCTCCGAGCTCGTCGTTGCCGCTTTCCTCAACACGCTGGGAAAGGTCTGACATCTGCCTTATCCTGCTGAATACGCGCGAGAAGTCCCTGACCTTGGAAAGGACAGCCTTTTCGAGGATGAAAACAATCAGCATGTAGAGGATTCCCCCCGAGATTACAAGACCGCAGATGAAGGTCATCAGCACTTTTTTCCCTTCGGAGTACAATTCGCGTTTGAGCGTTATTTCAGCAATCAGGGACTGTTTGCCGTGGACATCCTTGAACGGCATGAAGACCGATATGGAATCACCTCCGGTGAATTGCAGGAGAGGGGAATCTGTCTTTCTGAGAATCGACTCGGCATCTGTCATTTCAACGGACAGCTTCCTGTCGGTCCTTGCGATGGTGAAATCCTTCTGGATATGTTTGCCGACGCGTCCGATGAAATCCTTGTCAATATAATTCCCGAAAAGAAGCATTCCCAGTGAAGGTCCCTCCAGCTTGCTTGTCAAGATTGAGCATGCAGAGAAGATGAAGGGGGAGTTTTCCGCCATGAGTATTCCGTGCTGGGAGAAGTCCTTGTTGTTCTTCCCATCGAATATCTCCTTGTTGGACTCAATGCACTCAGCTATTTCCGGAGGAAGGGGGATCTTCTCCTTTTTCTCAGGATCAAAAGCAGTCCCGAAAGTGACTTTCTGTGAATTGTCGATGAATACTATTATATCCACGCCCAGATTGGCTATCGCCTGAGCCTGTAGGTTGGTGTCGATATAGGCTTGATTCTTATTTTCAATGAATGCATAGCTCTCATCCCATTTCCCCCAGTCGGTTGCAAGAGTGTCGAGCCGCGCGGTCTCGGATTTAATGGCTTCCGACAGCAGCTTGGAATTCTTTAACATCTGATCTTCTTCAAGACGGTTGAATCCTGAGAGTATTATAATGGAGGAGCCGGTTGATATCAGTAAAATGAGAATGAACAGGGTAATCCCTGTGTAGACAAGAGTTTTGACGCGAAGCTTCAATATTATGGTATCCCGTAGGCTTGAATTCTTACTTTTAGAAGTCCCCTTGATCCTAATTTAAAAGTAAGTCCTTAAAAATCAAGCCAGTACGGGTAAAAGCATCTTAAATTCCAGCCAAGGTGCCCTTGTATGATTTTATGAGCTCTGCAAGTCCTGCGGAAAACAACTTTCTTCCGCCAATGCTGACATTCAAGGTCTCTCCTTTGAGAACCTTGCCTGCAATTCCATACGGGATATTCCTGAGAAGCTTTTCAACCTTCGTCCGGTTTTCGGCGGGAACCGTCATGATGAAACGGCTGTTGCTTTCGGAGAAAAGGATTTCTTCGGCTGGCAATTCACCGTCGGCTGGAATTTTGGCGAGATCTATTTCAAGGCCAAGCCTGCCGGCAATTGCGATCTTCGCAAATCCAGCGGCGAGCCCGCCTATCGCAGGAGTGTGCAATGACGATGCAAGTCCCTTCCCGGTGATGCCGCTGACCGCATTGTAGATGGCAGTCGATTTTTTTGCATCGACTTTCGGGACATTGTTCCCGGTTGCTCCGAGCATCGCATAATATTCGCTGCCGCCGAGCTCGGATTTCGTCGAGCCAATCACATAAACGAGATCTCCAGGGTTTTTAACATCGAGCGTGATGGCTTTGCCTATGTCATCCATTTTGGCGATGGCGCTGAACAGCACGGTCGGCGGAATTGAGATCTTTCTGCCGCCGCGGGTGCTGTCGTTCTTCATGCTGTCCTTGCCTGATATGCAGGGGACTTTGAAAGCCTTCGCATAATCGTAGAGAGACTGGTTGGCCCTGACAAGCTGTGCCAGCTTGTATTCGCCGTCCGGCGTCTTTTCGCTCTGTACAGGATCCGGCCAGCAGAAATTGTCAATGCCTGCAATGTGCCCGAGCCTGCCGCCAACTGCGATTATCCTGCGGATGGAAAGGTCGATTACCGAAGCCATCATGTGGTAGGTGTCGATGTCGCTGTAGCGCGGAAGTATTCCCGATGACAGGATGATCCCTTCCCTGCTCAGCTGTTCCGGCATCGTTACAGTCGCGTCGCTGACGACGTCCCTGAACTTTCCGCTGAACGGTTTGATTACGCTGAGTCCTTTGACCTCATGGTCGTACTGCCTGGCCTTGTACTCGTCGGAACATACGTTGAGACGTCCCGGCATCCCGATGAAATCCTTTTTCAGGTTGCGCTTCTTCAGCGACGGTTCAGGGAATTTCGGTGGATTCCATTTTGCCTTGAGCTTCATCCTTGGAAGTCCATCGTGCATGAAGTCAATGTCGAGATACGCGATCGTCTTGTCCCCGTATAGCACATGGAACTTGCCGTTGTCGGTGAATTCGCCAAGCACGGTGACCTCGACATCCCTGGATTCTGCGAGCTTCAGGAATTCGGCGATCTTTTCCGGCTGCACCGCAAAGCTCATCCTCTCCTGCGCCTCTGAAAGGATTATTTCCCACGGCTGCAGGCCGGCATATTTCAGAGGGGCCTTCCCGATGTCTATCCTGCATCCGCCGCAGAGACTGGACATTTCGCCTATGCTCGATGAAAGACCGCCGGCTCCATTGTCGGTGATGAACCTGTAAAGACCCTTGTCTCTTGCCTCATATATGAAGTCGCCCATTTTCTTCTGCGTTATAGGATCTCCGATCTGTACCGCCTGCGTGGGACTGTCCTGATGAAGTTCTTCGCTCGAGAATGTGGCGCCGTGGATCCCGTCCTTGCCAATCCTCCCTCCGGCCATCACCGCCAGATCTCCCGGAAGTATTTTCTTGCTGTGCCCTGGTACCGAACCGACTTTCTTAGGAAGTGTCCCGACAGTGCCGCAGTAGACAAGCGGCTTGCCGAGATATCTGTCTTCAAAGTATTCCCAGCCGATCCCGTAAGGTATCCCGCTCTGGTTTCCTCCGTCGATTACACCCTTGTGTATGCCGTCCCTCAAGCGCCTCGGATGGTGAAGACCTTCCGGAACATCTTTGGCCGCTGTGAACGGAGACCCCAGGCAATAGCCCCAGACGTTTATAAGGAGGTTGGCGCCCTGCCCAGTGCCCATCGGATCCCTGTTGACACCTACAATTCCGGTCATCGAACCGCCGTATGGATCAAGTGCGGACGGGCTGTTGTGCGTTTCAACCTTGTATACGAGGTCGATCTTGTCATTGAATGCAATTACACCAGCGTTGTCATGGAATACCGAGACAAGCCAGTCGACCTCCTTGGATATCTCAGCGGTGCTTTTCATGATGAAGGACTTGAAGCAGGAAACGACTTTGGATATTTTCCCGTTTTTGTCGGTATATTCTATTTCGGCGTCGAAAATCTTGTGCTTGCAGTGCTCGGACCAGGTCTGGGCGAGGATCTCGAGTTCAGCATCGGTCGGACAGTTCTTCAAGCCGGCTTTTCCGCGTCCCCTGGCCTTCCGGAAGTAGTTCTGTATGACCTTCATTTCATCCAGGCTCAGTGCAAGTATTCCCTTCTTGCTTATTTCCAGGAGCTTTGAATCTTCCACTTCGAGATTTATTTCCTTTATGATTCCGCCGACTGATTCCTTGACAAAAGGAAGGTTGAGGGGAATAGGGGAACTGGAAAGTTCTTTCTTGCCATATACTGCTATTGTCTCAATCAGTTCATTCGCGAGAAGCTTCTTCGCTATTGTCTCGGCATCGTTTTCCCTGAGGGCTGAACCAGTGATGAGATATTCTATTGAACTGAACACGAACTCGTCTTCGCGCAGCCTTCTTCCGATGATGTCGCCGACCGCCTCATGCGCCGAGCGGCCTACATTGTCGGTCACGCCAGGCCTGAAACCGACAACGATAAGCCAGTCGCATCCTGTACTGGGTGTTTCTCCGACAATCCCCGTCTGGAGCACGGGATTGGAGAGTTCGGCTGCGATTTTCGCAGCCTGCGCAGGCGTTATGTCTGCAACTATCGTATATGCATCCCGGGTCCTGACCTTGTCGACAGGCAGCTTGAGGAAATTATGTATCTGCTTCTTGACCGATTCCCCGCGGGAGTCGCGCCACTTGTCATAGTTTGAAATCTCTATCCTGTAATTCATGTTCACCGGAGATAATTAAGGTTTATTTTAAAGTCGGCCGTTATAATCGAAAACAAAATTTATGTTATAATTTGCAAAATTCTAGAGGTTCCAGCAACAAATAACCCAGTTTCCGAAGTTCGCGAGCCGCGGCAAATATTCACTGAACTATGTTCGTTCGCCGGCAAATGACCAAGTTGTTTTTCAGCGTACCCTTATGTCATGGGGTACTTGATTTATGCTCCATTTCTGGCTATTTTCCACCGTTGTCGAAATCAAATTTATTCTCGTCGGAGAGATATGGAGGCCGTAATGATCAGAGAACCACCATGCGATCAATGCCAGGCTCTTTGCTGCAAGCGGCACAACAACAAAACATTCGCCGTCGTGCTTGAACCGGACGAGCATGAAAAATACCGGGAAGTTGCCGTTGCAGCCAGTATCTACACCGCCGACCAGCGTGACCAGGTCATCCCCTACGATGTTGATGGCAGCTGCGTTCTGCTGCGAGGCAACCAATGTTCCGTCCATGATCGTAAACCGCGGCTTTGCAGGAAGTTTTCATGTGTCAACCTATACATCTGCCGGAGCAGGGAACATTACGACCTCCTGGACGAATCCCCGGAATTGCTGCAGCTGTTGACTAAGGCGGGCTCTGCCCGCAACCCAAACTCGAAATCCGAATATCGAAATTCGAAACAAACTGGGAATTAATGAATTTTCAAATCTTTCAAACATTGTTTTAAGAATTGATGTTTTCATTATTTCGAGCTTGTTTCGGTTTTCGTGCTTCGAGTTTCGAGTTTTATATACCCTTAAGACATAGAACTGTGAAATAGAGACACTAAGGGAACCTGACAAGTTTCCGCTGGCAGCAATTTTGAATTTGATGGAGTTTGAAAACGCCTGTTTATGGCGACAAGTCCTTGATTGATCGCCATATTGGGAGTATCTGTATCAGATTATGAAAATCAAAGAATATGTCAGCCCTTTTACTGCTGGATAAATAAAGGAACCCTCAAGAATGAAGAAGCTGATTCTAGCGATTTTCATGCCATGCGCACTTGTGACAGTAATGGCGCAGGAGGAAGAGCCCAGGGAATTGGCACAGGCCAGGGCCTCATATCAGTCCCAGGTCAAATTCGCTAAACAATCCTATCTGCAGAAGCTTGAGAGCATGAGGAAGATGCCGTCCATGACCAAGAGCCAGGTCGACGCCATACAGGCGGAGATAGACAGCGTCAGGGGACAGGCTGCCGTCCCAGTAGCGGATGTGCCGGATTCGGCACCGGAGAAGCCCGGAGTCAAAACTGCTGATATCAAAGCCGGCAAACTCACCGAATTTCCAAAAGATATAACTTCCGCGGATTGGGACAGGCTTCCAGGCAAGGTGATCAGGGTAAACGCCGCCGAGGAATCATATTATGGAAAGGATCCCGTAAGCGTGAAGGATGGAGACTTCTTCTACGCGGTTCCTCACCCGACGGACAGGTGGAACCTCAGTAAAAAGGTCTCATGCAATTGGGAGGGCGTGCCCAACGATAGGCCAGGATGTAGCGGTATAAGGATTGGCAGGCTGACGATGTCCATATCTAAAGTTGAAGGCAAGCAGCAGGGTAACTGGCACTCCATGGAAGTTAAGACTCTGATTGAGGGGCCTGTCAAGGTCGGTTTCAGTTCCGGGTCTTCCTATGAACAATTGCCAAAGATATACTACAAGGGTGAGATCAGGGTCAAGCTGGTTCCGGCTGAATGAGGGGGAACTTTCCGTGGTATTGTTCCATAAACAAAAAGGATAACATGAAAAACTTGATGACTGCTGTTCTGCTGCTGGGTATCCTGGCGACTGTAATGGCACAGGAAGAAGAGCCTAGGGAATTGATCCAGGCACGGGCATCCTATCAATCGCAGCTCAAGTTTGCCGCACAATCCTATCTGCAGAAGCTTGAGAGCATGAGGAAGATGCCGTCCATGAAGAGCCAGGTCGATGTCATACGGGCGGAGATAGCCAGTTTCAAGAAGCAGGTTGCTGCCGACGCTATAACAGCTGCGGCGAATGCAGCCGATCAGGCTCCGGAGAAGCCCGGCGCCAATACTGCTGATATCAAGGCCGGCAAGCTCACCGAGTTTCCAAAGGATATAACTTCTGCGGATTGGGACAGGCTCCCCGGCAAGGTGATCAGGGTAAACGCCGAGGATCAGGACGGGGACTGGAACAAGAATGCGATAACCATAAAGGATGGAGATTCATTCTACGCAGTCCCCAGTCCTTCGGACAAATGGAACCTCAACAGGAAGGTATCCTGCAACTGGGAGGGAGTGCCCCTTGAAGCCATGTCCGGCAGCAGGGCTGGCAGACTGGCAATGTGGGCGGCGAAAACCGATGGCAAGACATCTTCTTGGACTTCCCTGGAAGTGAAGACTCCTCTTATCGGCCCTCTCAAGTTCAGGCTTAGTGCGGGTTATTCCTATGATCAATACCCCAGGATTTACTACAAGGGTGAGATCAGGGTAAAGCTGGTTCCCGCTGAATAGGAAGATCTCGCGTTTAACCTTTTCCAGCCAGGATTTTTTCAGTCCAGCTGGAAAGTGAGTTGTCCCTGGCGCCCATTACGAGGACGGTATCGCCATCGGAAGTGTTCGCCGAAAGATATTTTTCAAGTTCCTTCCTGCTGTCGAAAGAAAAATACTCCTTCGAACTTTTCAGACGGTACTCCAGGACAACCTGTTCGGACGTCGGGCTGAAGCCCGTTGTTCCGCCTGCATAGAACACTGGCAGGAAAATAAACTTGTCCTTGCGGGTCATAATCTTTTCAAGCTCCTTGAAAAGACTATCTTTCATGAATTTCAGCGGTCCGAAGCCGTGCGGCTGGAATACGGCGAAGAGTTTTCCGGTGGTGATTTCACGCGCGCTCTTCATGCACGAGACTATCTTTTCCGGATTGTGCGCATAGTCGTCTATCACAAGCGCGCCCGATGGAAGCTTCCCTTTGACGTTGAAGCGCCGCCACACGCCCTCGAAAGATGAGACATGCTTCTCGGAGCCCTTCTTATATAGCCCCAGCATTTCCAGGGCTGCCATGACGGAAAGGGCGTTCAAGGCGTTATGATGACCAGGCGAGGGCAGGACGAGCTTTACGAGTTCGCCGGTCTTGTTCCTTATGAGTTCGGCTACTGGCACATTGTTTTCGATCTTGTATGAAGCGAGACGCCATTCACTGGATTTTCCCATGCCAAAGATCATACGTTCGCGCTTGCCGCTCGGAAATTCCTTTATGCTGTCCTTGACGGTCTCATCTGCCACGACACCTTTTGACGTATTGTTGATGAACTTTTTGAAGACTTCGGCAAGCTCACTGATCGGATAATGGTCGTTCCCTATGTTCAATATCAAGGAGTAGTCCGGCTTGAACGCGAGAAGGCTCTTGTCGCTCTCGTCGGCCTCATAGACGAAATATCCGCCTTTCCCCGGGCGGAAGTTCCCTGCGAACTTCGCGGATGAAAAACTGTTCACGAGCCCGCCGGAGAGCATGACGGGATCATGCCCCATCCTGGCAAGGGTTTCCGCGAGCCAGGAAGTCACGGTGGTTTTTCCGCAGGTGCCAGTCACTGCCACTGACACGACATTCTTCATTGAGAGGATTGCGGAGGCCAGCGCATCCGCCCTGTGTATCCTGCCTATTCCAGAACCTGCCTGAAAGTCAGGGTTATCCTCTTCGATGGCGGTGGAATATACGAGGAAGTCGGGTTTGGACTTTGATGCATATGAACCGTCCTGTGGATAGAGCCTGATCCCGCAGTTCCTGAGCGAGTTGATTATCCTCGCATTTTCAGGCTTGTCCATGTCGCGGTCGCTGCCGCTGACATCGCAGTCGAGCCATTTGAGCATCTGGGCAAGACCGCTCATGCCGATCCCGCCGATCCCTACGAAATGAACTTTTGATGGAATTTTCATTGGACGAATTTTAAAAGATCCCTTTGCTTGTATCTTATGCACCGGAGACTGTTGCAATTGCCTTGACATACTTTAAGACAATATTTTAAGAATAAAAATAAACGGGGATAAATATGTCTGAAATTCCATGGAAGCCGAACTGGGACGATACAAAGAAGCACTTCAACGATTTCTGGAACCGCAAGGGTGTCGTCATAGCCTCCTGGGGGCCGCCGAAAGCCGTGAAGCAGATTGAGCCGGTACAGGAAGTTGGATGCCCGGACATCCGCGAATATTATCTGAATCCGGTTTTGCGCGCAAAAGTGAACCACTACCGCCTGTCTGAAGGATATTTTGGCGCTGATGTGCTGCCGTTAAGTGATACTTTTTTCGGACCTGGCTCCCTGGCGACATTCATTGGAAGCGAACCGGGAATTTCGGATGAGACCATATGGTTTGAGCCATGCGTCATGAATGAATCCGAACCGGAAAAACTGCCTCCGCTGAAGTTCGATCCGGAAAATAAATGGTGGAAACTTACGGAACAGACCCTCAAAGAATGTGTAAAGCTTGGCAAAGGGAAATACATGGTCGGATGTCCCGACCTAGTAGAGAACATCGATGTCCTTTCATCGCTCAGGGATCCGCAGACGCTCATGTTCGACATGATCGAAAGGCCTGAATGGGTGAAACAGAAAGTCTGGGAGATCAACAAGGTCTGGTTCGAGGCATATCAGCGTATCTATGACATCATAAAACTCGACGATGGAAGTTCATCGTGGGCCGCATTCCGCGTATGGGGCGCCGGCAAGACCGCGAAACTGCAGTGCGACGCCTCGGCGATGTTCTCCCCTGAAATGTTCAAGGAATTTGTTGTGCCGGCCCTTACGGAACAGTGCAGCTGGCTGGACCATTCCCTCTATCATCTCGACGGCACCCAGGCCATGTGCCACCTCGATGCGCTTCTGGCGATCAAGGAACTCGACGCCATCGAATGGACACCTCAGGCAGGAATAGAGCAGGGTGCCCATCCGAGATGGTTTGACTTGTATAGGAAAATAATCGATGCCGGCAAGTCGGTGCAGATCATGTCGGTTGGACAGGATGATCTGAAGCCCATGCTTGACAAGATCGGAAGGGACGGCATCTACGTCATGACAGGCGGTGTCAGCGCCGCTCAGATGGAAAAGATGTATAATTCAGTGCGCTAGATTTGCAACAGTCGCCTTTAACGTCAGGCACTAGTTCGGAAATGCCTGCTTATATTGTTTCGTCGGAGAAATCTGCGAGATCCGCAAATGGTTTGAATAGTTCATTTCTACCGTGGAAGGTTGGCTTTATCGGAGTGAAGCCTTTAGTTTTGATTACACCAGCCTTGTCCGTCAGCAGATATATTATAAAACTGTAGGCGGAAATTGGATTTTCCGCGTTTGAAGGAACGGACAAGCTGAAGATTACCGGACCGCCCCTGACGATTTTCCCGCTGGCAAGCTTGACAGATGCCGCTGAATAATCGGTCGACATATCGCCAAGATTTATTTTCTTGTCCAGCCTGATATGCCGGATGTCCTGCGCGATGCACATCGACCTGTATAGGAAGGCGTAGTCTATTTCTCCGGTTTTCAGGAGCGGAGCCAGGTGCATTACATCATCTACGACTTTAGTTGACTTTGATCTCAGTTTGTCCGAAAAGCCTGCGATGTTCGCAGATTTTTCCTGGAGCTGCCAGACCATGAGCGTCCTGTATCCTGTCGGACAGAGATTCTCGTCGCCTCTGCCAAGCCTGACATCCTTCTCGAAGAGTGCCATTGCCCAGTCCTTCTCGACATCGTCTGCGAACTTCGCACGCTGTCCAAATGCGAGGACGATTTCGTCGGTTGCGAAATCCAGCCTGAAGCTTGTCTGGTCAGGCACGAGTTCCCTGAAAAGCTTTTCATCGGCGGAGATCAGGATGTCGCACCGGCGTCCGAGTTCCGAGAGTTTTCTGCAGGCGACCTGGGTTCCGCTGGCTTCCGTGACGATTTTCAGGCCAAGCGTCTTTTCCGCATCAGCGATCACGATGTCCGTGACGGGCGCGAATCCGGCGGCTTCGAAAATCGTAATTTTAGGCAAGTTTTTTTCGGAGCAACCGGAAAAAACAAATATGAACAGAAGTATTGCTGGCGCAAAAATCCTCATTCCTTGTTTTCTTCCTGAGCGATTACTGCCGCGCCGAGGGCGATTGCGCGCTGGGCGTATTCATGGCTGTAAAGCTTTATGCCGACATTATCCTCGAGGGACTTTAGCATTGCGGCATTGAGAGCGCCTCCTCCGACGAAGAGGTACGGAGGGTTTTGAGCGTCAAGTCTTCTCAGCATGGCGCCGACCCTGTTTGCTATCGAGGCATGCGCTGCGGCAGCAATGTCTGATTTTTTTATCCCGCGCGCCAGAAGGGATATGACTTCGCTTTCCGCGAAGACCGCACAGGTCGAGTTCATCTGGATCGGCGTCGTGGATTCCAGGGCCGCCTTTACGAAATCATTGTACGACATCTCAAGCTTCATCGCGAGGACCTCGAGGAAACGCCCGGTTCCGGCGGCGCACTTGTCGTTCATTACAAAGTTAGTCACCTGCCCATCTTCACCGAGCTGGATCACCTTCGTGTCCTGTCCGCCGATGTCTACGACTGTATTAGGCTTGCCGTCCGGAGTGCCCATGAAGACTGCGCCTGCCGCGCAGGCCTTGATCTCGGTTACTACCTTGTCGGAAAGATCGGTGAGGCGCCTCCCATAGCCGGTAGAGGCGATTGAAGAAAGCTGGTCCTTTGTCATTTTAGCTTCTGCCAGGACTGTGTCCAGGACCTTCACGGCAGTCTCCGCCGGAGCTATGCCGCTTGGCATCACCGATGAGGCAAGTATTCTCGTGCCATTGAAGAGGACGGCCTTCGTAGTTGTCGAACCGATGTCGATCCCAGCGGTATACATGTTTTCCCTACCTGCGTTTGAATATAAAATATGCGGAACTAGAATATATCGGTTAAATCAAGGTAATTCAATGAAAGGGTAGGGCAGGCTTTCCAGCCCGCTGATTCTAAGGAACATAACAGGCTGGAAAGCCTGTCTTACATCAGAAGGTATATTGATGAAGAAAGTTTTTTGCATGTCGTTATTATTGGCCGCCGTCATGATGGCGGGATGCGCTTTAAACACAAATTCAACACAGGAGGCGACGATGAAAGAAATCAAACTCAAGGGGAATCCGATCCACATTACAGGAAATATCCCTGCAAAAGGCGACATGGTTCCGGATTTTGTGCTGACCAAGACGGACATGTCTGATGTTTCCCTGAAGGATTTCAAAGGCAAGAAAGTTGTCTTGAACATATTTCCGAGCATCGATACCGGAGTATGCGCGATGTCGGTGAGGAAATTCAACGAGGAGGCTGCCAAGCTCGATAATACGGTGGTGCTGTGCATTTCGGAAGACCTCCCTTTCGCCCATGCAAGATTCTGTTCGGCCGAAGGAATAAAGAATGTAGTCTCGCTTTCCGATCTCAGGAAGAAGGATTTCGGGAAAAAATACGGGATTGAAATACTTGACGGCCCGATCGCCGGACTTCTCGCCCGGACAGTGATAGTCGTCGACGAGAACGGAAAAGTGAAGTATGTACAGCTTGTCCCTGAGATAGCTCAGGAACCGGACTATGCAGCGGCGATAGCGGCGCTGAAGAACTGATAAATGAAAAAGAGCGGCGGGCTTTATTGCCTGTCAAATTTTTAAGGATGCAAAGGCATGAAGCCGAAAAATTCTCTCACGATAATCTTATTGCTTCTACTGTCAGCCGGACTTGTGTCCGCTTTAAGCGGATGCTATGGCATTCCAACAGGGACAACGGCGGAAGCTACGGTCGGGCAGCTGCAATTGAAGGCTTCCGGCGCCGGAATCGTAAAAGCCAATGCGCAGAAAACCACTTTCAAGATCAGATGTGCTGTATGCAGCTTCCAGACCGAGGAGATAACCATCAACACCCCAAAGCCTGGCGATCCCTATGTCCTTGACTGGATATGTCCCAATTGCGGACATGGACAGAGAATCGTGATCGAGGCTTTTTCGAGCAGGCTCTAACTACGTTTTTAAGACAGGATAAGATGAACAAGCTCCAGAAAAGGGATTTGAAGCATGTCTGGCATCCGTGTTCCCAGATGAAGGACTATGAAGCATTTCCACCGCTTCCTGTGAAGGAGGCGAGAGGTGCTTATATAATTACTGCTGATGGCCGAAAAGTGATCGACGGGATCAGTTCATGGTGGTGCAAGAGCCTGGGACATTCACATCCTCGCATAAGGAAGGCCGTCCAGGCGCAGATCGCGAAATTCGAACATGTGATCATGGCAAACACCTGCAATGAGACGCTGGTGGCTCTTTCCGAAAGACTCTGCGCGCTGATGCCAGGTCTTGACAAGGTCTTCTATGCCGACAATGGTTCGACGGCGGTCGAGATTGCAATGAAGATGAGCCTGCAGTATCATGCCCAGTCAGGCGCGCCGGAAAGGACAAAATTCCTTTCGCTTAAAAATGGATACCATGGCGAGACTATCCTTACTCTTTCCGCAAGCGACTGCGGCATTTATTCAAGTCCGTACAAGTCGCTGATGATCAGCATCCCTAAAATTGCAGGAGTCCCATATCTTTCAGGCCAGGATTCTCCTGAATGGCTGAGGATGGAGGAACTGCAATGGAAGAAGACCGAAAAAATGCTTGACAGATGTTCCGGAAAGATATCTGCGATCATTTTTGAACCAATAGTGCAGGGCGCCGGCGGGATGCTCGTCTACAGTCCGGATTTCCTCAAAAAGCTCAGGCGGTGGGCGACGGTGAACAGTGTCCATCTCATTGCGGACGAGATAATGACAGGCTTCGGCCGCACGGGCAGGATGCTTGCATGCGAACATGCCGGGATAGTTCCTGATCTTCTCTGTCTTTCAAAAGGCTTGACAGCTGGGTGGGGGCCGATGTCGGCCATCCTCTGCAGCAGGAGGGTCTATAAGGCTTTCTATGATGATTATGGAAAAGGCAAATCGTTTCTGCATTCAAACACATATTCCGGACATGCGATTTCCGCTGCGGCCGCCCTTGAGGCTATGAAGATATATGAGGACGAAGGCATAATTGCGAAAGTCGCAGAGCGCGGCTGCGAACTTCGCAGGCGGATGGAATGGGTGGCGTCTGAGACCGGAGCTCTTGCGGATATCCGCGGCGTCGGTTATGTCGTAGCAGGAAATATTGTCAGCCCCCATACGGGAAAACCATTTTCTCCTTCTAAGAGGATTGGATTCGAGTTCTATCGCAACGCGGTTAAGTATGGCGCTCTTCTCCGACCGCTGGGGGATACGATCTATTTCCTGCCTCCTTTGAACACCTCCGGGAAAGTCCTTGATGATCTAGCCGAGATCGCTGTCAGGGCTCTGAAGAAGGCCGTTTGGAAGTGAAAATAGTCTGCAAGCCATGTCATATTTGATGTGTTTCCATTCCCTTTCCAGAAGAATTCACTTTCCGCCAATGCGGGTTTTCCCTCCCCCGCCGCAGGTTGCATATGCCCTTCATCCGGATTAATTTCAATCAATGTCCTATTAACGAGGAGTGCCTTAGGGGCGAGCATGAAAAAAATCAATGTTCTTCTGGCAGATGACCATGCGATACTCAGGAAGGGTATACGCGTCCTGCTGGATGCTGAAAAGGACATCAAGGTCGTAGGAGAGGCAGAAAATGGACGGCAGGCCCTTGAGCTTTCAAAATTACTCAGCCCGGAAGTGGTCATCATGGATATATCAATGCCGATCCTCAACGGTACGGAGGCGACCCGCCAGATACTGGACAATATGCCGGACACAAAGGTGATAATTCTTTCAGCGCATGGAAGCGATGAAAACATAGAACAGGTGGTTGCCGCCGGTGCGTCAGGATATCTCATGAAAATAACTTCTGTCGAGAACATTGCAAAGGCGATCCGGGAGGTCTGCAGGGGAAATACTTTCTTCGAGTCTGCTGCGGCAAAACGAATCTACGCGCGGTTTACGAAATCGCCATCAAGTGGAAACCTGATCAAGACACGCGGCTCAATCCTCTCTTTACGCGAGCGGGAGGTTCTCCAACTCGTTGCGGAGGGCATGGCGAACAAGGAGATAGCGGGAGAATTGAAAATCAGCGTCAAGACAGTCGAGAAGCATCGGCAGCAGCTTAAGATGAAGCTCCAAATCCATGATACCGCCGGTCTTACCCGCTATGCGATATCAACTGGTGTCATCTACAACTAGAGATCCCCTGGATAAGCTTCAGATAATCAAGGACAAGCAATGAAAACAGGAAGTTTTTTATCACTTTGCCTTGCAAAGTGCTTTGCGCACGTGTATTGTTGGGCAGGTAGGAACAATTATCTTTCATAATCTTCTATTGGACATGGGGTGCAGATTATGATTGACATGAAAGCGAGACGGCTGGAGGGCAAAGGATGATTGCAAACCACATACACGATGCACTGGCCCAGGTCAGGAAAATGCAGGAACTCGTCCTTGCGAAAAGGAATTTCAGGGGATATTCCGGAACCGCAAGGGCATTGGGCGGCCTTGTTGCTTTATGCGGAGCAGCCTTCATTTCTTTCACACAGCTCTCTGAGACGCCTGAATCTCATTTGCTTGTATGGGGGACTGTCCTCTGTGTTTCAGTCGCCATTAATTATGGAGCCTTGACATGGTGGTTCCTCTACGATCAGGAATCGGGCAGGGATATCAACAGGCTTCTTCCAGCCGTTGACGCGCTGCCGGCCCTGGCTGTCGGGGCAATATTGTCATTCGCGCTTATCAGCCATCAGCATTACGATTTGCTCTTTGGCGTCTGGATGGTCCTCTATGGTCTTGTCCACGTTTCCTACAGGCTGTCATTGCCAGGAGAAAACTACATAGTCGGACTCTTCTACATGTTGTGCGGCACGATCTGCCTTTTCGCTTTCAATGATTTCTATAATCCGTGGCCGATGGGGATTGTCTTCTTTACCGGAGAGATTGCCGGAGGATATATATTCAAGAGGAACAGGATTAAATGATGCCAAATAGAAGAAGGAAAATAATTGTTCTTGCTGTTTGCGGGGCGTCAGCCGCTGCCATCCTGCTTCTGGTGTATTCATGGGTGGACTCCAAAATTAGAAAAGCCGAGGCCATCCAGAAAGCGATAGCGAACCCGCAGCACATCGATCCGGAGAAGCTGTTGAATGAGATTGACGGTTCTTTCAGAGGCATGTCTGAAGCTGAAAAAAAGAAACTGCTTCAGGATCCGGTCGCTACGGAAAAACAGATAGCCGATGCGACCTGCGAGGAACTTGACAAGTCCTTCAAGCTGCTGTTCATGCTGCCGTCTTCAATCCGGGAAAAGGTGATCAGGGAATCTGCAGATGATCTTCGGAGGAAGGCTCTGGAGAATCCTGAGAAGATAGCGGATTTCTTTGAAAGTTCCGGCGGGAACGGGGCATTGCGCGGTGCCTCCAGGTTCTTCCTTCTTGAACTGAGCGGGCGGCAGAAGGCGGAGTCGGCTCCGCTGACCCAGGCGATGTACGAAATAGTAAAAGACCAGGCCGAGAGGAAAGGGAAGAAATGAGATGTCTCAGGCAAAAAACAGGAGTCTTTACATTAGTGGAGCTGCTTGTGGTGACAGCCATTCTCGGAATCCTGATGGCGCTGGTGCTGCCTGCGCTCACACGTGCGAAGAAGTCGGGAAAGAGGATAAACTGTGTTTCGAACCTGAAGCAGATAGGTCTTGCAATCCAGGTATACGAGCAGGGCAGCAACGGCTTCTACCCCTTCAACTGCACCTCACAGAAGCTTGCGAATCCCACCCGTATCCTTCTCTCCACCGCGCTAAATATGGAGAACCACACCCAGATATTCCAGTGCCCCGATGAAGATGAAGGCCTTTATGCCGCGGAAGGCAGCAGCTATGTGTGGAACTGGACGCAGATTGAACTGCCAGGCAATGAAAGGGCCGGCAGCAAACAATACGACACGACTCCTTACGGGGGGATGGTGCCACCTGAGAACTTCGCCATAATGATTGACGCAGGTCCGTATCATGGCAAAGCTGGAAAGCAGAGCGCGTTCAATGCACTGTATGCCGATGGTTCTGTTGATGACGCAGCCAAGATCCCATTCTGAAAAAAGGAAGACCATGAAGATTTCATTTTACAGGAACAACTGTGCCTCGGCAGTTAAAAAAAATGCCGGGTACAAGTATTTGTTCGGCGTACTGCTGGCCATTGCCGCCGCTTTAATTGTGGGATGCTACAGCCTTTTCTGGGGCAAGGCTCCTTACGATGCGCAATATCTCGCCTCTTCGGAAACTGAAATGTGGAAGGCCTACTACAGCAAGGACAAGACCAAGCTCGCATGGAATCTGGTCCAGGTGCTGAGGCGGCAGTTCGGCATTTCATCCTATGAAGCGACTGAAACAGGGAATATGCTGGCGGATTCGGCATTGAAATTCAAGGCGGCAAAACCGGGAAATTATGATGTGGCTCTTCCTGATTTGATAGCGGCATATTCCAAGGTAAAGGAGTATTCAGGGCTGACCTTTGATCCGGAAGAGGCTGCAAAGGCCGATCTGGCATGGTGGATTGACCGCAGGGATCCGAAACGCAACGATCCGAAAACAATCGGGGAAGGGATTGCGCATCTTTATGAAGTCATGTACGGCTATAGGCATCCCGGGTTTACAAGGGCAGGTCTTCTGCGGGCGGAGGCGGCACATCTGCGTGACCAGGGCGGTGAGAACTGTGACTGGGGGAAGGTGGAGGAACTGCTCCTCCTTTCGTACCAGTCCCTCAAGAATGGAATTGACAAGAAATAAAGAATCTCCCGGCGTCGCCGTTCGGGCGATGCCGGGAGATTCTTTATAATGTAAATTAGGAGGAAAAACATGACAACGGATAACAGCGGTAATTCTGAACTTCTGGAAAAAGTCTTCCATGAGCCGAACAGGCTGTCCATAATGTCCGTGCTCTGCGCGACCGGAAAGGAAATGTCCTTCAACGAAATAAAGGATGCATGCAACCTAACCGACGGCAATCTCAGCAGGCACCTCAAGGCTCTCGAGGAGTCCGGCGTCATCGCCATAAGCAAGAATTTTGTCGACAGTAAGCCTAGGACGACTGTCACCATATCATCATCAGGGCTTGAGAGGTTCCACGAATACCTTACGGTGTTGAGCGTGATCCTTAACAAGGCGAAAAAATCGCTGAAGCCTGAGAAGGTTCACGCTCCAGTCATTTCTGGCAGGACTGCAAGGGCCTAGAAAGTAGCTTGGGCTTTAGCCCGACATGCCTTAAAGATAAAAAAGCAACATGCCTTGCGGCATTGACTACAAACAGATTAAAGACAAGTGTGAATTATGTTCGTAGTTAGGTTCGTAATGGCTGTTCATAAAGAGTAATTTTAGCCCGCCGGAGACAAGAAACGGTTCGGTAAATAAAAGGAGGAATGGAATGAGAAGGCGTATTTTGGTGTCAGTGATGATGATTGTGGTTGCATCATCAGGGATTACTCTTATTGCGGACGAATCAAAGGAAGTCTTGGAACTTAAAGGAAAAGTTAAATCTCTTGAAGATCGAGTTGCCAAATTGGAAGAGATTATATCCACCAAGGAAAATAAAGATCAATCTCCCCGAAATTCAGCAGATTTGCGTGAACGAGTTAAAAAGCGGTTTGAACAGGATCAAGCCACATACACCAAGGAAGAATTGATGGAGGTTGAACGACTTTACCAAGTTGCAAACAAAGAATGGAACAGTCCCGAAGCCAAGGTATGCCTTAAAGCGTTGATTGAAAAGTATCCCAAAGCCAACCGCACTGGCTGCGCTCTCCAGTATCTCGGACAAATGACATCCGGTGAAGAGAAGGAGAAATATCTCAAACAAGCCATTAAGGACTTCAGTGATTGCTATTACGGAAGCGGTGTCCAGGTTGGAGCCTATGCCAAATTCTACTTGGCGGATTATTACCAGAAGAACGGAAAGAAAGATGAGGCTTCAGCTCTTTACGAAGAGATTCGAAAGGATTATCCTGATGCCGTCAATCATAAGGGAAAACTCTTAAAAGACATAATACCAAAATGACCGAACCATGCTGGTGCTCCTAACCCGCCAAGGCGGGTAGGAGACTATATCGTTAAGAATGGAAGAACTGATTGATTGTTCCGGATTCAAATGATTTTACGATGAGTCCTCAACGGGAGGACGAATCCGATGGAGTGCGCAGACGGAATTCCGTGCAGTCTGCGCTTTTGTTTATCGCTGAAGCCGTGTGACGGA
>JBAQUG010000277.1:0-11737 GCA_049297395.1 Victivallales bacterium | reverse complement strand
CGACATGATCGCGATGGGGAGGCCCGAAGGTCCCGGCTGCTACTGCTACGCGAACAACGTGCTGAAGGATGTAATTCAGAAACTTTCCGCCAGCTATCCGTACGTGGTCATCGACAACGAGGCTGGACTCGAGAACCTTTCGCGGCGAATAGTCCAGAAAGTCGATCTCCTCGTGATGGTCGCCGATCCTTCGAAGAATGGAATTGAGACGATAAGACGCCTCCACAAGCTGGCATTCGAAATGAATGTGGATTTCAAGAAGCTATGGGTCTTCATCAACAGGGTAAGGACAGGAAAGATTCCGGACGAGGCCGCATACCTGAAGAACGAGACAGAGGCCGATCATATAATAATGCTGCCTGACAACCATGAGATAGCGGTGTTCTCGGAAAAGGGAAATCCCCTGTCGGACCTTTCCGCCGGTAACGAAGTTGTCACCTTGATGGATAAATTCATAAAAGAATTATTTTGATCATATTTAACGAGAGGTACCAGATGAGTAATGAAACTGCCAAAGCCCCGGCGATAATAAAACCGGAGGACAGAGTGTCGGATCCGGCCTCAATCGAGGTCCTGAAGAAGGCGGAAAAGGAATGCATCGAGACATGCTTTTCCCGATATGACACACAGAAGAACCAGTGCAAGTTCGGGACATCCGGAGTATGCTGCAAGATATGCCATATGGGCCCTTGCCGTATTACACCCAAGTCGCCGCGCGGCATTTGCGGGGCGGACGCCGACACGATCGTCGCCAGGAACTACCTGCGCGAAGTCGTGGCCGGAACCGCCGCCCATTCGGATCACGGACGCCATCTTGTTCTACTGCTGAAAAAAGTCGCAGAAGGAAAGGAAAAGGATTACACGATAAAGGATGAGTCCGCGCTTCTTCGCTATGCGCAATATTATGGCGTCAAAACCGAAGGCCGCAGCAACGAACAGATTGCTCTCGAACTTTCAGAAATATTCATAAGGGAGTTCTCCTCCCAGGAGGAAACGCTTCAGACACTGCATCTGGCTCCGGAAAAACAGCAGGCCATCTGGAAAAAGACAAAAGTCGAACCGCTCGGAATCGACCGCATGGTCGTCGAATCAATGCATCGCACACACATGGGAGTGGACCACGACTACAGGAATATCCTGAACCAGGCATTCCGCACGTCGCTTGCCGACGGCTGGGGAGGCGCGCGAATCGCATCAATGGTTTCAGACATACTCTTCGGGTCGCCTAATCCCGTCCGCAGCGAAGCAAATCTTGGCGTGCTCCAGATTGACACCGTAAACATAATAGTCCACGGCCATGAGCCGTCCCTTTCCGAGATGCTCGCGGCTGCTGTAAGCGATCCTGAGATCATTGCCTATGCAAAAAAAGCGGGGGCGAAGGGTGTGACTCTTGCAGGTTTGTGCTGCACTGCGAATGAAATCCTGATGCGGCGTGGAATTCCGGTCGCCGGAAATTTCCTCCAGCAGGAACTGGCAATAATCACCGGTGCCGTAGAAATGATGATTTTGGACGTGCAGTGCGTAATGCCAAGCTTGCCTGAAGTCGCAAAGCATTATCACACGGAAATAGTCGCCGCATCCGATATAGCACGCACAATCGGGGCGACATATTTTGATTTCGACGAGGACAACGCCTACGAGTCCGCAAAATCACTCATCAGGAAGGCGATTGACAACTACGGCAGGCGGGATCCTGCGAAAGTCGCAATTCCGCAATATAAGAATCCTCTTGTCGCCGGCTTCAGCGTTGAAGCCATCCGCTACATGCTAGGAGGAACTTTCCGGGGCTCCTTCCGTCCTCTCAACGACGCGATAATCTCAGGCCGGATAAGAGGAGTCGCCGGTATCGTAGGCTGCAATAACGTGAAATCGACAAGCGATGTCTATACCAACGTTCTCGCGGCTGAACTCATAAAAAACAACATTCTCGTCCTCCAGACAGGATGTTCCGCGCAATGTTCCGGAAAAGCCGGATGCCTGACGCCGGAAACCGCCCTCCAGTTCGCGGGACAGGGGCTGCGCGAAGTATGTGAGACGGTTGGCATACCGCCAATGCTCCATATGGGAAGCTGTGTTGACAACGTGAGAATACTGGAAGCTGCGACTGAAATTGTCAAGGAAGGCGGACTTGGGGACGACATCTCAAAACTTCCCGCCGTTGGAGTCGCCCCTGAATGGATGAGTGAAAAAGCTGTTGCCATCGGCTGTTATTTTGTGGCATCGGGCGTTGATGTTGTCCTCGGGGTTCCATTCCACATTTCGGGATCTGCAAATGTGACAAAATATCTTGAACAGGAGGCCAGGGAGATGTTCGGTGGCGCCTTTGTAACAATAGAGGATCCGATCGAAGCGGCAAAATGGGTCATTAAAACTATTGAGGAGGCGCGCGAAAATCTCGGCATAAACAAGAAAGCCGAACGCAAGCTGCTTGATATGAAAGATAGGAGAGCAACCAATGTCTAAGATAATCTGCGGAAGTGCAATTGACGGAGCCATTGAATGGGTGGCGAAAGCCGACGCCATTCTCGAAAAGGCCATAAAAGAGAAAGGCGAATCGAGTCCGGTCGGATTCCCGAACACTGCCTATTATCTGCCTGTGATATATTCGTTCACCGGCGAGAAGATGGAGAAGTTGTCGGACCTGAGAAGGATAATGCAGAGGGCGAAGGGCCTTCTTCCGGCGCGTCCGACCGACAAGGTCTGGCTGCCGTATCTCGGGAAGGCCCTCGATGCCGGCGCAGCCGCGCTTTTCGCGTGCGAAGTGATCGAGGCGTGCAAGTATCTCATCGGACCAAATCCTGTCGACGGCATATGGCTTGGCGCGGCGAACGACGTCATCATGCGTGAACGCGGCATTGAGTTCGTCGACGGCACCGCTCCCGGATTCGCCGCAATCACCGGAGCCGCACCGACCAGCAAGATCGCAGTGAAGATCGCTACCGAGCTCCAGGAGAAGAACCTCTACGTATTCATGGCCGGATGCACCAATGGCAAGCAGTTTGCAGAACAGCTCGCCGAGGAAGGCGTACAGCTTGGCTGGGAGACGCGACTGGTGCCTTTCGGAAGAGATGTTTCAGCTCTGATATACGCCCTTGGCTTTGCGAACCGCGCTGCCCTTTCATTCGGCGGCGTCAAAGCCGGAGACTTCAAGGCAAACCTCAGGTATAACAAGGATCGCATCTTTGCGTTCGTGCTCGCGCTGGGTGAAGTCACCGCCGACAAATATGCGGCCGCGGCCGGCGCAATCAACTACGGATTCCCTGTGATCGCCGACACGGCAATCCCGGAAATTCTTCCGACCGGCGTCTGCACTTACGAGCATGTTGTTTCAAATGTGCCTTATGAGTCGATGGTCGAAAAGGCGCTTGAAGTCAGAGGCTGCAAGATCAAGATCACGAAAGTCCCGATTCCCGTCCCGTACGGCGCGGCATTCGAAGGTGAACGCATCCGCAAGGCCGATGTCCACGTCGAGTTCGGCGGAAACAAGACGCCCGCATTCGAATTTGTCACGTCAGTGGATCTTGAAAGCATCAACGACGGCGAGATCGAGATCATCGGCCCCGACATCGACAAAGTCAGGGAAGGCGAAGCCATCCCTCTTGGAATCTGGGTCGAAGTTGCAGGTCGCAAGATGCAGTCCGACTTCGAACCGATCCTCGAACGCCAGATACATCATCTGGTAAACGGCGCCGAAGGAATCTGGCACATGGGCCAGCGCGACATCATCTGGACGCGCGTTTCAAAAGCCGGCTTTGCGAAAGGCCTGCGCCTGCGCCACTACGGGGAGATACTGCATGCAAAACTGCTTTCCGAGTATCCTGCGATCGTCGACAAGGTCAAGGTGACCCTCGTCACGGATCTCAAGGAAGTCGAAAAACGCCTGGCTGTTGCAAGGAAGATATACGACGAACGCAACCGCCGTCTTGAATCGATGACTGACGAGTCGGTCGAGATATTCTATTCCTGCCTGCTCTGCCAGTCGTTCGCGCCAAACCATGTATGTATCATCACGCCGGAACGTCTCGGTCTCTGCGGCGCATACAACTGGCTTGACGGTAAAGCCGCCTATGAGATCGACGAGACAGGTCCGAACCAGCCGGTGAAGAAAGGCGAATGCCTCGACCCCGTCAAGGGTGTCTGGAAAGGCATCAACGAGTACGTATTCCCCACCAGCCACAAGTCCGTCGATTCATTCTGCGCGTATTCGATCATGGACAGGCCTATGACAAGCTGCGGATGCTTTGAAGCCATCTGCGCATATCTGCCGGAATGCAACGGCATCATGGTCGTGAACCGCGAATTCCAGGGCGATACGCCTGTGGGAATGACCTTCTCTTCGCTTGCCGGAAATGTCGGCGGCGGACAACAGACGCCCGGATTCATGGGTGTCGGAAAAGTTTTCCTCACTTCGAGGAAATTCCTCTTTGCCGAAGGCGGATTCAGAAGGCTTGTCTGGATGCCGAAGGAGCTCAAGCAGCTTCTTGCGGCCGACCTCAAGCTCCGCTTCAAGGAACAGGGAGTTCCGGATCTCCTCGACCTGATTGCGGACGAGACCGTCGCAACTGAAGCCGGCGATGTCCGCAAATATCTCGAGAAAGTCGGACATCCCGCAATAAAGATGGAGGACATGGCGAACTTCGCACGCTCCGCGACCGCCGATGAAAAGCCTGCCGAGACAGTTGAGAAGATCGACGAGCCTGCGGTTTCAGAGAAGAAGGACGCCCCTTCCGCCACCAAGGAGGAAGCCGGTGCAAAAATCACTCCTGAACTCATAAACGAACTCAAGCAGCAGATTTCAAAGGAGATTTCCGAACAGCTCAAGTCAGCAGTTGGAAAAGAAATCGTCAAGGACATTATTGCTACTCTCAGCGAGAAGTATCTTGGTGAAAAAATTTCGTCAGGGACAGCCTCATCTGTCAAGCCTGCCGAAATTCCTATTGAAAAGAAGCCAGTCGGCCCAACGCCCGCTGAAAGACTTTCCTCGCTCAAGACTTTCAAGCCGAAGAAGGACAAGTGCGAGGTTCCGGTCTGGACCGTCAAGCTCGGCGCGACCAGGAAGGAAGGCGGAACCAGAGGTAAAACCTTGACAGTTGGCGGTGCTTCATGCATGCCGTTCCATTTCTGGGAAGGCGACATGCCCAACAGGCCGCTCGTGGCGATGGAAGTCTTCGACGTGGTCAGCGAGAAATATCCCGAGATTCTCAGGAAGGCGTACGGCGATCTTCTTGCGAATCCCGCAAAGATGGCCAAGGCATGCGTCGAGAAATATGGCGCCGACCTGATCAGCGTCCGCCTCGAAGGCACGCATCCCGAGAAAGGCAACCGTTCACCCGATGAAGCGGTGAAGCTTGTGAAGTCCGTCCTTGAGGCGGTCGATGTGCCGCTGATAATAACAGGCCATAACAACTTCGACAAGAACAACGAGGTGATGAAGGCCGTGGCTCAGGCGTGCGCCGGAGAAAACCTGCTCCTGAACTGGGTTGAACAGAACAATTACCGCACGATAGCCGGAGCCGCTCTCGGCTACCAGCATTCGATCGTGTCGCAGTCGCCGATCGACGTGAACATCGGAAAGCAGTTGAACATCCTCCTTACCAACATGGATGTCAAACTCGGGCAGATCGTCATGGATCCCATGACAGGTTCCGTCGGATACGGCATCGAATATACTTATTCGGTAATGGAACGTGTCAGGTACACAGGGATCACGGGTGACAAGATGCTCGCCGGTCCGATGATAGTTTCGCCCGGGCAGGAAGCCGCAAAGGTCAAGGAAGTCAAGGCTGAAGAGTCCGCCTTCCCGGCATGGGGCGACCTGACAAAGCGCGCCTCCCTCTGGGAATACACCACGGCGGCCAACCTGCTCTATTCCGGTGCAGACATCCTGATCATGTACAATCCTGATGCGGCAGTCGCGATCAGGAAGCTGATAACGAAATTAATGGCAAAATGATGATAGACAAGTGACCAAGTGGCCAAGTTAATTTGAATTCATACTCGGTCACTGGGACACTCGGAAACTCGGTCACTATATAATATTAAGGAGGTATTTTTATGGCACTTACAGGTTTACAGATACAGAAACTTCTGCCCAAGACGAACTGCAAGGAATGCGGTTCGAACACATGTCTTGCGTTCGCAATGAAGCTCGCAGCGAAGAAGGCCGAACTTTCGGAATGCCCGTACGCTTCCGACGAGGCTAAAAAGGTACTTGGCGCAGCAAGCGAGCCGCCGGTGAAGTCGATCATGCTCGGGCCTGACAGGAAACTCAAGCTCGGCGAGGAAACTGTCCTCTACAGGCACGAGAAGACGTTCGTCAACCAGACCGCAATTGCAATCAATATCAACGACACCGACAAACCCGAGGCGATCGAGAAGACCCTCAAATCCGTGACCGACTATGTCCTTGAGCGCGTGGGCGAGGAACTTAAGATTGATCTGGTTTCCGTCACCGACAAGAGCGGGGATCCTGCGAAGTTCGCAGAAATCTGCAGGCAGGCGTATGAGACTACGAAGCGCCCGCTAGTGCTCCGCAGCTCCAGTACCCAGTCGCTTGCCGCAGCGGCAAAGGCTGTGAAAGGTTCGAACAGCGTCATAGCCTCCGCAAATCCGAAGACCGCCGATGAACTTGTGAAGATCGCACAGGAGAACGAACATGCGCTTGCCATAACAGGCGCGGATCTTGATGAAATCTCAGCGCTTTCCGCAAAGATAAAGACAGGAGGATTCAACAACCTCATCCTTAATTTCGAGACCTTCTCACTCGCTGAACAGTTCCAGGTCAACTCGA
This sequence comes from Victivallales bacterium, assembly GCA_049297395.1. Classification (GTDB taxonomy): domain Bacteria; phylum Verrucomicrobiota; class Lentisphaeria; order Victivallales; family GWF2-50-93; genus GWF2-50-93. Next base: position 4,947 of record JBAQUG010000277.1, on the reverse strand, counting down.
TCGCACGAAGGGCGGCGCTGAAGGATTCGTTCAAGGCGTTCGGATATCCGACATTGAAGTTCATCGACGGCGGCGAGACGTTCGACATCGCCGGAGACGCGATAAACGAGATAACAAAATATGGCGGCATCTGCGTACTCCCGTATTTTGATGCGGCCTTGCTGGTGCCGCTGATGACGCTGCGCCTCAACATCTACACGGATCCGCAGAAACCAATCCAGGTCGAGCCGAAGATATATCCTGTCGGCGAACCCGGCAAGAATTCACCTGTGTTCATCACCACCAACTTCTCGCTCACATACTTCATTGTGTCAGGCGAAATCGAGAACAGCGGCACGAACGCATGGCTCGTGGTTCCCGAATGCGAAGGCATGAGCGTGCTCACGGCATGGGCCGCAGGCAAGTTCTCCGGAGCATCGATCGCCAAATTCATCAAGGGTAGCGGACTCGAGGAGCAGGTGTCCACACGCCAGCTCATCATCCCCGGCTACGTCGCACAGATCAGCGGTGAACTGGAAGAGAGCCTGCCCGGCTGGAAAGTCATCGTTGGCCCCCAGGAGGCCGCCGACATCGAAAGCTTCGTCAAGGCGAGGATCAAGTAATAAAATTTTTGCGTGCAAAAATTTTATGAAGTATGCAAATTTAGTCTAATGAACCTGGGAGGCTACGCTGTTTTCTTGACAATTTATGGTCATATATATATAGTACCTACATGAAACAAAAATATACGGCGGTAATTAAACACGATGGTGGCTGGTGGATTGGCTGGATAGAGGAAATTCCAGGAGTTAACTGCCAGGAACAAACCAAGGAAGAACTACTGAAAACCCTAAGCGTCACGCTCAAGGAAGCAATTGAATTGAACCGTGAAGACGCAATCAAGGCGGCAGTTCAAAATTTCAATGAAGAGCCTGTCTACGCATGAAACGCCGTGAATTCCTGCGGTATCTCACTTCAAAAAAGTGTTATCTTCTACGCGAAGGCGGATGTCATTCATGGTGGTTCAATCCAGTCCTCAATAAACGTTCATCGGTACCGAGGCACACGGAGATAAACGATAATCTTGCCCGGAAAATCTGTAAGGATCTGGGAGTGGAGTGGATGCAGTAGCACTTGGGAACGGAGGTTCAGCATGAAAACTATCACAATACGTGGAATTGAACCTAAACTTGATAAAATGATCAAGACTATGGCCTCCAAGGACAACCTGAGCGTCAACCTATGGGTCATCAAGACCTTGAAACAAGCTACAGGTACTGACAAGAAGCCTCTTTTCAGGAAATACGACGACCTTGACCGCCTTGCTGGAGGCTGGAACAAGAAAGAAACCGATACTTTCCTCAAGAACATCAATGTATTCGAGGAAATAGACGAGGATCTCTGGAAATGAGAAGAATCTCCATTGATACAAACATCTATGTGGCCTTTAAAAACAATGACACCGGGGTTGTCGGGACCCTTAGGAATTGTGACTATATTGGGGTTGATGTAACGGTAATAGCTGAGCTTCTCTCTGGTTTCAAAATGGGAAACAGGGAAAAGGCCAACAGGGCTGAACTTGAATCATTTCTTGACACTCCACGTGTTGACATCCTTCATCACAACATGGAGACAACCGACTATTACGCTTTAATTGTGAAATGCCTCATGACTAAAGGTCGTCCCATTCCAGTCAACGACATATGGATTGCCTCCAACGCCATGAGGGATGGGTTGGCTCTTTATTCATTCGACAAGCATTTTAATGAAATTGAAGGTCTGAAGATCCTGTAGGAAAACATGCATCCTCAATCGGAAACTGCATTATGCCGCTAATCACATTCAAGCCATCGGGGATAAAGATAGAAGTTCCACCGGGAACTGAACTGCTGGAGGCTGCCAGGAAGGCGGGCATCAGCATCGATTCGCCGTGCGGGGGGAAAGGGACCTGCGGGAAATGCATGGTCCAGATACTTGCCGGAAACGTGGATTCCGACAGCCTTGGCGTCCTTCCACAGAACGTGGTTGCCGACGGATATGTGCTCGCCTGCAAGACGAAAGTCCTCGACGGGGCTGTCGTTGTCGAAGTGCCTGAACAGATAGGGCGCGAAGGCGGTAAATTCACGAAGACCACCGAGGATTTCAGCCTTGTCAGCAAGGAACTCTTCCCTGAGCGATGGGAATACGAGCCGCTTGCCATCAAGTGGCTTGTCAACATCCCGCCGCCGCAGATCGAAGACGGGATGTCGGATTTCGACAGGCTTGCCAAAGCCATCAGGGGCGAATGGGGCAACTGCCGGATCACATGCGGGCTTCCCGTGCTGAGAATAATCGCCGACACCATCCGTAAGCAGGACGGGCTCATAACAATAACCATAATCTATGATTCCGCCCACTGCTACGTCATCAACGTACAGGCCGGCGACACGACCACGAAGAACTACGGGATAGCGGTGGACGTGGGCACGACGACCGTCGCAGTGGAGCTTGTGTCCCTCTTCCTAGGCGAAGTCGTGGCCGTGCGGAGCGAATACAACGAGCAGGTCGATTGCGGCCTGGACGTAATAAGCCGCATAAACTACGCGAAGAAACCGGCACACCTCGAAGAGCTCCGCAGGCGGGTGCTCGCCACGATAAACCGCCTGATAAAGCAGATTGCGGACACGCACGGCATCGACATCAGCGATGTCTCAAGCGGCGTGATTTCCGGCAACACCACCATGATGCACCTGCTGCTCGGGCTCAATCCCGAATATATCCGCCTTGAACCATATACTCCGACTATCAAGGAGACTCCGTTCGTATCGGCCGCCGAGGTCGGAATCAATATCAACCGCCAGGCGTGGCTCTATTTCTCACCGCACGTCGGGAGCTATGTCGGAGGAGACATCACCGCAGGCGTCCTGTGCACCGATCTTGCGACCGACAGCGGGGAGATCAGCCTTTTCATCGACATAGGAACTAACGGTGAGATCGTCATCGGCAACGCCGAATTCATGCTGACCTGCGCATGCTCGGCAGGGCCTGCATTCGAAGGCGGCGGGATCGAGTTCGGGATGCGCGCCGCGCTCGGGGCGATCGAAAAGGTTGAAGTCGACGCGGAGACCGGAAAAGCCTCCTGCGAAACCATCGGGAACGCCAAGGCAAAGGGGATTTGCGGCTCAGGGATGATCTCGCTGCTGGCAAGCCTCTATCTTAGCGGCTGGATAGACGAATCCGGCAAGTTCAACAGGCGCAGGAAATCTAAAACAGTGATCGTCGAGGGGCGTTTTGCAAGATACGTGATCGTCCCGGCGTCAGAGAGCGAACCGGGCCGGGACATCTCGATCAGCGAGATGGACATCGAGAACATAATCCGCGCAAAAGCCGCAATCTACTCGGCCTGCAACCTGATGCTCGAACAGGTCGGCATGAAATTTGAAGACCTCCATACAATATACATAGCCGGGGGGTTTGGCAGGTCCCTCGACCTGGAGAAGGCCATGGTGATCGGGCTTGTCCCCGACCTGCCCCGTGAGAAGTTCAAGTACATCGGCAACGCCGCGCTAATGGGCACATATATGGTTCTCATCTCAAAGGAATACCGAGAGAAACAGCTTGAACTTGCCAGAAAGATGACATACCTGGAATTGAATACTGCCCCTGCCTACATGGACCAGTACATCGGTGCCCTCTTCCTCCCGCACACCGACATCAGCCTCTTCCCTACAGTAAAGAAGATGAAGGATAATTTCTCCTCCAGAGAGAAAAAAATATAACTGGAAGGCCGCATGGAATGTCAAAGACCGAAGGGCAGAACGAGGCGATACGGATTGCAGCTGCGAAACTCGCAGAGGCTGACCTGTCCGCCCGTGCGGAAAATCTCGGGTTCAGCTTCCTGGACAAGGATACGATTCTCATCAGGGCATTTGGTTCCGACTGCACTGTCGATCTGAAGAGCTTCGAGGTTAGGAATCATAAGTCTGGGCATTCCGTTAAACCAGATCTCAAGATCATCATTCTCCATTATCTGCTATTCGATAATACTTTTTCCGAGACCGGTAAAATTATAACTTTCAGGGACTTGCCCGGAGGACAGTTCTACCTTGAACCTTACAGATCAAGAAGTGTCAACATCCTGACCTCCAGGATAAAGAATGACACTGAACTTCTGAAGAAGAATCTGGACCGTCTCGACTGGGAAGGTACTTCACCTGGCGATGTCGGCGCTAAATTTCACGCAATTGGCAGGATCTTTGTGACACTCGTCTATTACAGGGGGAATGATGAGATGCCCGCATCAGCCGACATCCTGTATGATTCATCCATAAGGAAGGTGTTCAACACAGAAGACGTGACGGTGATAGCTTCGCTGACATGCCGTATCCTGCTTTAAGAATGCGATCTACGGGGTCACCCATTGATGGCTTCGCCTTCTTTTTCATTAGGATAAACGAAAAAGAATCTGCCGCTGTTACCGTAATATTCCGATGTAAGTAGAGCCCGTCCACAAAAAGCTGTTTTTGTGGATTTGATTTTTTCGGGCTTCGGCGGCTTCGGGGTCTGGCACGAATGGCGCTTAGTTAAGTCGGTGGCTTCGGGGTCTGGCACCATATTCATCATTATATACACTCATAATTTGGCGCGTATTGTCATGTTATATATCTTATTTCAATTATTTACGCGAGAGAATATCAAATTAAGAAACACCCTGATTTCACGGACACTTCCCGACAAGATAATGCACTGAATCGGCATTGACAATCTGAAACCATTTCAAATCACTTGTTTTAATTATTGCTCGCTTAATTTATGCTTCTTATAGCAATAATTGAAACAATTTATTAAATATTCGTACCTAATTAGACGTTGCTCGAAAAGTATTTTTTAAGATTAAAAAAAATACTTTTTGTCGCCCCGTCTAAATATTTCCAAAGAATTTCCGGAGAAAATTCTTTGAAAAAGTTTTTATTCTGCGGATTTCGCATT
>JBAQUG010000276.1:0-2037 GCA_049297395.1 Victivallales bacterium | reverse complement strand
TTCTTCTACTATTCAAGATAACAGAACATGAATTTCGTATTGCCGAAAGTGACTATGTCGCCGGGATGCAGCATGCGTTTTGCGATCTTCTCGCCGTTGACGAAGGTTCCGTTGGTGCTGTAGCAGTCGAAGACAAGCGCCGAGCGTTCGTACATTATTATCTGGGAATGCTTCCGCGAGACATCCTTGCTGTCAATATGGATTTCGCAGTGCGAGTCCCTGCCGACATTCAAAGCCTTGCCGGCCGGAGGCAGGGCGAAGCTGTATTTTTCAGGAGTCTGTTCGTCGACACACAGGAGGCAGAATTTTTCAGTCATCTTATCGGGATTGAAGTTGAAATCATGCATTGCCCTGTTTGGATCCTGTTCGGAATGATAGTACAGGACTTGCTTGCCGACCATTATCTTGCTGCCTTCGAAAAGCGGGGTTGGACTATCGGCGCTGGCACTGTCAACTGTCACAGGATTTTCGGCGTTGGCATATATGATGCGCAGGTAATTGCAGTTCTTGTAATTGAAAATCATGAACCATGTGTTTTCAGCCTGTATCTTATAGTCGCAGAACTCGCTCGGACCCAGGATGTAGAACCCATCCTTCTTGAATCTTGTTTCAACTCCCGAGTGTTCAAAAAGAAGGGAGAACTCATTCTTGTCGGGCTTCCCGTTTGGATATTCCACCTTTGCGTCGAGCGCTGATTTCCCGAAGCTGAATACAAACGGGGACTTGTCAATGAAGAGGACGTGTTTCGTGCCTTTTTTGATGATGGACTGGTGGGTTGGTACGCCGTCCACTGAAAGCACGTTGGAATTGCTGGATTCCAGGACATACCATTCAGAACAGAGATGCTGGAGTACGATATTGATGTTCTGGACATTCGGGATTCCTGTCTGCACGTCTGAATTATGGGGGTCTTCCGTAATGGAAAGACGCGGCTTGCCGATCAGGAAATCCTTCTTGTGCCAAGTCTGGCCTACAGGATAATGGCATGTCAGGCCGGGCTGGCCCTGTAGTGCCGGTACGGGAGCCGCCGCAGGAGCAGGTGAGGAGGCGGGGGAAGGCGCTCTGCCCGGGACAACAGTGGCTGTCGTCGTCAAATTGTTCTGTTTCTTCAACTCCTTGTTGACATCAATAGTTTTCTTTGCGGTGTTCAGCTCGCCCTGCATATTCAGCATGTAGACAATCTCCGTAGTCAATTGTGATTCATTGGTATCAAAGCACAAAGCATGCCACCTAATCTATTTTAAAAAAGCGCGAAATCAAGGAGGTATGGCTGATTAGGGATCCCTTTATGGGCGGACTGCCATCCTGTTCCTGAGTTCACGGACCTTCGAAGCGATATTGTCGGCGGTTGTGATTTCCGTGACCATTGCGATTCTTGCAGCCCCGAGCGAGACAAGCTCGGGAATATGCCTTTCCTTGATGCCGCCCATGACAGTGAATGGGATTCGGAGGAGGGACGGGACTGCCCTCAGTATTTCCATGCCAAGCGGATTGTATCCTGTTGTTTTAGTCTGAGTCGCGAATATGGGGCCGATATTGATGTAGTCGGCTCCGTCCGCCTGCGCCTTCAGGGCCTCCTCTTTTGAATGGGTGGAACATCCGAGTATGAGCTCAGATGATGCTTCCCTGGCATCCGCCAGCGGCATGTCGTCCTGTCCAAGATGGACACCATCGGCTCCGGTTTCAACTGCGATTCCGACATTGTCGTTCATTATCAGGAGCATGCCGTGCCTGTCGCATATCCTGCGGAATTCGCGGGCGAGGCGGATTAAGTCAGTCCCGTTTTTGTTTTTTTCGCGGAGCTGTACGATCCTTGCACCGCCTTCGGCAATTTGTTCGAGAACATATATTGGACTTCTACCCGCGCAGAATTCGGAGGAGATGACAGGATATATGTCGATACTGTCGAATGCGGTTAATCTTTGTGTCTTTGTTTCCATGTTGTTCCTTTCTTTCAGGCAGGGCGCGTTCTCCGCAACGCGCCGTTCTTCCGCGGACGCCTGCGGAGAGGCGTCCCTGCCTTTCCATACATAAGGC
>JBAQUG010000275.1:0-7392 GCA_049297395.1 Victivallales bacterium | reverse complement strand
GGCTACAGCTTGGATTTGTTGTAGCCACGTCACTCTGCTGACGTGCTATTTGATTGCGGCGCAAGCTGCTCCAGTGTTTTTGTATCCTATTATTGTTGGAATCCAGTATTTCGGTTCACCATTCTTTCGAGATCCTGCGCTGAGATTTCCTGGTATCCGCATGGTTCCATGCTGAATGAGGCGCGGCCTCCGGAAAGTTTCGGGAGCGCCTTGCTGAATCCGAACATTTCCGAAAGCGGGACTTCCGAGGACAGGTGCTTTGAATCAGGCAGCGACTCAATCTTGTGTATCACGGCCCGTCTCGCCTGGAGATATCCGGTGATTTCGCCGATTACGGCTTCAGGGGAGAGGATGTCGACCTTCACAATTGGTTCCAGTAGGATGGTTCCGCATTGCCTGATTGCCTGCTGTAGGCCTTCCAGGACGGCGCCGGCTACGGAACTTTCAATCGTCTTGTCGGGCAGGCCGGTGATTTCAAGGAGTTCGCCCCTGATATAGATGAGGGAATATCCCAGGTTGCCTCCGGTGCGCAGGCCGTTGTTGAGCGACTCCATGGCGGAATTGATCCAGGCATTTGGAAGCGAATTCCTGTTCTTTATGTTGTTGACCACTTCGATACCCTTTTCGAGATGCGGTACGGGGGTGAGCCTGAGCCTGGCCTCCGCATAGTATTCCTTTTCGCCGATGGTCCTGTTGAAGACGCCGGTTAGTTCGATCTCGGACTTGAGGGTCTCCCTGAACGCGACCTGAGGGACACCGAATCTCGCCTCCATATGGAACTCGTTCCTGATCCTGTTGCAGTTGACCTCGAGATGGAGTTCGCCCATGCCGGAGATGAGATTCTGCCCGGTAGCCTCATTTTTCTTAACGCTGAGAGTAGGATCCTCGCGGCAGAGCATTTCAAGCGTGGCGTTCAGGCGGTCCTTGTCCTTGTTTGATTTTGGTTCGACTGCGATTGAGATGACAGGTTCAGGGAACACTATCTTTTCTAGGAGGACGGGGCGGTTCACTGCGCAGAGGGTGTCGCCGGTGAAAGTGTTTGACGGGCCGATTATTCCGATGATATCGCCGGGGCCGACCTCCTCGACGGATTCCACGTTTTTCGCATATAGCCTCAATATCCTCTTGATACGGACCTTTTCATTCGTCCTGGTGTTGAGAAGTGTGTCGTTATGGTTGAGCCTGCCGCTGTAGGTCCTCATGTAGAGCAGGTCCGCGCTGCCGCTGGCGATGAGCTTGAAGACAAGTCCGCAGAATGCGGGATCAGTATCCCTGATATCGATGTGATCTCCGGATTTCGGATTGATCCCCGGATAGACATCCCTGTCGTTCGGACTCGGGAAATAGTCGCATATCGCATCCAGTATCGGCTGGACGCCGATGTTCTTCTTCGCGGAACCGGTGAAGACGGGCACGAGCTTGTTTGCGATGACAAGCTTCCTGATTTCAGATTTGAGGATGTCCGGTGGAACTTCCTCCTCGGAGAGGTAGAATTCCGCGACAATGTCGGAGAGATCTGCAATCGAGGAGAGCAGTTCATCCCTTGCGGATTTCGCTTCCGGGACGAAATCACCAGGTATGTCTCCATATACGACATCCGAACCGTCGTCACCCCGGAATGAGATTGATTTCATCTGTATCAGGTCGATGACCCCCTTCAGGTCCGATTCGCATCCTATCGGTATCTGGAAGGGGATTGTTTTGACGACTGTGAACTTGCCCCTTATCTCCGCGAGGACTCGCTTGAATGACGCACCTGAACGGTCGAGCTTGTTTATGAAGGCTATCTTAGGGACGTTGTACCTTATGGACTGCCTCCAGACTTTCTCGCTCTGCGCTTCGACTCCTTCGACACCGCTGAAGATGACGACCGCGCCGTCTATGACCCTCATGGATCTTTCAACTTCGGCAGTGAAATCTATGTGCCCGGGGGTGTCGATGAGGTGTATGAGATTCGATGTATCGGATTTCTTCCATTCGAGTGATGCGGCGGCGGCGACGATGGTTATTCCTCTTTCCCGCTCTTCTTCGAGATAGTCCATAACGGTGTTTCCGCTGTCGACTTCGCCTATCTTGTGTGTTTTGCCGGAATAGTAAAGGATTCTTTCGGTCAGCGTGGTCTTGCCTGCGTCGATGTGGGCGATAATTCCGATGTTCCTTATGAAATCAAGTTCCCGGATGGAAGAGGTGTTATCTTTTGATGGCATAAAGATAAAGTTTGAAAGTGTTTAATAAATGCGGCTATTTTTTCAGTTCGATTCTGTCTTTGCCGAAAATGCAGATCGCGCGCTGTGTCGTGAGTATGACAGCACGCCTTGCCCCCTCCTTCGACATCATGAATGCGACGACGAAAGTAACCACTCCCAGTACAGCGACGATTATAAGGCCGAGGACGATCTGGTTGAGTACGACGGCGATCGCTGAGAGAATGACCGGTATGGAAACAAGAACTGCGGCGATCGCAGGATTTTTCTCGAGTTCCTTGTAGGAGACGGCTTCCTCGCCCTGTTTAAGCTGCACTTTTGTCCAAGCCGGAAGCTTGATGCTCACCTGCTGTGCGGGTATTCCCTGGGTAGAGGAAATTGGTACAGCACCAGTAGAATGCGCAGGTGCGGGAATAGAAGGTGATGAAGGAGGTGGAGCCGGTCTGGCCGGCGGAGGCTGTGAAGGCTGCGCGGGCCTCGTAAATGTCGGTTTTGGAGCCTGGGTTTGAGCAGGAGCCTGGGCTGGAGCTCCTCTAAGCATTGAGGCGACGCCTCCTTGGGGAGCAGACGGAGCCATATGCTGTTGGACTGGTGCGGATGCCGGGGACATGCGGGGCTGCTGCTGAGGAACAGGCGGTGGCGGCGGCGGTGGAACAGGTGGCGGCGGCGGTGGAGCCATGCGAGGAGGAGGCTGCATTCCAGGTTGCTGGGCACCCCATGCGCTGGGCTGTGGAGCCTGTTGCTGAGGAGACGGTGGCGGCGGCGCGCCAAAACCGGCGCCAGGAGCCTTTTGTCCAAAAGTGAAACTGTCCTTGAGCGTAGGGATCATTCCTATGCTGGACCGTGAAAGCTTGACGGTGTTTGTAGCAGTCGAAGTATAGTCGGAGGATGGAGCAACGTTGGCGAAAACGCCTTTGACAGCACCTGTATCAGTGTCAATTGCGTCAGGACGTTCCTCAATTCTGGGGATTTCAAATACCGCAGCGCATTCCGAGCATTCGGCGACTTCACCACTTAATTCCATCGGAACTGAAAATACGGCATTGCATCCAGGACATGAAACTTCTATTTCTGAAGGCATATGATTCAAACTCCAAAAACGGCTAAGAACATCTTTTCATCCGTACCTTTTTCTCTGAAAAAGGATGACATAATGCAGGGGTTTTTATAATTTATAAAACTGTAAACCATACACTAGCACCTAAAATCGATAGTCCAAATCAAAAAAAACAGGAAAATTAATATATTTTTCCAGAGACGGTGAATCCCTATTTTCTTCTCCCAAACCGCTTTTCCAGTTCCTTGAAGGAAATGTTTATCACAACGGGCCGTCCGTGCGGGCATGAAAACGGCAGTTCGCATCTGGAAAGCTGGTGGAGAAGCGATTTTGCCTCCTCTAATGACAGGAGGTCGTTGGCCTTCACTGAATTCCTGCATGCGGTCCTGGCGATGGCGGCCTCGTCGATCCTGCCGCTTGACTTTCCCTCGTCCATCAGATCGGCGAGCATGTCTGAAAAGAGTCCCTTGAGGTTGTCCTGCTGGATCCCGTCTGGAATCGAGTTGATGATGATTGTGTTTGCGCCGAAGGATTCAATTTCAAATCCCAGGTTCAGGAAATATTTCCTGTGCTTCTCCAGGAACATGACTTCGGATCTTGACAGCTCTATTGTCGACGGAATGAGGAGCTTCTGCGAAAGAGGCCTGTTTTTCCCGGTCGAATCCAGGATTTTCTCGAACATCACGCGTTCGTGGGCGGCGTGCTGGTCGACGATCACCAGTCCATTGGCTGATGAGGCGAGGATATATGTCTTGTCGAAAAATGCCAGTATCTTGAGTTCCGAAACCGGATTTAAATCCTGGTTTGCGGCCTCTTCCTCCGTATTTGATGTTTCAGCCTGTCCCTCCCGGGGCTGGACAGCCGAATTTTGCTGGACAGGGATTTTTATATCGGGTTCAATGTTTTTCCCAAGGCCGCCGATGATGTCCTGCATTGTCTTCTTCGGCGTATATGAGATGTCCGCTCCGGCAAGTATCGATCGCAGGGGAAGATCCCGGCTTACGGATACGGTGGGAGCCTGCGAATTCCGCAATGCATCCCTTATGGAGATGGAAATGAATGTCGTCGCCTCCCTGGCCTCCCTGAACCTCACCTCCCTTTTTGCAGGATGTACGTTCACATCTACGAGGGCAGGATCCATTTCGAGGAAGATGAAGACGGGCGGATATCTTCCGTCGTTGGACAGCGAACCATATCCATCCCTTATTCCGGCAAATACGGCAGGGGATTCCACAGGCCTGCTGTTGACGAATACGCGCTGTTCGCGTCTTGAGTTCTTCGTGAATCCGTGCCTTGCGATGAAGCCGCTCATCTTATAGTGCGTCCCGTCGGCGTCGGCTGGGAGCAGGTTGTCAAGAAGCTCCTTTCCGAAGAAAGTCTGTATGCGTGGCAGGAGGGACTTGCCGGCGGGTGACGAGAATATGGTCTTGCCGTCCATGATAAGTTCGAACGAAATTGCAGGATGCCCGAGCGCGAGCCCCCAGAGCGTTTCCTGGATGTGGCGCTCCTCCGTGCCCCTGCTATGGAGGAACTTCCTTCTTGCCGGAGTATTGAAGAACAGATCTCGGACATTTATTTCCGTGCCTGGCGCGCAGCCGGCCGGATTGGCCTCCGCAAACTTCCCGCCTTCAACCAGGACTTCATTCCCTTCCATCTCCTTGTGGCGGCGCGTCCTGAGCCTGAGACGTGAGACTGAGGCGATGCTGGGCAGGGCCTCTCCCCGGAATCCGAGCGTATATATCCTGTTTATGTCCTCTGCGTGTGAGATCTTGCTGGTTGCGTGCGGCTCCAGGCAGAGGAGGGCGTCGTCCGAATCCATTCCGCGTCCGTTGTCAGTCACTGAAATAAGTTTCGTGCCGGCGTTTTCAATCTGGACGGTTATTTTACCGGCATCTGCATCGATGGAGTTCTCCACCAGCTCTTTCACGACCGAGGCGGGTCTTTCAATGACTTCGCCGGCGGCTATCCGGTTGCTGATGTCGTCAGGAAGTATTTTTATGCAGCCCATGAGAATATTTTCAATTTAAGATTTATAGGAAAAGCCTGCACCCGGAAGCGTCATTTTCCCTGTTTAGGCGGCTGATTTGTTTTTGTTCCGCTGCCGGTGTCCGGAACCTTGTCCAGCTTCAGTCTTGTATCCATGTCCTTCTTGGCCCTCGCAATGATCTCCTGGAATTCAGGCTCGGATCTGACCTTGTCGAAAGACTGATCATATGTAAAGGGAAGTATGCTGTATCCTATCAGCTGGTAGGCGGAGAATAAATGCTTGATGCATGACGGCGTGTTGCCTGCCGACGCATACATGGAGGAAAGGTTTATCTGGGCGTCGGATGACTTGGGATTGATCTCCACGGCCTTCAGGGTCATCTGTATCGCCTCCTGCATCTTTGACTGCTTTGCAAGGGCTGATCCCAGATGGTTGTAGAGGGACTCGTTGTCGGGTGTCAGCCTGATCTGCTTCCTGAAGATCATTTCCGCATCGGAAAACCGCTGTGAATAATAGAATATCCCTCCCAGGAGGGAGAGGGCCTGCTGGTTTTCGGGTTCGAAGACCAGGAGCGTCTTCAGGGCGTCCTCGGCTTCCGGCTCCTTGCCTGTGGAAAGGAATTTTTTCGCGTCCTCGAGAGTCTTTTCCGTTTCCGGTACGTAGACGGAACGTTTCACCGGTGCGGACTCCTTGCGCTTCTGCTTGGATTTCGACATGTTGTTCAGGGCCATGGTCGGCGCAATGCCGTTGGTCTGGAGTTCTATTGCGCTGCCCTTCGGCTTTGAATTAATGATGATGAAGGTAAGCAGTATTATCACCGCAAACGATATTATCAGAGGTGCCAGCGTCTTATTCATTCTTATCCACCGCGTTAGTTTTTACGTCATGTCCTGTAGGCGCAAAGGCACAGAGTGGCAAAGGCACAAAGTTGGAAGTCCAAAGATGATGATAAAATCCATGTTATTCCTCTTAACTTTGCGCCTTTGTGCCTCTGTGCCTTTGTCTCTTTATTTCAAGTTCCAGCGAAGCCGGTTATTTCATCCTGTTTTGAATGTCCGCTATCTTCGCTTCCAGTTCCTTGAGCGTCTGCTTCATCTTCTTGACCTTGGCCGGAAGGGTGACCCGTTCCAGGAAGTCGCGCGGGCTCTCCGCCGGCGTGCCGACAACTGATTCTCCCGGCGGAACGTCCTTGAGCACTCCTGCGGTTCCGGCGACCCTTGCGCCGTCCCCTATGGTTATGTGCCCGTTTATCCCCGCCTGGGCGGCGATGATCACTCCGCGTCCGATCTCGGTGCTTCCCGCGACGCCTGACTGGCCGATGAGCATTGAAAATTCACCCACGACGACATTGTGCGCTAGATGGACCTGGTTGTCCAGTTTCACGCCGCGCTTGAGCCATGTCCTTCCAAAACGGGCGCGGTCGATCGTGCAGTTCCCGCCGATCTCGACGTCGTCGTCCACCTGGACTATTCCAACCTGCGGGATCTTCTGGATGCCCATGGGGCCGGCTTCAAATCCGAAGCCGTCGCTTCCTATGACCGTGCCGGAATGGATTATGACCCTGCTCCCGATGATGCAGCGCTCCCTGATTGAGACGTTCGGATAGATGAGGCATTTCGAACCTATCTTGGAGTAGTGCCCGACGTATGTCCCGGCGCAGATCACCGAGCCGTCGCCGATTTCAGCCTCCTCGTCGATCACGGCGCAGGGGCCGACATGGACGTCCTTCCCGATCCTTGCGGATTTCGCGACTGACGCCTTCGGATCGATGGTCGGCGGAAATTTTATCGGGGGAGGTGCGAAAAAGTCGATCGCCTTCGAGAAGGCGGTATTGGCGTTCTTGCATAGGATGAAGGACTGTCCTTCCTTAGGCGGTTCCGTGAAATCCTCGCCTGCTATCACTGCTGACGCCCTGGTCTTCTGGACCTGCGCGGCATATTTCTTATTCGCCAGGAATGATAATTCCCCCGGTCCTGCATTCTTGAGGGATGATATCGACTTTATGACAATATTTTCGTCGCCGACTATCTTCCCTTCGACAAGTTTTGCAAGTTCCCTTACATTTATCTCTTTGCCCATTTTATTGTTTCTCCGGATATTTTAATTGGTTTTTAGTCGTCGGTCTTCGGCCGTCCGTCTATTTC
>JBAQUG010000274.1:0-4072 GCA_049297395.1 Victivallales bacterium | reverse complement strand
GGTATACATGGGGTTTGAAATAGAAGCATAGTCATCCTACTGGATGACGGATGAATGGATGGGTGGATTGATGGATGAATGGGTTTGAAATGAATCAGAAAATGAGATCATATTTTTTTCATTTTTTGCATCCATCCAAACATCCAAACATCCAGTCATCCAAACATCCAAACATCCAAGGGACGGCAATTGGTTTTGAAATAGAAAGGGTTAAACAGACATGAATCTTAAAGAACGTTTTTTCGCGCAGATGGGGCATGCTCCTAAAGTGAAAGTCCCGAATTTCGAGTTCGGATACTGGGACACCACGCTTTCGGAATGGCACAGGCAGGGGCTTCCGACTGAAATCAACAATGCTGCAAAAGCATATGGATATTTCGGAATTGAGGGCATCCATTTCGCCGGTGCCTGCGCTCCTGTAGGACTTAATTTGAGGCTGATACCTGGATTTGAAAGTAAAAAGCTGAGAACTGAGCCGGACGGCATCGAGGTCTGGACCGACGGAGACGGAGTCACTTTCGCAAAGTTCATGGAAGGACAGAATACCATCCCCCATTATCTTGACTATCCCATAAAAGGACGCATGGAATGGGAGGAACTTTACAGACCGCGCCTCAATCCCCTGCTGCCCGGACGAGTTCCGGAGCTGGACTGGAAGTCAATCCAGCGCGAAGCTGCCGCCTCCGGCAAGCCGGTATTCCTTTATTTGGACAGCTACATAGGCTATATCCGCAATCTCCTGGGGTTTGAAAATTTCGCCACTCTCCCCTACGACGATCCAGGCCTCTTCGAGGAGATGGTTGATTCCCTCTATAAGATAAAGGAGGCCTGCCTGGATAAGTTGTCCGGAAAAATCAAATTTGATTTTGTGCATTACTGGGAAGACATCTGCTATAATGCAGGACCGATAATCAGTCCCGACGTGTTTGAAAATATCGTTGTCCCGCGCATGAAGAAAATAAATAACCGTTTGAAGGACGAGTTCGGTGTAAGTTACATTTCCCTTGACTGCGACGGGAATTTTTCGGCTCTTGCCGAAGGCTGGATTGAATCAGGAGTGAACATCCTGATGCCATGTGAAGTTGATTCCGGCATGGACATACTTGTGCTCCAGGAAAAATACTGGAACCGCTGCGGATTCCATGGCGGCATCCAGAAAAAAGCGCTCACCGAGGGGAAAGACGCAATCATCAAGGAGCTTGAACGCGTCCTTCCGGCCGTCAGGAAAGGCGCATACATTCCCCATCTTGATCATGCCTGTCCGTCAAATGTCACTCTTGAAAACTACAGGTTTTACATCAATGCGAAACGCGAGATCCTCAACTGTGGATAGTTTCGGATTTCATATGCAAGATAAAAGTTTTTGTAAAAGGAAGTGGGGATTGGGGCGAGGGAAAGAAACTTTTTTCAAAAAGTTTTTGCTCTCGCCCCAAATTCCTGTACTTTTAAAATTACCTCAATTAAGAGAAGGAACTTATGATGAAAGATAATATTCATGCCGGAATTTTTGAACTTCACGGGATTGGCGGAGTCTCGCTTGCAAGGGGGAAGGATGTCGCCGGAATCAGGCTCGCATTCCCACATGTCTCGCTTGGACTCTGCGATGATCAGTATCTGGTCTATCTTCTTCAGCCAGGTTTCAAGGGTGCGCCGGGACAGGAGTTCAATCGTTATTCATTCAATCTTCCGGTCACGGAGAAAGCTGTCAGGAAAATCGCGGGACAGCCTATCGTCGGAGTCAATCGCCCGGCGATACTGGTGGATTCCAATGATGAAGTTGCCGCCGTCACGGTCGAATGGCGTCTTGCCGGCGATGGCTGCGTGGAGGGCAGATATTATTCGGACAAGGCGGTGAGGATCGGAATATTTGTGAATTCATGCTTCGAACCGGAGAAGGGGAAGGTGCTGAAGGCGGATAAATCGGGAATAACCCTCAGATGCGGCGGTTCCCTTCTTTCCTGCGCTTTCTCCGGAAGAACTGAAGCTCCGTTCATCATCGACTCGCGGGACGAAGCTGAAAATGCATGGCATGGATTGATCAAGGCGGAAGGCAGGTCAATGGCTCTTTATCCGGCATCCTTGTCTCCGGGGAAGCCGCTCCATTTCAGGATGCAGATGACGCCTGCGAATTCCGCAGTCGGGAAAATTATCCAGCCGGATGCGCGAAAAATCGACAGGGAGCTTGCCCTTGCTGAAAAGCAGTATGACACCGGAAGGATGAAGAGTTCCGGAATCTGTTCCGGCGGCGCACAGGCGGTCGCAAGCCTGTCAGGCTACGGCAGGGCCTACGATCCGGAACGCATGAAAATCCAGATGACGGTAAACCGGACGTGGGGCGGCAGCAACAGGCCCGGCCTGATATTCGCCTGGGACAATTTCTTCTGTCCTTACCTCGCCGCCTACGAGGATCCGGCGGCGGCGCGCGCCGCCATCGAGCATATTGTCTCGGTCTTCGGGGAGAAACCCATCGCCTATGGACCGACACAGCGCAATCTCGTGATCCCGGTCCTCTATGTCAGAATATTGAATCTCCTGGGTGATCTCGAACTTGCCCGGAAAACATGGCCGGTCATGATGCGGTTCATGAGATTCTGGTTTGAGGACAGGGGTGACGGGCATCCGTGGCGCGACGGCAACGACGACGGCCTTATTGAATCTGGAAGCAATGAGAAGCTGGGGAGGAGCCCCGGGATCATAATCCAGAACGCCATGGATGAAACCGGCTACGATGAGATCCCGATCTATTCTGCGGGTTTCACGAACAGGCGCCTCGGAATGCTGAAGGACAACGTGTCATTCGAATGGGAGAGGAGAACTCTCACCGTCACAGAGGTTGGACAGAACAGCTTTTACATCGCTTCTTGCAGGGCTATGGCCTCCCTCGCGGAAAAACTCGGATGCGCCGACGAAAAGAAATGGCTGCTGAAGGAGGCTTCGCGGGTTTCGCATAGGATGAACGACATGCTGTTTTCACGCAAGGACGGAATTTATCTCGACCGTTTCTGGAACGGAATTTTTTCGGATACCAAGACAATGACTTTGTTTTTCCCGCTTCTTGCCGGAATCGCAGATGACAAGACTGCATTGAACCTCAGAAAGCTCCTCCTTGACAAAAAAAAATTCTGGGGTGAGAATATGATGCCTACCGTCAGCAGGGATGATGAATCCTATAACGACGGAATGGATGGACGGGGAAACTACTGGCGCGGCAACTGCTGGGCGCCGGCCACATATATGACCTGGCTTTCCATCAAGGCGGCAGGCTGGGATGATGTTTCTGCGGAATTCGCAAAACGGGTCAGCGCACAGTTCCTCGAATACTGGGACAAATTTGGGCATGCTTATGAAAACTATCCTCCGGAAGGGAAGGTGGATCACAAGTTCCTTTACACTACGAACTGGGGCGGGCGTGAACTCCGCTACGTCTGGGCTGCGATGAATCCGCTCTGCGGTCTTGAGGAAGTCTTCAGTCCGGAAAACGATATTGACTCAGTCCGTTTCGGGAATCCATTTCTTGCAAATGAATCTTCCTGGAAAGGATTTTTCTGGAAGGGTGAAAAGATGGAGGCTGCTGCCGGCGCGGAAAAAACCGAAGTCAGATGCGGGGATAAATGGCATTTCATCGCCAAACCGGGAGCGGCGATCTGCGAATTTCGCAGGACTGACGGCGGCTGGAGCTTCAAATGCACTTCAAAAAAGAGTGTCTCGATCCGTTTCACCGCTCCGGATCTTTCCGAGGAATCAAAAGTGACGGCCGACGGGAAGGAAATCCGGCACCGGCGCTCGAACGGAGGCATAGTTTTCAATGTGGGCGGACCTGTGAAAATCCACATTCATCATTCAGCGCTCGTTGCGAGTGCTGAAAATTAAAGGAGCGCCATTCAGCAGTATTGTTTTTTCTTTGTGCGGATTTCGCGCAGGCCAGTCGTATCATTCCATCGGTTCATTTCATATAGCCTCCGCAGGAGGTGCAATCCTGTAGCCCAAAGGCGTAAGCCTTGGGAGATATGGATTATATAAAAGACAACAATCCCCCGCAGGGCGGCGATACTTAAGGTGGAGGACTTCAGGC
>JBAQUG010000273.1:0-6016 GCA_049297395.1 Victivallales bacterium | reverse complement strand
TGTTGTAAAATCCAACCGATGCCGAACTCCCCTCGGGCGCCTTGTCACCCCATTCCGCCGGATAGTTCTTCCGGTAACGCTGGTATATGACCTCTTCAGAGCTGAAATCCCCGTCGACCACGACATGCCATCCCGTGAAATCCCCCTGTTCCAGGGGGCTGAAACGCATCATGTCCTCAATGCTCTTGAAGCGGCCGCTGGCCTCATCCTGCTGCCAGTGGTCCCGGAAGGAATCGCCCCAGCGGCCGTGAGACTGGTCTTTCTGGTTCTCAGGGCGGATCTTGGGTTCGTCCGTTTCCGGTATGCCCAGCTCCAGCTGCGGATAGAGTTTCGCCATCCTTTCCCTGCAGAGCTTCGGATGGTCGTAGTAGTCTATTCCGCTCAGGAATGTCTCCGCGTCCGGACATGACCAGTGTTCCCAATGGACAATCTTTTTCGGGCCTTTCCCCATATAAGTCAGATAGCGCTTGTCAATCATGGAATATCTCCTTTTATTATATTGGTTGAATTTACTTGCGTGAAAAAATACTGACAATGGATTTTATTTTTAAATTGATGGATTATCTTTAGAAACATCAGGAGTGCGCATTATGGAGCTGCAATTAATCATACCGAATCTCCAGACGGAGCTTATCACCGGCCGGCGCATGATCTGCGGGGAGAAGTGGGCGAACGGGGGCAGGGACGTCTGCAGCGACCCTTTTTCAAGACTCTACTGGATTCAAGGCGGCAGGGGCGAGATAGTCCACTCCAAGGGGGTGCTCAACATGTGTCCGGGACGGCTTTTCACTATTCCGGCGCATACTCCCGCGCGATACCGTGCGATAGGGGAAATGGATCTCTGCTGGATACATTTCCGTGCCAGGCTTTTCGGCTGCCTGGAAATATTTTCGCTTATGGACTGGGAGTACACCGCCAGGCCGCCGGAGAATGCAGGGATGAACGTTTTTTGGGAAACTCTCATGGGGCTGTGCAATTCAAGAAGACTTGATGATTCGCTCAGGGCCGACGGCATGCTGCGCGAGATGCTCTCATATTTTGCAGCTTCAAAGGAAAAGCCGGGCGAAGAAATGTTACTGGAGCTCCAGCGCCTCCTTCCGGCCATCAGGTTCATTGAACAAAACCTGCACCGCAGAATCCGGCTGGAGGAGCTTGCCAGGGTGGTTGCTCTGCAGTCAGCCTACTTCTGCCACCTTTTCTCCGGGGCGATAGGGCAGAGCCCGATTGACTTCATCAACCGGAAGCGCATCGAACGCGCCCAGTTTCTCCTGCTCGGGGAAAAAATGACCTTGAAGGAGACGGCGGCCGAGGTCGGATTCAGCGACGTATACTACTTCTCAAGGATGTTCAAGAAAATAGCGGGAATATCTCCTGCGCACTACAGGTTGAAGGGGAGGCACGGCGAGTAGGTTGCGGTATGGACCGTAGAAAGGATAGGCATATGTCAAGTTTTAGAGGAGAAACCTTTGCTTCACTATAGAATATTTGAGAAAAGAATTTAATTTATAGCTCAATCAACTTGGGAATTAATTGAATGATTAAATCGTTTTCAGGAAAATGGTCCGCATATGTTTCAGGGACGGCAATCGCCTTCCTGTTCATGCTCGCACTCTATCTCTTCGACACCACCATTGGAATGAGCGACTCGTATATAATGATTTCCGAGTTCTGCAAGAAGTCCATAGCAGCCGGGACCGTGACAACTCTGCCTACCTTCAACTGGCATACGGCTTTTCTCATCGGTATCTTCATAGGAGGGATGATTGCAGCGATCATGGGCGGCGAGTGGTGCTTCCGGCTGGTTCCCGAGGACATAAAGGAAAAAGGATTCCTTGGTTCATTCGGGCTGACGATCCTCCAGGGGGTGGCCGGCGGATTCCTTGTGATGGTGGGGCTTCAGATGTCCGGAGATTCATTCGAGGGACAGTGGTGCGCAGCGATGCAGCTTTCAACAGGCGCCTGGGTGTTCATTGCAGCCTTCGTCATATGGGGCGTGATTTTCATGGGCATATACAATATGGTATTGGCGGGCGGCGGTGGAAAATCTTCCGGCGGCAAGGCTGAAAAAGAAGGCAAAGGCAAGGGCAAGGACTAATGCGGGCTTTGCCCGCGAACCTAGTTGAACGTCCAACATCCAACTTTGAACATCGAATTTAAAATCAAAATTCATTCGAAGTTGGAAGTTCGATGTTAAATTTATAAATGTTCATATACAGGACTGTGAAATAAAGGGAATAAGCATGCAGCCTCTGGCTCTGACAGGAACATACGCTACAATCGCGGCCATCATCTTCGGCGCGCTGCTCGGGTTTATCTTAATCCGATCGGAACTCGCCTGGCGTAAAACCTTCATAGACCAGTTCTCAATGAAGAACAGCCAGCTTTTCAAGACCCTTTTCTTCTCCATGGCCGTAGGCGTCATGCTCTTCTACGCCCTTAAACTGGCGGGTGTAGTCCATTTGAACATCCGAGCCAACTTTTTCTGGGGATCCGCCCTCGGCGGAATGATCTGTGCGGCTGGTGCGGTCTTTTGCGGGCAGGTGCCTTCAACGGCAGTCGCCTCAATGGGGGCAGGCAGGATTTATGCGATATGGGTCTTTGCAGGAATGATGATTGCCCTCCCTTTCGTCCAGCTCATATCCAAATTCATAACACAGACGATTTACCAGTGGCCGAAACCTGCCAATTATGCCGAGCGGCTTGATCAGTGCTTCACGGGAAGCAATGTATTCCTGACATTCTCAGTTGTTTCCCTCGTACTGTGTCTTTTCTTCGGGTTCATACAGTCGGGCAAGTCCGGCGGCGGTAAAGGCGGCGGTAAGAAAGGCGACTCCGAATGATCCCCTTCGCTAGACTGAGGGCAGGGCATCTCAGGCTTGGCAGACGCGGTGAGGATATTGCCTCCTCATTCCTGAAAAACAAACGATATGACATTCTTCTAAGAAACTACAAAGTTGCTTCAGGCGAACTCGACATCATTGCAAGAGATGGTTCGATGATCTGTTTTGTCGAGGTCAAAACCAGGCATTCCGGTTTCAAGGGCAGGCCTGCGGAAGGACTTTCGGAAAAACAGCGGAAAAGGATCCGCCGCGCCGCGATGAACTATCTCCGGGAAATCGGGCATCCCGCAGTCGCCTACAGGTTCGATCTGATCGAAGTCATGCTCTCAAGATGGGATGTGACCGAGCTCCGCCACTGGAAGGACAGGTTCGGGAAGAACTGATGTGAAATCAGTTTTAAGTTTCAGGTGTTAAGTTTTAAGTTTAAAAATATTCCCACTTTTAGATCATCCTCCTATAATTTTTCTTAAAACCTAAAACCTAAAACCTAACACTTAAAACTCAAAAGGCCGGCAACTGACGACCGACGACTGTTTTGCATTTGTGATTGACCGACAGGGAGACTATATTAAGCGATCAAACAAATAAATACGGAGATCCGCCATGTCAGAGAATCCAGATATCGGACAGCCAGAGCCTGTGAATACCCAGACCCAGACTGCTCCTCCTCCCCCTCCAGCAGTTCCACCCCAGCCCGAACCCAGGAAGAAGGGGAAAGGCTGCCTCGTGCTGTGCATGATCATATTCGTCTGTATCATGGTCATCGGATGTTTTACGGCGGTTTTCGCCGTCGGCTGCTATATCGCCTCGTCCTTTGCTGGAATGCCTGAGATAACAAACCTTGAAAATGGGAAGAACAAGTATGCCGAGGAGATTGTCGAGGGAAATTATTTCGCCTCGAACAAGATAGTCGTGATCGATATCAGAGGGGTGATAATGAACGCCGATGGAACCTTCTACCAGGTGGCCAATTCCTCGAAGATATGTGAGGAACTCGAACAGGCGAGGAGGGATGACAAGGTCAAGGCCGTCATCCTGAGGCTCGACACCCCCGGAGGAGAAGTGACCGCTGCCGACATGATCCATCACAAGGTCCTGCAGCTCCGGGGCGAGGACAAGAAAGTCATTGCCTGCATGGAATCAGTCGCCGCAAGCGGAGGCTACTACATCGCCGTCGGATGCGACTACATCATAGCGCACAGGCTGACGACCACCGGAAGCATCGGCGTTATAATTGAAACAACCAATTACCAGAAGCTATTCAACAAGCTCGGACTCCAGTCCGAAGTCTACAAGTCCGGTGAAATGAAGGATATGCTCAACGGTGCGAGACCAAGGACTGAAGCAGAGAAGGAACTGGTGCAGGATATCATCCAGGAAGTCTACAACGAGTTCGTGGAAATTGTCGCCGAAGGCCGTAAATCGAAGAACATTACGGCGGAAAAGATAAAGACCACCGAAATCGGCGACGGCAGGATATTCTCCGGCAAGAAGGCCAAGGAACTCGGACTTGTCGACGAGCTTGGATTTTTCGAGGACGCGCTCTTCAAGGCCAACGACATGGCCAAGCTCGATAGGAACTACAAGGTGGTCACATATAAGAGGGTCTTTTCACTGGGTGATATATTCCTCGGTTCCAAGGCTGCGGACAATAAGATTAGAATAGATGTCCCTGGAATGAAAAGCTGGACGAACATGGTCGAGCCCGGGAAATTCTATCTTCTTCCCTCGGGACTTTGAGATGGAGTCATCCCGGAGGATGATTGGATGAGTGGGTTTGAACTCAAAGAAAAACTAAAATGGCCTCCTGCGTACAAATATTGAAAAAGTCATTTTGCATTTATCCTGCAGATTTGTCCTATGCTTCTGTCTTTGATACGCAACCATCCGTTGATTCGCCTAGGCGAATCAATCCATCAATCCAATCATCCATGGGGCGGCAATGGAGCTGAGACGGGAATTTTCCTGGTCCTATTCAAGATACCGCTGCTTTGATTTCTGCAAAACGGCCTATCATCTGAGATATACGGCCTCATGGGGAGGCTGGGACAAGTTCTCAGAAGAGAACGCCAGGCTTGTCTACACACTGAAAAATCTCCGTTCGGTCAACTCATGGCTGAACCAGGTCTTCCGCGAAACTGTCAGGAATGTCTTCATTGAATCACAGGGCGGCAATTTTGATTTCAATGCTGTAAGTCTTAAGAAATCAGCTCTGCGGAAACTCAAGAACGACTGGCATGACGCAGTTGCTGCGGAATGGAAGAACGACCCCAGGAAGCTGAACCTCCGGGAGATTTACTACGGGAAAGAAGATCCGGAGAATATTTTTAACTTGTCTGTGGACAGGCTCTTTGATAATATCAACTGTTTCAGCCAGAGCGGCGTGTTTGAGGAGATCTCCAGGCTGCCGTATCACGGGTTCAACGATGAGAAGAATCCTGTCGCATTCTTCCTGGATGGCCTGAAGATATGGCTTTCCCCTGATTTAATCTTCTCTGATAAGAAGGGCATGAACCTCATGAACTTCTGCTGTGAAACTGGAATTGAAGGGGATGCCTGGCCGCACATCGCCGGTATCGGCGTCCTCTATGCCTGTGATAAATTCAAGATGCCCGAGGAGAAGATCAATGCCAGGACTGTTTTTCTGGAAGATTCAAACGCAGGCTGCCTTTCCGTGTATTCATATGCGAACACCTCGGAGCTCAGGGACACAATAAACGAAAGCGCGCTGGACATGCTCGAATTTGAAAACAACTCCATCAGCTTCTCCAGGCCTGAATCCGATTCAAAATGCCAGACCTGCGAATTCCGCAGAATCTGCCTTGGATGAAGGTGATAAGTCTAGGTGACGCCGTTGCTGGATGAACTTAAGGACTCGTGTCAAAACACCCTTCAACCGCATTTTTTTACTATTTGCTGGAGACTGAATCCGCAATCGTTTTTTGCCTTGTAAAATATCACCATGCTGTATATGTTTATTTTTGAGAATTTTGATTTGAAGAACAAAGTGGTGAAATGCAAGACGGCATAGCCGAGGCCTTCATCCAATGGGCGAAAAATGAAAAACTGTCGTTCTGGAAGGGAGACTGAACATTGAAGCAGGAAAGCTCCATAGTTCTGTTCAAGCAGCAGAAGATTCGCCGCCACTGGGACGAAAACTGCGAAGAATGGTTTTT
>JBAQUG010000272.1:0-3943 GCA_049297395.1 Victivallales bacterium | reverse complement strand
TATGTATGCAGTCGGAGGGAGAGACGGCGGAGCATATAAAGGATATCGCAAACTGAGCGAAATCCACAAACCCGACGGCAAGCTTCTCCTGATAGACAGTTCCTTGAATAGATTGACCAGGCCGTTTGGCATGTGCGAGATAGGTTATGACTGGGGAAACCTCGATGGCTACTGGGGTATGCGGCATGGCGGCGGCAACCTCTCCTGCAACGTGTTGTTCTGTGACGGACACGTCACCCTCATGAACCACGACGAGCTTCTTGACAAACCTATTGTATATACGACGGGTTCAACTGTAACCAGTGTCTTATGGGGCTGGGGACAATAGAAGCGGCGCATTGCAGCATTAACCAATACCTGGATCATTTGATCAATTAATTAAAGGAGGAAAAGAATGAAAAAGAATCTAAAACTGGCGGTTGTGTTCCTGTCCGCACTGTGCTCATGTATTTTGGCTCAGGCGGGATTTGCCGACAAGGAGAATCTTGTCAACGAGGAATTTGCAGAAAAGACCGGGAACTATGACGGAACCGTGGAACTCAAAGATGGAAAAGCCGTGCTTTCGGCTGGCGGAACAGAAAAATACCGAGGAGGGCTGCTCATCTTCAAGCAGCAGCTTCAGCTTCCAAAAGAGCAGGACAAGTTTCTGCATCTGAAGATTAAGATGGATGGCTTCTCGGAAAAGACGGGAAAAGAGGATTTTACCTGTTCCGCGAGGATATTCCTTACACCGGAGTCCGCACCGGCTATGATGGAGCCGTATAGCAATCCGAATGTGCTATGGTTATACGTGGAGTACATCAATAAAACTGCAAGCTTTTCCTTGTACAGCAAGGCAAACCAGGACAAATTTGGAACACTTCTCTACAAGACAACGGCGGAACCCGGCATATTCCCATTGGAGATGGATCTTTATCTCAATGCGGAAGCCTACCGTATTTCTTTTGACAGGCCATTGAAGACGGACAAGGGCAATGTCTCCGGCTACCATAAACTTCCACCGGACATCTGGAAGGACAGCATCAAGTTTGGGTTGAGGACTGTCAATCATGCAGCTGATATCAACAGCCAGGCAATATTGGACAAGATATCCATAGGCATCGCAGAAAAGGAGGCCAAATGAGCAAGGCAGATAGATCAACTGCCAGTATGTGTCCACTTAAAATGAAGGCAATCCTGAAATACTTCGGATGTCTTGCCGCAGCGGTTTCACTTCCTTTGCTTCTGGACGCACAGGATATTGAGGGTATAAACGTATATCCGGACTATGGGTATCGGGTGAACGGTTTTGGCGAAGTCCAGAATATTTTTGGATGCATGTCGCAGGGAAAGTCCGGTGAAAGAGCCGTCCAGGAGGCGCGGGCATTGAACCTCAACAGCGGCCGCGTTATTGTTTCCTGGCTGTCCACCATTCCCCTTCCTACATCGCCATGGTATGCCCAGCAGTTTAACCGCAAGAAATTTGTTCCTGCGGACAAGATACCGGAGGAGTGGGAGAAATGGTATCAGCAGGATTTCCCCAAGACAACGGATATGCGGTTCGTTTATATGTGCGCAGGAATTGCCAAAGACCCCACCGACCTCTACGGTGGATTAGGGGAAGTATATCAGCTTGGGCTATTTAAAAGATGGGGCATTGCAAACAATCTAATCCTCTGCAATCCCATGTCTTTCGATGGATACGCCGACCAGCATCCCGCCGAAGCCAATCTTGCGTTGGAATCATTCTGGAAGTCGTTCCGAAAATATTTCCCTGACGTAAAAGTCCGATTCCTCCAGCCGTTCAATGAACCCAATTATCCATGGTGGGCGGGGCAGTTTGCCACCGCCAAGGAGTCGGTTGACACCTGGCTCCGTGTCTTCAACCGTTTCTCGCAGCACATGAAAAAACAAGCTCCCGAAGTCAGCGTCATCGGACCATGTCTTGCAAGTTCTGCGTTTTTCTCGTTTTCCGACTGGGATACATGGACTCTGCCGTTTTTAAAAGACGATGGGCATCCCGTGCAGTATTTCAACTACCATTGCTACGAACCCGGCGCCTACATGCATCTTGCCTGGCTGGAAATGCTCCAGGCCCAGGGCGAATCACTGAGAAAGACGAGACCGAGAGCCGTCATAACGGAGATGCAGTACAAGGTGGCTTTCCCCGAACGTACGCCTGAAATACAAAAAGAGAGGTTCATTTGGTGGGCACAGCAGCTCTTCATGGCGCTTGCAAATCCCGATAAGCTTGACATTATAAATTACTTTGAATTCTTCGATAAGGCACTGTTCAAAGGCGAAATGATGATTGAAAAGGGAGCGGAACTGGTTCCAGCCGATGTCTACTATCTGTACTGGGTTCTTGCCGACACCAGGGGGAAGATGATCTATGAAGAGAAGCCGGGTGATCCGTCGGTACGTGCATTTGCCTGCAGCCCCAGTAAAAATCAATTGGTTGTAAGTGTTTTCAACGACAGCCCTCAGGACAAAAAGATCACAGTCTATCCCGTGGGAATGGTTCCCGGGAATGCAGATGTGCATCTTCGTTCCGCATTTTATGCCGACGGCGTTCTGGTTCATGTGGAAGAACCGCTGACAAGCAAGGAAGGCGGCCTGCTGCTCACACTTGCGCCCTACGGCGTCTATTCAATACGATGGGATTTGAAGGGGAAATCCATTGCACCTTCCAGGACACTCGATGAAACCGAGTTTTATTCGCCTACGGCAAACACGGCTTTCAAGGACACTCTGGAGTTGTCAATACCAGCTACAAGGGATCCGAAAGGCACGGAAACAGTCCGCCTGCGTCTGGCGCTGCACAGCGACGACATCCTGTTCGCTGAAAAAGTCACAGTTGATCTCAATGGCCGGAAAATTCCGCTGTTCATGGATGATTCGGCACAGGAGCTGACGGCTGCCAGCCGGAATACGTGGTACTTCTCCGTTCCAGTGGCACGCTCGCTGATAGGGAAGGAAAACAAACTGTCATTGTCCGATGCCGATGCCAACTACAAGCTCATGTTCGCCTCGCTGGCGTATGAGGAACATCCCGGCAGCGCCATAGCCGACAGCGCAGGGAAAACGGATGCCGCAACGTGGGAGAAGGAAATCTCATCAACTGTCAGTGCGCCTTGCAGCCTTGTTACAGGTTCCACCGGAAAACTTGCCTTGACGATCCGGAACCGTCTCGCACAGCCGGTGGAATACACGGTGACGATAACAAAGCCGGACAAGGTTGTGTTCCAGGACATTGACATGGTTCAAAAGATATCGCTCCCCCCCGGTTCGAGCAGGACTATTTCCGGAACGATGTCGTTGAAATCAACCGAGCAGATGATGGAAGCCAGTATCGAACTGAATATCACCTCTTCAAATACAATGCGGAAGACGCATGCCGTACCAGTCAACCTGTATCCGCTGCGGCTGGCTGGAAAGATGAATTTTCCAGTTGTGCTGGACGGAGAGCTTTCTGAATGGATGCAGAAGCCGTCAGTTGCTTTTGAACAGGACGGAGTAAGCACGAAGACTTGGCTGGGATGGGACAAGGAAAATGTGTATGTCGCCGTCCAGGTGGCTGGCAAATTCAAGCCGCAGCATCCGGAATCACTGGAGAAATTCTGGGCAAATGACTGCATCGAGGTCTTCCTCGATCCGAAGAACCAGAAATCCGAAATGTACAACGATGATTCCACGCAAATCTTCCTGTGCCCATTCGGGGTCAAGGATGATCGTCCATTCGGCGGCAGGGTGGAAAGGAGGCGGATGGGGGATGAGGTAGGAGTTGTCGCGACTCTTGCCGAACCCAAAATAACCATAGGAAGCAGTGCCGGCGATTCCGGATACTGTATTGAAGCCGCCATCCCATGGTCGCTTGTTTCAAAATCATTTTCTCCTGTTGAGGGACAGAGGATCGGAATGGACGTGGCAATCGATCATATGAATGGGGCTGACGGTATAACCC
>JBAQUG010000271.1:0-19358 GCA_049297395.1 Victivallales bacterium | reverse complement strand
GTCTCACCCTGCGCAGGAGCGGCCTTCCTGCAGATGAAGTCGAGGAGGTTCTCGTCGATCATGAAATTCTGGCCGAAATGTTTCCCCGGAGTCACACCCAGTTCTGCTAGAATTGGAAGAAGTTCTTTTTTAGTCATTTTATAAAAAATCATCCGATTTTTTATTTATGCGCACCGCAGGTCCCTCCGGAGCAGCATGATTTTTTCGCTGAAGGGCAGGATTCGATCATGCCGCATGGGGAGCCTGATGAATCAGCGGAAACTGAGGCTGAGAAGACGGAAAGTTTCTTCTCGATCTTGGAGCTTGAACATTCAGGGCATCCGACCTTTTCAGACGAATTTTTTACCAGCCTTTCAAACTCGTTCCCGCATTTTGCACATATGTATTCGTAAATTGGCATAATAGATAACTCTATGTTTTTATCGTGTTTAGCAGTACGATGGCGAAAACCATCGCGAAAAGAGCGACAGTTTCAATGATCCCAAGAATCAAAAGGTTATTGGTGAACCCCTTATTGGTTTCAGCGTATGAATCACAAGCGCCTGCGCCTGCGGCACCCTGGAACCAGGCTGACGTACCCATGGCGATTCCTCCGGCAATCCCTATTGCCAGGTAGAGAGGCCAGTACATGACGGCACCCGCCTGAATCTTATCTGATATAAGTGTCATAAGAATCATTCCATAAATGGTCTGGGACATCGGGGCGCTTGTGAATACGGCAAGCTGAAAGGGAGGGGGCTTACCGTAGACATAGCATTTTTTCCAAGCGCCAAGCGCGGAGGTCCCAGCTATTCCTGTCCCTATGCTCGAGCCTACTGCGGAAAATGCTATGGCGCAATAGGCCCCCGCTTTTCCAAGCGCAACCATGGTTTCTTGTTCCATAGCCCTTTTCCTTGTCAATTAATTATATGATCTATTATACAGACAAGGAATTATTTTGCAACTGCTTCAACTGCTTGGACAACTCCGGGAATTTTTACCGTGTTGAGAAGGATGATTGCGAAAACCATTATGAACAGGGCGATAGTTTCCATGATACCGATTATCATGAGGTTGTTGGTGAATCCCTTGTTGGTTTCTGCGAATGAGTCGCAGCACTTTGCAGAGGCCACGCCCATGAACCAGGATGAAAAGCCAAGTCCAACTCCGGTCAGTATCCCAAGCGCCAAGCAGATATGCCAGTTCTGGAATCCGTTGGCCATCTGGATTTTATTGTTAATCAGAATCATCATTATGAGCGCGTAAATTACCTGTGAAAGGGGCGCTCCTGCGAAGATTGCCAGCTGGAACGGTGCGGGTTTTTCCTGGGAATAGCACTTCTTCCAGGCTCCAACGGCCGCGACTCCGGCGACTCCGGTTCCCAGGGTTGATCCGATTGAGGCTAAAAAAACAGACATGAAAGCTCCTGCCTGTCCGATTTCAATCATCGTTTGTTCTGTCATTTACAATTTCTCCTATGTTAGTTTTTTTAAATGGTTTATAAAGGAAACCGGACCAGCGAAGCCCGATATGTCCTGAGAATTCAAGAGTGTTGAGCCTTATGCCGTGCACAAGGACTGCGAGTGCGCCCAGAAGGATGTTTATGCCGTGTCCGATGAATATGATGAATACTCCGAGCACGATATCGACGCTAGGTACGCCGAGAAGCCCGTCATGCGCGATCTTGTTGAAGTTCTCACCCACGTATAATCCTGCGAGTCCGACTGCAAAGAGACGTATATATGAGAGGAGATCCGTAAAGCTTCCAACTAGCGCGAACGGGAATTCGCATACTTCTCCGATATCATGCCAGTGCATTCCGATTAGTATCAGGACGAAACCGGCAACATAAAGGTAAATCGCGAAAGATGGGAATTCCCTGCCTGCTACTAGGGAGCTAGCCAGGAAGAAGTTGGCCCAGATGAATGACACCCAGCCTGACTGGCCGAGGACGGTAGTTATCTTTTTCCGCTTGATGCATGCGATCCATAAATGCGCTATGGAAAGATGTATCGCGGCGATGAAGAAGCATACATACCTGACATTCTCCTGGTTCTTGAACCATTCGAACCCTCTGAGGAAACGAGGGAGGGAGTGGGATTCTATTCCAAAGAAGGAGCCGATAAGCATTCCCCATATCAGGCAGGAGGAGCCTAGGAACAGGAACAGGTTTGTCGTTTGTTTCGCCTTTTCACCCTTGAGCATGAATTTTGCGATTAGGGTCGCGATTATCATCAGCATTGCATAACCCGCGTCTCCGACCAGGATTCCGAAGAAGAGGGAAAAGAATATCAGGAAGCATATGCTTATGTCGATCTCATGGTAGCTCGGGGAAATGCCGATGAAATCAAATATGGGCTTGGACATCTGGAAGATCTTCGGGACTTTCAGGAGAGTCGGAGTCTTGTCGTCAACTGTCGGGTCTGAAAGCAGAAGCCCCCATCCATGCTTTTTAGCGGCGGTCCTGAGGTTCTCAACATGGTCGACCGGTACATATCCGGTAAGGTAGGAAATCTCTCCTGTTGATACCATCCCGTCATGGTTTGTAATGAACTCGATGGTCTCCTGCACGGACAGGAGATGCCTGTTGAACTTTTCCATTTCGCAGGTCAGGGATTTCAATGTGTCCCTGGTGTACTGCAAGGCGGTCCCGGCCTCGTCTATCTGGTTTTCGGTCTCCCTGAGGCTCCTTTCCATTGGGACATTCGTGACTGGAATGGAGGAAGTATCAAGCTCATGGCCCGAAATTACGGCAAAGTAGATTTTGCCTTT
This sequence comes from Victivallales bacterium, assembly GCA_049297395.1. Classification (GTDB taxonomy): domain Bacteria; phylum Verrucomicrobiota; class Lentisphaeria; order Victivallales; family GWF2-50-93; genus GWF2-50-93. The sequence continues at coordinate 16,607 of JBAQUG010000271.1, read as the reverse complement.
TTCCTGGTGGACTATCTTATATGATACATCCGAAGGAAGGAGATGCAGCGTGTTTTTGTTTCCTGCGCAGAGATACACGAATATGTTGTTCTCCCTGAGTTCGGCGATCAAATCGGCGGAAAATTCGCCCCAGTTCTGGATCTTCTCCCTGTCTTTTAACAGGCTGTCGAGCTTTTTCTCCATTGCGATTTCATTCTCAATGCAGGTATTCGCCTTTTTGACAAGTTCAGTTCCGGTCAATGAGGCCAAGGCAGGATCGGCCTTGCCCTTTTTACCAATGAGGAAGTTTATGGCCTTCTTGGTTTTCAGAAGTTCCTGTTCGGATACGGCATAGTCGGGGGATGAGGTCTTTTCTCCAAGTTCGACATGCATTGCGCCAAGATTCCTGAGTTCCTCCAGGGCATTGACCTTCCCAGAGGAAAGGCAGATGAGGGAAACTTTTTTCATTTTCACTATCATGCCGCGGTCTCCTGCATTTTTCTTTTTGCGATCTTTGAACGCCCTACTGCTGCGGTCTGCTGGTCACCCATGTAGATCTGTATGACCCTGATATTTTCCTTGCATTCCGGAATCTTGACTTTCTCGAACAGGTTCACCCTCTGCGTCGTCACCCTCAGCTCATTTCCGATGAGTTCATGCTGCTTCCTGATGATGAGCCCCTCGGCCTTCATGCTGAAAAGCTTCTTGATCGCATCTATGGCGCTGTCGATCCAGAGGGGTTCGGTGAAAAGATCGTATTCGGCGACGGCGAAACGGACGGACTTGAATACAGGCACTTCAACGCCGGCAATGTTCTGCGTGTCGGTTATTATATGTTCCGGCTTGACGAACGAGCTCAGCTTCTCAACGGTATTTTTCTCATCGAACAGGAATACCCACGCGGAAATCTCCTCATGGTATGTCCTCTGGCGCTCCTCGATCTCGTCGAGTTTCTGCTGGCATTTGCGCATTTCCATCTGGAGCTGGATTTTCTTCAGCTGCAGCGTGGGCAGATAGCGCGAGAACTGTTTCAGGGCATCCCGCTGCGACTTCAATTCGCTTTTTGTAAGTTTTATCTTTGCCATAGCTTACTTAGTTTTAAGTTTCAAGTTTTAGGTTTTAAGTCTGGAAATGGTCGTCGGTCTACAGTCGTCAGCAATCTTCCCCTGTTTTCTACTTTCTAAATTCTACCTTCTCAATTATTACACTTTGTGTCTCTGTGCCTTCTTTCCCCAACTTCCGAAACTCTAGAACTTCTCCCTACTGTTTTTCCGGCCAGAATTCCTTGATAATGTCCGATTTAATACCGGTTTCCGATTTGTCAAAACATTCAGCCAGTGTTTTCCAGCCGAGATCCAGGCCTTCCTCAAGCGGAATGTTCACCGACAGGTCCATCATCCGTTTCTCGAACAGTAGTCCGTATTTTAGAAGTTTCTCGTCCCATGAGCTCATCTTGAATCCCATGGACTGCTTTTCGCGTGTTTCGCGGAAATCGGCATATAGGCGGATCATCGTGTCCATGATGACCCGATGGTCCTTCCTGGTCTTGTCGTTGACGAGCTGTTTGAGTCGGCTCAGGGATCCGAACGGTTCGATCCTTCCCCTGCGGAGATAGAACTGGCCTTCAGTTATATATCCTGTATTGTCGGGGATAGGGTGGGTCACGTCATCGCCTGGCATTGTCGTCACGGCGAGGATGGTGATAGAGCCGGCGCCTTCGAAGTCAACGGCCTTTTCATAACGGGAAGCGAGCTGACTGTAAAGGTCTCCGGGATAGCCTCGGTTTGAAGGGATCTGCTCCATGGTGATGGCGATTTCCTTCATGGCGTCGGCGAAGTTTGTCATGTCTGAAAGGAGTACCAGTACCCTCTTGTGGTTCAGGGCATAGCTTTCCGCCACTGCAAGCGCCATGTCCGGGACAAGCAGGCATTCGACGACCGGGTCCGATGCGGTATGCACGAAGATTATCGAGCGTGAGAGGGAGCCCTGTTCATCAAGGGTGTTCCTGAAGAAAAGGTAATCGTCGTTCTTCAATCCCATTCCTCCGAGGATGATCACGTCGACTTCGGCCTGCATCGCGATCCTGGCGAGGAGCTTGTTATAGGGTTCGCCGGCGACCGAGAAGATCGGCAGCTTCTGGGATTCTACGAGCGAATTGAAAATGTCGATCATTGGAATCCCGGTACGGATCATCCTGCGCGGAATGATTCGCTTTGCGGGATTTACGGAAGGTCCGCCGATCTCGATCAGCTTGTCCTTGATTGGAGGACGTCCATCCTTCGGATCGCCTGCGCCGGTGAATACCCGGCCGAGAAGATCCTCGGAGGATGAAACCTGCATGGGCTTGCCGAGGAAACGCACTTCATCACCGGTTGAAACACCGCGGCTTCCCGCGAAAACCTGCAGGAAAACTTTCTCCCCCTGGAGCCTGATGACCTGTGCGAGGGACGTGCCCCTCCTGCTAGTCACTTCGGCGAGTTCACCGTAGATGATATTGTCAGCTTCCACCGTGATCACATTTCCGGCGATCTGAATTATCTTGTGATATACCTTACGCATGTTTGCTACGCTCCTTCACTTTGCTGTCGATTGAACCTTCGATTTCCCTGAAGCCGTTCGAGTCCCAGGCCGTATAGTTCCAATCAATGAACATCTGCCTCAGTTCATTGAAGAGATGACGGGCCTCGTCCTTATGGTTAAATGGAAATTTGCTTTTAAGTACGACTATTACCTTGGCGAACACATGTTTCTGCCTTTCCTCGCTGGTTGCACCGTCCACCTTGTCGAAGGTGTTCTGCTGGAGGTAGACCGCGTCGAGGAATTCGCTCTTCATGTAGATCTGGAAATCGTCGATATGCGTTCCTTCTTCGCCGATGACCTTCATCATCTGGTTGACTTCATTCCCCCTCCTGAGGATTTCACGGGCGAAGTCGACCTTCTCCTCGTCGACGATGCGTGTATAGTGGCTCCAGCTGTCGAGAGGATGGATCGCAGGGAACCTTCTGGCGTTTGCGCGGTCGCGGGACAGTCCGAGGAAGGCGCCGACGACTTTCAGGGTCGCCTGGGTGACGGGTTCTTCGAAGTTACCGCCGGCGGGACTAACGGCGCCGCCGATAGTTACGGAACCTGTCTTTCCATTGTTCAGCTTGACGAGACCGGCTCTTTCATAGAAACCTGCAATGAGTGATTCGAGATATGCGGGGAACGCTTCCTCGCCGGGAATTTCCTCGAGACGTCCGGACATTTCGCGGAGGGCCTGCGCCCAGCGTGATGTCGAATCGGCCAGGAGCACGCAGTCGAGACCCATCTGCCTGTAATATTCAGTTATTGTTATGGCGGTATAGACCGAAGCTTCACGTGCTGCAACAGGCATTGAGCTGGTATTGCAGATGATCACTGAACGCTCCATCAGCGTGCGTCCGGTCTTCGGATCCTCGAGATGCGGGAATTCACGGAGCACTTCGACGACTTCACCGGCGCGTTCGCCGCATGCGGCGACAACGACCACGTCGGCTTCGGCATAACGGCTCAGCGCATGCTGGAGGACTGTCTTTCCTGCGCCGAATGGACCAGGGGTACAGAAGGTTCCGCCTTTGGATACCGGGAAGAACGTGTCGATGATCCTCTGCTGCGTGATGAGCGGTTTTTCAGGGATGAGCTTTTCCTTATATGCTGTGATCGGTATTTTGACAGGCCATTTCTGTACCATCGTGACTGTCTTCATCTCGCCGAGTTCGTTCTTGATCTTTGCGACAGGGAATGTGATGTTGTAGCTGCCTGCAGGAGTCATTTCCATAACCTCCCATTTGCCCTTCAATCCGAATGGCAGCATGATGAGATGCTCGAAGATTCCTTCCGGAACGCTGCCAACCTTGTCGCCGGCGCCAAGCTTGTCGCCGATCTTGGCGGTGGGAGTGAATGGCCATTGCCTTTCATAGTCGAGCGCTTCCATGTAGAGTCCGCGCGTCAGGAAGAACCCTGATTTCTCGGCAAGCTTGTTAAGGGGGTTCTGAAGTCCGTCGTAGACCTGCGCAAGGAGTCCTGGTCCGAGCTCGATGCTCAGCAGCTCGTTTGTGAATTCAACGGCGTCCCCGACCTTCAGTCCGCGTGTGTCCTCATAGACCTGAAGGTCCGCGAGCTGTCCGCGGACACGTATAACCTCCGATTTGAGCCGGATATCGCCCATTATGGCATATGCGACTTCATTCTGCGTAACGGAAGTGTTGTACTTCACGGTCAGCATATTTCCGTTGACGCCTACAATTGAACCAATGTTTTTTTCAGACATGTTAAAGCAGTCTCCTAGCTAAAAATTTATCCGGAAATAGAAACCTCGGATTTTTCCAGATTATTTATAATGGCATCAAGGTTCTCATAACCTTTCTGCTGTTCTTTTCCAATCCATTTTTCAAGAAGCATGAGCTTGATCCTGTAGATGCACAGGACATAGAAGTCGAAGTTGTGTCCAAATTCAAGTTCGTCGAGGAACTTCCATCTGAGCGAATCAAGCATTTTCTCCCTGTCGACTGGATTGGCTATGGACATTATTTCCTCCAGATATTTGTCGATATCGGCATGGTTTGTCTCGGAATTCCGGTTTTCGCGGTTGAGATGCACTGCCCTGAATTTCGCCAGCCTGTTCCTTGTGCCGGTTTCCCACTCATACCATTTATGGACGGAGGAGAAACGGCCGAAGGTTTTTTTATCTTCGGGGGCCGCGGGGACAAGATCGATCTCGGAAAGCATGGATACGGCCTTTGCAGGAAGCATCTCGGAGCAGGCCTTCAGGAAAGCCTCCGAGGTCAATGGAGGGAGCGCCCCTTTCTTGAGCATCGGCATTGAACTTAATATGTAATAATACGCTAATGTCATTTTTTGTTTTCTGAATTGATTACGGCTGCAAGCCTTGGCCCGACATACGCGCAGATGATCTCGGATATCGCCTCATCGCTGAAATCAAAGAAGACGTCGCTTCCCTTGAATGATATCTTGAAACCAGACGCGAAATTCTGTCCTAGCGTGATCTCCGGTTTTTTCCGGAGGCTGCTGACGAGGCTGCTCTTCAGGAGCTGCTCCATGGAATCCCTGTCCTTCTGTGAAAGCACGATTTCGATGTCGGCTTCGGCGGTCGGAGATTTCGACGTGTAGTTCCTGGCCATTTCGAGGATGATCTTGCCCATGAGCTCAGGAGTCATGGCTTCGCTGGTGGATTCCTTGACGACGCTCCTGAGCCTGTTCAGGAGTTCCTGCTGGAGAGCGATGGAGATGTCCCTGACGGCCTGGCGCACTGCGGCTTCGCCCCTCGACTTCGCGGTCTCGGAAGCGTCCTGGGCGCTCTTCAGGATATCATGGGCTTTCGCAGTGGCGTCGCTGATTATCTTTTCTGCTTCAGCTTTTGCATCGCAGATGATTTTATTTTTAGCCTCTTCGGCCTTCTTGATACCTTCTTCGTTGATCTTTTCCAATAAGCTTTGAAGTTCTTCAGCCATGGTTGTTATTCCTTATTAATTATATTGAACTGGAATGCAATGAAAAAAAAGTATAAAAGATGGAATTTACATTTAAAAGAGTAGGTGTCAATGCAATTTAGGAAGAAATAATGTTGAATAATAGGAGCGGGGAAATGCTACCTTTTATATTCTATCTGTCCGAAGACAATGTTTATCACGCAATCGCTGTACGGGGTTATTTTGACTCCTGCCACAACGTGATCCACATAGCCTTCGGATTTTATGACAAGGTCATATGTGCCTGCGCTCAACCAGCCGGTATCGTAGACGGTGAGATTGACATTAGGCGAAATCGTTTTTAAAGGTTTATCCTTGATGCCGCGTGGGCATATGTCGATAGTGAATGCTTTTGGAGGATACGCCATTTCCCCGACAATGCGTCCCTGCTTCTCCCACTGCGCGCCGGTGCGCTTGATATAGGCAGGCGCTGAATGGTCGATCTCCTTCACCACGCGGTTATGGTAGTCGGCGGAGAAAACTGCAAGGGAAATCCCTGCAAGCAGCAGCACAAGGCAGAATGTCCTCAGAATTAAATACTTTTTACCCATGGGTCTAATATAATCCTCTTTAATTTTAAATCCAGTAATTTTTCCCTGCGTGAAAAATTAAATTGTTTGGAACTTGGAGCTTGGAATTTGCAATATATGTACGCATTCAGTAAACTATGTCGTTCACTGAATCCCATCCTTCAGTGAATATTTACGGGCTGTCGCCTTGAAGGAATATCTGGAGATGTTTTAACCGGTTAAATTTCAAATGAGGATAAAAGTATTGCAGAAGGACGACGGGAAGCTCCTGGTCAACGAGGAGTTTTCAGGGCTGCTTGCCTTGAACGGCATAAGCTCGTTCGATAAAATCTGGAATATCCCCAGCGAACCCGTGAAGAAGGTCGTGAAACAGCGCGGGACTGAACGCATCTTCCTCAAATCCCCTGGTTCCGCCCCACTGGAGGCTTATATCAAGAGATACAGGCCAGAGCCTTTGAAGGAAAAGATCAAGAATATCCTGTCATTCAGGCCGAACCGGTATCCAGGAGCGCTGAACGAATGGAATGCTGTCGTTGAGTTCCACCGGAACAATCTTCCAACTATGCTGCCGATCGCCTGCGCGTCCAAGGATGGCGATTCCTGCATCCTCATTTTAGGTATCGCTGGTTATAGGAGGGCGTCGTCGCTTTTTGCGGAATTCTCCGGGAAGGACAGGATCCGCCGGAGAAGGCTTATAGGGAAAATCGCAGAACTTGCCGCAGGCATGCATTCTGCCGGAATGGCCCACCAGGACTTCTATCTGGTACATATGTTTGTCAGGGAGAATGAAGATGACAAGATCTACCTTATAGATCTGCAGAGGGTTGTCTTCAAGGAGGACTTCTCCGACAGGTGGAGGGTGAAGGATCTTGCCCAGCTTCTTTTTTCATCCGGAAAGTTTGCCAGCAGGACTGACATGATGTATTTCTGGAAAATATATGGTGGAGCCTCCGGTGGGAAGATGCTAAGGGACAAGGCATTGATAACGAAGATTATGCGCAAGGCTGCAAGTATAAGGAAACATGCAGGATGACGGGCGGAGAGCAGCAACTTTAAATGTTCCCTTAATCTTTGCTTGTAGAAAATTCCACCATATAGTATATTATGGATTATCTTCTTTGATTATGGGGATTTACTAAGGTATATTTTTTGAAGGGGAAGGGAAGATGGCTCAGCTTATCTGCCGCGGTTGTGGCGGCGTCATGGACACAACAGGCATAGATCCTTTTACACTCTGCGAGTGTTCAGACTGCGGGACGACTCTGTCTATTCCCCTTGTTATGGACTACCTCAAGCTTGAAAAGTTTGTCGGAGAGAAGGGCATTTTCAAGATATATGAGGGCTTTGACCAGGGGCAGAACCTCAATTCGATAATCTATATCCTTGAAAAGGATCATCCTGAATACAGGAACTTCGTGAACATCGCCAAGGAGGATTCGCTTGCCCTTTCCACTTTGAAACATCCGAACATCTGCCCCATATTGAATTTCGGAGAGATTAACGGGAATTTTTTCGTGACCGAACCCAAGATGGACGGGTATGCCCTTTCAGACTATTCCCCTGAAACCCAGGGTCTCCTGGATGTAGACAAGGTTGTCGACGTCATGCAGGCCACTGCGCTGGGCCTGGCCGTGGCGCACCACAAGGAATTCGTACATCATGATCTGTGCCCCGACAACATCCACATCGATGCCAGGGGAAATGTAAGGGCCAAGAACTTCTTCATTTCAAGATTCGTATACACGTTCCTCCAGAACAAGGAGGAGATCGCACTTTCTGTCTCGCCGTATTTCATAAGTCCTGAAAAGGCGGAAAGCCGTGTCGAGGACAAGCGCGGAGACATCTTCAGCTTCGGCGTCCTATTCTATTACATGCTGACCGGGAAATTCCCTTTCTCAGGCAAAAGTGAAGTGGAAACCGTCTATTCCAGGATAAAGAAGAAGAAGGCCTCGGACAAGGCGCAGGTATTCAGCACGGAAAAACCATCGGTATTGACTGCCGAGACGGTTGACTACATCGCTCCTGTTGCCCCTTTGAACTACCGCGAGGACGTGCCGGAGGAGATAAGCTCGCTTGTAATGGACATGCTTTCATATCATCCCGTGCAGCGCCCCAAGTTCACTGAAATCCTCACGACCATAAATCTCTACAAGGCCAAGGAAGAGAAGGAAAAAGTCGTTTCGAGCGCCCAGAAGGAGATGGTGAGGGACAAGGAAGCCGTCAGCACCAAGACCAGGGCGATTCCAATCATGAAGAACCTCGCCGGAGAACTCGACAAGAACAAGCAGAAGAAGAAGTTCTTCAAGCTGTAATTTCCACGCCAGCGTGGAAATTACCACCTGAACTGCCATCAGCCCCGCAACTTCCTCTTGGAGATCCTGGAATTTCCGCAAGCGGGGCATTTTTCAATCTCAATCAGCCTGCTAAGATATTCCTGCACGGCGGCGACAAAGGTTGCATGGCTCCGCTTGTAGAGATTTGCGATCTTCGCAGGAAGAAGATCAATGTCCAGCGTTTCCTTGTCGGCCCATAGCTTCCAGTAATCGACGGTCCTCCTTAATATATTCCCGGGCCTCCTTTTGCGGATGATCTCATCAAGCTGGCAGACTTCCTTCCAGTTCTTTCCCACGCAGATCCAGTAATAGCAGACTTCCTTTTCATGGGCTTCCACCTGAAGATGAATTCCCGTAACCGAGTCGACAGCCCCCTGGGCGATAAGATTTCCACCGAGCTCTCCGTCCTCGGCATCCTTCCGTGTGCTTTCCTGTCCTGGCACCTCCTTGTTTCCAGTCGCGAAATGGTCTATCCCGTATTTCTTGTTTGCAAAGATGTTGACCAGGAAATACCGCTCGCCCTTGTAATGGACAAGGCAGTTGTTTTCCGGACGGAACGCCGCAGTAACCCCGATCTTGTTGCCGCTTATCCTGAAATCCTGTCCTATGAAAATCCGGAGCTCCAGAGGATTGTCGGATAAATTCTCCACGGCAATCTTCTTCAGATAGTATGGTTTTCGTCCCCGACATGCGGGAAACAGAACTCCCGCAGAAGATAACTTCTGTCAAAGGCTATAAGGATATTTCCGTTCCCGATTGGAATGTCGCGCGGCATGGGATCCATTTCCTTCAGATTTGTGCGGCTATGGATTCCGCCTTTTCCTGGGATTCCCTTATGCTCTTTTTCTGGAGTTCCTCACCCATGTTCATCGGCTGGGCATTTATGAAGGTGATGTCGCTGATGCCGACAAACCCGAACACAAAGCGCAGATACGGCTCCTGGAAATCCGACTTGCGCCCGTCGTCCGAGCTGTAATCGCCTCCACGGCTGGAAATCACGACCATCTTTTTGTTCTTTACCAGGCCTTCAACTCCCTTGTCGGTGTATCTGAAGAGATATTTCGGCTGTACGATGACATCTATGTAATGCTTCAAGGTGTAGGGGATGCTGAAATTCCACATTGGCGTGCTGATGAGATATGCGTCGGCAGAAATGAACCGGTCAATCTGGTAGATGATATCCTGCCATGACACCTTCATGTCGCCGTACAAGTCCTTTCCACTGAGAAGCACGTATTTGCCGTCGACCCTCTTCACGGTCAGGTCGGGAAGGTTTTCCTTCGTTAGGTCCAGCTCCTCGACAACCCAGTCAGCATGCTTTTTCCTGAAAACTTCGAGAAACGTGCCGGATACCTTCAGAGTGCTGGATTCATCACCTCGTGGCGTGGCAATGATGTGGAGAAGTTTTTTCATGGTATGCTCCTTGTGTTCTTGTTTACTAGTCGTCTCATAATAGTCTCGATGCTTTTCCTCTTCAACGGAGCGCGGGTTTGACGCTTCGCTGCCATCCCGGTGGGCTGCCCTAATTCGCAGGCTCATTTTCCAACCCGCGGCACTCTTTCTATGGCGGGTAAGAAAACCCGCCCTCCGTTATCTTGAAACTCCATTCTATTTCGAAACTATTAGTATGTGTCATGTCCTTGCATACCCTAGCAGGAAATCCTATGCAATTCAAAGGATCCTTTAGTAGGGGTATCCCTATTTCACAAACGCAGAAGCAACCACAGCTCTTAGCGAAGGCTGGTATGCGATTGAAAATGAAATTTGAACTCACAGACAAGAATGTCTGCTTTACTAAATAACCGAATCTACTTTCCAAAACAATTGTGTAAACAGATGGATACCCTCGCCCAGAAACTTGGAGAACTCCACATTGACATCACATCTTACCCGGTTGATCCGAAAGACATCGAGTACCAGTTTGTCCCGGATCTCAAAAAGGAGAGACGGGAGATATGGGAGAAGGCAAGAAACACATTCAACACTGAAGCACAAGAACTCTCCGACAACATCGAAATGGAATTCCGAGCCATGCTGGGAGTGGAAAATTGATTCCGCGAACCAGTGCCTTGAACTCAAGCCTAACGTCTTTGGCATTGGAATTAACCTTAATGGATTCATTCAAATACTCCTTCAAAAATTCAAGAAGAATTCATAACAATATCCGTCCATCATAATAGTAAAAGGAGAATCACCATGGATGACTTCGGCAATTACCAAAACGGTTTGGGCACAACTGGGAGTCCGAATGAGGCCGCCCGTAATCTGATCGTACAGGAGATGCGGAGGCAGAACCTCCGGCCGGTTTTCAAGCTGCCCCTGGAGAGAATGTCGTTCATTGTATACGAGGATGTCTCAGATACTCAGCCACCGAAAACACAATACATGATCCAATGGCGCGGGGACGTGTCACCGTAGATAGGTTCAATACGGGAATCATACAGAGTTCCAAGCAAGCACCTCACCTGACTGGCATGGCTCACTGCTTGAAGCCGTAAGCTCTTCTCATACTCGTCAGCGGCTTGAACAATATATTCTCGGAGATAACTTTAGCGAGTTTGCGAACAACATAAAAATAGGATGGGAGGGAGAAGATATGGCAATTATGCGCATCCACAACAAGCAGACCCAATATACACATGAGATTCTGTGGGTCGCGTGTCTCAAACAGAAGGCCATTGCTGACCAAGGAGGAGCCGAGCATATATACTTCAATCTCACGACAATGCTGATGGCATACTTCGCCTTCGAAGGTTATCTGAATTTCATAGGCGTAATCCTTTGCCCAGACGAATGGAGGTGTGAGAAGGAGTTCTTTTCCCGCGATCCATATCAAGGCATCAAAGGGAAGATCAAACTACTGGCGCATGCTGTTCACATTGCAGATGTTCACACTCTGCCAGAGTTCCAGACGATTATGTTTCTGCGCGAACTGCGTTCCTATGTGGTTCACGCGAAACTGCATGAGTACGAGGAAACGCTCGAACATCGGGGAGAGGGACTTCCGCCGCCGAAGCTCAGTCCTTTCGCGCAGAAGGTTCAGAATAACCACATGCATCGCGCGGTGAATCATGTTGAGCTTTTCTGCAATTTATTCCAAGAAAATGCTGCAAAGGTATCAGATAAAGATGAGTTTCAGTCTCCCGCGTTGGGTGGCTCACTGGGATTTGGTTCGGGAGACGTAGAGATGATACCAGAGGAATAACGTGCCATGCTGGGGAAGTCGTTGATGATAAAGAATAAGTGCTCTAACCGTTGCTGTGGATCTGGAAAGCATACGGGAAGATTTCAGGTGGATTTATGTGCCTCCTCCCTGCGGGGACTTTTGGAGCCTTTAAGCACATGAGGTAATTTTAAAACTCAAGCATCAGTTTTGAGATTACCTCAATGGAAGTATTCGAACTCTTGACTTGTTTTCATTCACGGTCAGCAATACTCCGGCTTCAAGTTCCTTATGATATTGCTTTATTGCCTGAATGATGCAGGAATTGTTTTCATCGGGAACAATATTCTGATATCTAAGCTGTATTACGCTCGGACTTTCAAATCCTGTTGCAGCGAGAATGACTCCAAAATCAAGATCATGAGTGAAAACTACGAATTTATTTTCCTTCGCCCAATTCAAAATTTCATGGTCAGATGCATCAGGCCTGCCCACTGATGACCAGTGTTCTGCTTCAATACCATGATTCCTGAAAATCCGAACCCATTCCGGGGATAAGTTCATGTCGATTAGTATGTTCATGCTGTGGCAAGAGGCATTTCAATTTCTTCCACTCTCCATGCGGCATATAGAAGAGCTTCTTCGATATCCTTTTTTTCAAGATAAGGATATAGTTTCAGTATCTTGTCAGGATTATGCCCGGAAGCAACAAGCCCTACAATCATTCCAACAGTCACCCTCATGCCTCTTATGCATGGTTTCCCTCCCATCACGGCAGGATCAAAAGTTATCCGAGAAAGTTTGTTCATTTTCCTAACAGACCTTTATTGGCGGAAATCTTGATTTCCATATTGGTGAAAGATAGCCGAAGGTCGAGCGTAAATCAAGTAAGGCAGGACAAAAACAGGTAATAACGTGCCTTGCCGGGGAAGATGTTGATTATAAAGTAGAAGTGCCCTAACCATTGCTGCGGGAATAAAGTGCCATGCTGGGGAAGTTATTGATGATAAAGAATAAGTGCTCTAACCTTTGCTGCGTGTCTGGAGAGCATATGGAAAGATTCCAGGTGGATTTATGTGTCGCCCAATGTCAATAAGCCGAGGCGTCAAACAGCCCACGCTAAAGCTGACGGCATTCGGGGCATACTCTTTGAGGCATTTTCCAGATCATTCATTATGTAGGGTTCGCCGTACGCCCCGTCGGATGACTGGGGTCTCGGCGAAGAGTCTAATATCTTGTCCGGGACGGACAACTCTACATCAAGACCATTGTTACGAGCGCATAATGTCTCGAGGAGCCTTATGAGACACGAGATGGGTCCATGCTATGGAGGAAGATGTTGATGATAAGGTGGAAGTGATCGAATCATTGCGGTGTTTTCGTAAAGAATATGTGATGATTCCAGGGATTTTCATTTGCGGACCTGTCATTGACGATGGGAATTACGAGGCGCAATAAAATCCAAGTTCCAGGCCGCCAAGTTTCAAACAAGCGCCAACATCCAGAAGATTAAGAGGTAATGGAGGGGGATGAAAATTAAGATGGGCCGGTTCTTGTCTATTTGCTATCTATTCTCCCTGCTTTCAGATATACTTGTAGATTGGATATCACATTTAAACAAAATAATCATATGTTTTTTAAAAGAAAGGATTCTAAGAATGAAAAAACTTTTGGCTGGAATGATGGTAATGGCGTTGGGAATATGTTTCTGTACTGGAACACTTCTTGCGGTGGATAAAGGCGATCAGACTATCACCTTCAATGCCTTGCCGGGCAAGGTTTATGGCAATGCGAATTTCGCACCGGGCGCGACCGCGTCATCGGGATTGACTGTCACCTATACCAGTTCGAATTTGAATGTGGCAACAATCGTCTCCGGGAAAATCCATATCACAGGTGTCGGCGCGAGTACTATCACGGCCCAACAGTCCGGCAATGCCAGCTGGAATGCAGCACCCACGGTTCCGCAGGCCTTGACGGTGGGCAAGGGAACGCCGGTGATTACGTGGGCGAATCCTGCGGACATTGTCTATGGCAAGCCGCTCTCCACCACCCAGCTCAACGCCCGGGCGAATGTTCCAGGAAGCTTTGCCTATGACCCCGTTGCCGGAATTATATTATCTGCTAATGTCGTCCCCCAAGATCTTGACGTTACCTTTACACCCACTGATACCGCCCGTTACACTACTGCGCAAAAAACAGTGTCACTGACAGTCAAGCAAGCCACGCCAACGCTCACCATTGCTGGACTAAGACAGAAGTATGATGGCGATCCACATGCTGTTTCAGTAACCACGGTTCCGGCTGGACTGAATGTGGATGTGACTTACAATGGCGACAGCGGCGCCCCGGCTAATATTGGCTTATATGCGGTGGTTGCAACAGTGAACGATCCCAATGCGAAAGTGGCTGCGAAATCCGCCGTCTTGATGATTTCCAAAGGCGCACAGACAATTACCTTCCCCCCCCTGCCGATCAAGGTTTTCGGCGATGCTGACTTTTCACCAGGCGCGGCCGCATCATCGGGATTGACGGTCGCATATGCCAGTTCCAACCTGAATGTGGCGACCATACTTGGAGGGATGATCCACATTGTAGGGAAAGGTTCGGCGGTTATTACCGCGACACAGCCTGGCAATGCTACTTGGAATGCCGCAGTTGCGATCAGGCAGACCGTGAAAGTGACAACTAACAATCAGACGATTACTTTTAATGCCCTGCCGGACAAGGTGTACGGTACTGCGAATTTCGCACCGGGCGCGACCGCGTCATCGGGATTGGTGGTAACATACGCCAGTTCGAACTTGAATGTGGCCACCATCGTAAGTGGCAAGATCCATATCACAGGTGCCGGCACAAGCATTATCACCGCCGAACAGGCGGGAAATGCCACGTGGAATGTCGCACCCCAGGTTACGCAGACCTTGACAGTCGCGGCCAATGCGCCAACATACCCGATCGCCGCAGATGTCTATACGACACTCGATAAGACGCTCGTTCCCATGGGCGCGCCTGATAATCCGTTTCTTTTGCCGTGCCAGGTCTCCGAATATGAGGAGAACGGCTACGGCGTGTTGAATCCTGATGGTGGACCCGCTCCTTTCCTTCTCACTAACATGATAGACATGACCACCGGTGTATCGGTCAGGGATCCATTGGCCGCGACGCTTCTGACTTTCTTCAGCATTAGCGACACCCATCTCACCGACAAGGAATCCCCGGCTCAGGCAATCTACTACGGCTATGAAGCTGGTCCCCTGTCCAATATTTCTGCGTACTCGGCGATTATCCTCTACACAACCCATGTCCTTGATGCAGCGATCCAGACAGTCAACGTCCTGAACAAGAGGACGCCGTTTGATTTCGGCATTGATCTCGGCGACGCGGTCAACAACAACCAGTACAACGAGCTCAGGTGGTTTATCGATGTCTTCGACGGCCAGAGGATCACCCCCAGCTCCGGCGCCCACCTGGGAACCAAGACCATTGACTATCAGAAACCATACCAGGCGGCCGGACTCGACAAGTCGATAAAATGGTATCAGGCCATGGGCAACCACGATCCCTTCTGGACAGGCTGTCTGCTTGCGAATGATTACATCAAGGAGACGATCGTCGGCTCCTCCATCCTCAACCTCGGCAGTTCCTCGGCCACTTATGCTGGCTTGAGCCTGCGCGGTTTCTACATGGGTGTCGTCGATGGCACGACAAAGTACGGGGAGATCATAGATGTGGGGCCGGTCGAATACTACTTGACCCCCCCTAAAGTCGCCCCTGATCCGGATCGTCGCTCGCTCTCGATCCGTGATTGGATGGGAGAATTCCAGAAATCCACTACGCTGCCGGCAGGGCACGGAGTCACAAATGAATTGATCAATGACGGTTTGCTCTGCTATACCTTCTATCCGAGGGCTGATATTCCGCTCAAGGTCATTGTCCTCGACGATATCGACAAGGGCGGCAGCGCAAATGGTACGCTCGACTATCAGCGCTACGATTGGCTCGTAAAGGAACTTGATGAAGGTGAGGCTGACGGTGAGCTCATGATCGTCTGCGCGCATATTCCGGTGCGCCCCTATGCGCCACCCCCTACGTGGTCGGCCCCGGATACTCCGTCCTATTACACATTGTTTGCCACGTATTCCATGATCTCCGAGGAGGCCTTGCTCCAAAAACTATGGACATACCAGAACCTCATCATGTGGGTGTCGGGACACGTGCACCGCAACGCCATCACCAACCAGCCTCCGGGGCCGGGGGGTATATTCCCAACTTACACTGGCGATCTTACACACGGCTTCTGGGAGGTCGAGACTCCATCGTTAAGGGACTTCCCCCAGCAGTTCCGTCATTTTGAGATCGTCCGCAACAGCGACAATAATATCTCGATTTTTGCGCTCGATATCGATCCTGCGGCCAGGGCCCCTGCCGAGGTCGGGGCGTCGGCGCCAGCGTGGACGTCGCGTTCGTATGCTCTCGCAGGCCATCAGATATACCAGGTTCCAATGGAGCAGGGACCCAATGTTGATCCGGATACCGGTGTCTACAATGCGGAGCTTGTCAAACAGTTGAGCCCTGCAATGCAGGCGAAGCTCGCGGCAATTTTACCGAATGTCAGTTCTTTCCAGATCAATGGAAATGCCACTTCGACCACCAGCCAGACTGTCACTTTGAACAACACATTAGCAGGCACAACCCCCACTGATTACATGGCCAGCGAGGATTCCGACTTTGACGGAGCTGCCTGGCTGCCATACTCGAATGCCCCGGCCTTCGTGATGAGCTCCGGCGCAGGAACTAAAACCGTCTACTTGAAAGTCAAAGACGGCTCGGGGACGGAATCGGCGTCCGTAGGCGACAGTATCGCTCTCAAGTAATTGAGCTGATTGCAAAATACAGGAAACCGTTGTTGCGGGAAGATCTCTTGTTGGTGTTCACAACTTCAGTGTGTCTTGGTATTCAAGATGTTGGACACGCTTCCGTCTTCGCCAAGGGTTCGCTAAAAAATAACTTGGGTATTTGCTGGCGGGGATTTCGGATTGATTATCATGGTGCGAAAGAGGAGTCCCGACCTCCGGGAGTCGGGATGACGAAC
>JBAQUG010000270.1:0-16727 GCA_049297395.1 Victivallales bacterium | reverse complement strand
GTTATGTATTGGTATAATATAATACCTATATTGTATTGTCAAGGACGTCTCGTAAATAAAATAAGTGAATTTATTGCAGAATGTGCCGACGGATTACAGAGGGCGGAAATATCATGGCAATAAGATGGTATCCGATAAGATTGTCTTGATTCGGGGGCATCTATCCCATCATCCCGGACTCTTCATCATTAATCAGAACACAGGCGTGATAACTGTTTTAACAAATCCCTTCTCGCAATGCTTGATAACGCATTCGAACTTTTTCATAGCCATAAGTTCGTGTTCCTTTATTTTATATTCCTCAACCTTCTGATAACTGGAATTCCCCCTGCCACCGGAATATCCATAGCTCCTTTTCCAATATTCCCGCTTCCCAATGATGTCAGCTGCAAGTTTAGCTGCCTTCGGATCTGCAAGCGTAAAATAAATCTGGTTGCTGAGATTCAAAAGGAGAACTTCCGTCTTTTTCTCATCTAGAACCGGATAATAGCTCGTTGTGCTCTGGGCGGCAAAGATTACTGTTCCGCGCGCTTCGCGTATCTTGTCGATAACCTTGTAGTCCGCGAATCCATCATCTGCCGCCGTGACTATACCCTGTGCCTCATCAGCCCAGAATATAAGCAAGTTGGCGTTTCTTCTGTATTCCTGGCTCATGTCAAAGCGCCTGAGGCAGTGGACATAGAAAAGAAGCTTCATGAACGTATTCACATACCGCCGTTCTACCTGGTACTTCTGGGGCATGGACGCGACAAATATCTTCCCGCTGTCGAGTTCGGAGAAATCGATTGAGCCTTCATCACAGCAGAATATTTCCGCAATGTCGGGATTGGTGAAGTATTGCAGATAATTGAAGATTGTAGAGATCACACCGCCCAACTGGTCAGGCGGCTGGTTCAGGAACTTGTCCCCGAAATGCTTCATGAGCATCAATTTGATCCTGAGTTCGGGATGCTGCTCAACAAAGTCCATCATTTTCCCGTCAAGGTCCTCGGCAAGGGAACCCACAGCGTCTGCAAGGTTCTTCTTGTCGGTAAGCATATCATAGACGTTCTCAAGTGTCACCGGATACTGGAGGATTTCGAGGAGTTCCATTGCTTTCTCAATGTGGATCTGAGCCTGTGTCCTGAAAAACCCCTTGTCTCCGGACTGGCCAAGGCTTGATGCCGTGTCAACGACTATCTTCGCATACGTGCTCCATGGAATCCCCGGATAGCTGAGAAGATTGAATTTTGCCTTGGGTTCCCAGTCCGGCGATGCATCATCAGGTCTGACCTGGAAGCAGACTATTCTGTCCTCCGCGCCATATTTCCCTGCGATCTCCGAGACAATCTCATGGAAGGAACCTTTCTCGTCAACCGCAATTCCTCCCCAGTTCGGACAGTTCCTGAAGACCTGGTGCATCAAGGTTTTAATCGCTGCGACCGTCTTTCCTGAACCTGTCCTTCCGGTTATGGACCATCCCCTGCAAAAGTCATTCATGTCCCATGTGAATTTTCCAAGTGAAGCAACAATCTGAGCACCTTTCGAATGTCCAGGCTCCTCTCTTTTGCATCTATGGAAGAAAACAAAAGCTCCCGAGACAACAAGGATCGCCGACAGGAAGAGGGAGAAGCCAGCCACTGCAAAGGCGGACGTGATCAGCAGGGCGAAAATTGTAATCCTTGTCATTTTCTATCAGGGTTTTATTTCAATGTTGTTCCGGAGGTCTGTTCTTCCAACGGAAGGCTTGTCAATCAGAAGCTCCCTCAGAAAACTGTAAATCTTCCCTTCGTTATCAGGCAAGGTGCACATGTAGCCGCCGAAAAACACGGTAGTCGACTTTTTGCCTGTCGCCTCCGCCGTCTCCAGATAAGCTCCGTCAATGTCCTTCTGCCTGAAAAGGAAGGTTCCGTCATACTCCGTAAACCTGCCTGAATCCGTCATACCTGATATTTTTCTGTCTCCTTGCTGCTGTCTGAGCATTGTCCACAGCTCCTTTCGCTAATTTTAAAATCAATGAATCATCCTGCCCGGTGTATTTGCCGGAAGACCGTAAATATCCGAGAAGGCTTGACCGGTTATATTTTATCGAATTCGGAAGCCTCCTTATCTCCTCGGCAATTCGAAATTCTTTAAGTTCCCGCAAATATTCCTTCTTAAGTTCAAAGAACTTCCTGATCCTCTGCCTTCTCCGCTGGAAATTAGTTTTTATCAGGAGAGTGTTAATGTCCCTCAGGATTCTCGGGACTCGCAGATGGAAAAGCAGCGGATTTGAATTAATTACCCTCTTGGATGACAATTCATCCTGAAAGCTGACCAGATTGTCGTATTTGATTCTGAGCTTCTGATATGCGAGCAGATACCGGTTATCCACCGTCCCCGAAATGGACGGGACCATGTTCTCCCTGTTTCTTATTGAATGGAGTTTCACATTGAACCCCTCGGTATTGTCCCCGACAAACCTGGCCAGAAGATTTTTCTCCAGCCTGGCAAGCTCGTTCTTGCAGAAACCAAGCCGATCCTCCTGGAAATATCGTCTTTTCCTGTCCCTGATCGGGCTTGAGAAGGACACATGCCTTCCCTTTTCCGTCCTGCCCAGGAGAATCACATGCAGATGGAGGTTGTCGGTGTCGTGGTGGAGTCCGTACACATAGGAAATCCTGTCTCCGGGATGGAACCTGTTCTGAAATTTTGTCATCACCTTTTTCAGACTGTCGGCGAGAATCCTGTCCGGATCGAGTCCCTTTTCTCTGATCATCCGCTCCCCGTCGGCATCCATCGAGACGGCAAACCTGAAGGCGAGGACATCCCTGTACGGAGAAATGTCCTTGATCTGTTTTGTAACGAATTTAACCCTTTCCCGGTTACTTAAATTTTCAGGAACGCAGTTGAAGAACTCAACGATTCGGTCCCGCATATAACCTGCGACATGCACTTTGCCGCACTCCTCCTTGGAAACATATTTGATGGAGTCCTGTATCTTTTTCTTTGCCATTTCAAAGCTTGTCCCTTCGTCAAGAGCCTTGTATCTCGCCTTCAGTTCGGATGTCTCATCCAGGTAGCTAATGTTCAGATTCCGACAGATCCTTATCGGCTTTTTCTTGACAAGGATGAATAGTTTTTTCATCAGATTTCCTCCCCTGCCAGTTCCGATATCAGGAAAGCAAGCGAGTTTTCAATCCTATCGAGCCTCTGCTCGATTTCCAGGGGATTCCTCCCGAAATTATCCAGGCTGTATACGGCCATTTCAACTGCAATATTCGGCTTGACCTGGTATCTTTTTGAAAGATTTCCTATCCTGTCTTTTGTTTCCATGGAAACAGAAGCCCTTATCTGGATTTTATCTTTTTCCTCCATGCTTTTCCCTCCTTTTATGAACAGAAAGCTCCGCCTTTCGTTGTGAAAAGGGAAGGTTTTCTATCGCAGATGGAAAGCCTTCCCGTGAAAACTGCCTAGTTTTCACTCCTCCTGCCGTGTTTTCTTGCCTAATACTACCTATCATAGATAGCAATATATCCGCATGTTTTAACATGTCAAACGGCTATTTTAAAGAATAATTATGCGTTGAAGGACTATCGGATGCCCCCTGGGCTGGAGATTGTCCTTTATCGCATATAGCAGCTTTTCCCCTGTATCTGCATTCCTGACAAGGGATGCAGTTGCAGGGGGGATTGGAGGCTTTTTCTTCCCCCATTTTCAATGGTTAATAATTCATTAAAGGTCAACATTAAGATCAATACAATAAGGAGAGGGCCGTTTTCCGCCTCAAACACTTGTTCAGAATCACGATAAGATTGCCGGAAACTTGCTCAACTTCACGAATGATTTGTTCAACTTCACGATAAGTTTTAGGCCGACTTGCTCAAGTTCACGATAAGATTGAACTCGGTATCATCAGCCTAAAAACTCAAGGCATTCCATGTTCATTTCCTACACTTTAAGCTCTCCTCAGGCGTTCCGGAAGACCCTTCGGACAAGGGGGGACTTAAGTTAACTTAAGTTTTTTTGCTCCCTGCGAGAAGCTTTTAAGAAGTTAAAGCAGCACAAGCCTTGGCTTGCGGGCTTTCTAAAAATACAATTTTCCATGCAATCAAATTAGCCCAAATAACAGATCTTTTGTCGCCGTCAGTTATTTGAATTGCCCCCAATCCCGCAGCGGTTGAACATCCCATAGGCCTCTTTTAAAGCACTTTCCATGCTGCGTTTGACTGCCGGTGATCTTCAATGCATGCGATTATTGCATGTTGAAAAGAATTAGAGGACATGTATCTGGTATACGAGTTAGCTTGTGGATTTATAATCGCATTTGGAGATGAATAATGATTCCGATTCTTGAGCATAAACGCCATGATATGCCTTCTATTTTTACTCCGGGCAGTCTTCTTAGGGAAGCAAGGCGCCAGAAGTCCATGCCTTCCGGCAACATACCGGAATTCTGCGTCCTTGATCCGGATGGGGATCTGTCCCGCCATCTAAAAAGTTCCGGCGCAGAGTGCAATCCGAACTGGGCCTGCTATCACACGGAACTTTTCAACCTCGTCCTTGAGGACATGACGGTCGGAGTTCTTGGCTGCGCAGTTGGGGCTTCGTTTGCAGTGCTTGTAGCAGAAGAGATGTTTGCCTCGGGCTGCCGTATCCTCATGAGCGTGACTTCCTCAGGGCAGATCGTCCCGTCATGCAAACCTCCTTGTTTTGTACTGATTGACAGGGCGCTCCGCGACGAGGGGACCAGCTATCATTATATGCCACCGGCCCCGTATTCAATGATTCGCAGCGAGGCTTTGAATATTGCAAAGCTCATAATGAAAGGTTCCAATACCATTGTGCAGGGCGGTGCGTGGACTACAGATGCGCCTTTCCGGGAAACCGAGGAGGCTTTTTCGTTCGCGCGTGATCAAAACCTTCTGGCGGTCGAAATGGAAGCGGCAGCCCTCTATGCATATGCGGAGGCGGCGGACAGGCCGGTCATTTGTTTTGCACGCATCACCAACCAGATGGGGACGATTGAGAATGATTTTGAAAAAGGAAAGGATAACGGCAACGAGGACTTCATTGATCTGATAACCAAGGCTGCACACGCGTGGAGGGATGG
Organism: Victivallales bacterium; assembly: GCA_049297395.1. GTDB lineage: Bacteria > Verrucomicrobiota > Lentisphaeria > Victivallales > GWF2-50-93 > GWF2-50-93. The sequence continues at coordinate 11,656 of JBAQUG010000270.1, read as the reverse complement.
AATATGAAAGTCCGGGAAAGCGACATGCCGGAAGAGGGATTATGGAAATCATTCTTCAGTCCCGATGCCATCCTGGACGAGATGGGGCTGTCCGGTAATATGCGGGATGCCGTGGATTTCGGATGTGGCTACGGGACGTTTGCCATACCGGCCGCAAAGCGGATACAGGGCATACTCCACGGATTCGACATGGATCCGGTCATGGTTGAGGCGAGCCAGCGGTTTGCCGAACAGCGGGAACTAGGAAATGTGCGGCTGCATCTGCGCGATTTCATGGCGAAAGGAACTGGATTGCCTGGCGCATCTGTAGATTATGCAATGCTCTTCAACATTCTCCATGCGGAAAATCCGGTCGGCCTCCTTTCCGAGGCGTTCAGGATACTGAACGATGGGGGGATAGCCGGCATTATGCATTGGAACTATGATCCCGAAACACCACGAGGTCCACCCATGGACATCCGTCCCAGGCCGGAACAGTGCGTGCAATGGGCTGAATCGGCAGGATTCATCATTGCAAGGAAGGATATCTCCCTTCCACCGTATCACTATGGAATCGTAGCAAAGAAAGGAACAGGACGATGAAGATAGGAATTGTGATTTACTCGACAGATCCAGAGACAGTCTGGAACGGTTTCCGATTTGGTGTCTTTTCACTGAACCAGGGCGACCAAGTCAAGGTATTTCTGATGGCTAAGGGAGTAGAGTGCGAAAAATTGGATACAGAACAGTTCAAGGTCACAGGGCAGATGCAGGCTTTTGTGGACAACGGCGGCAAAATCCTTGCATGCGGCACATGCTTGAAGCTGCGCCATTCCGAAGGTACAGAACTCTGCCCTCTTTCAACGATGAAAGACCTCTACGAAATCGTGAAGGAGTCTGACAAGGTAGTTTCATTCTGAAAATACTGTCTTGCGGATAATCAGGCGCTGGTGCTTCTGCTGATTCCCTTTTGTATTCCGAAGGACAAGCTGACATATGACAGAATTCATAACGAGGATGGGTTCTCGGATCAACTCAATTGCAGCAGTGTTTCCCCTAGCAGGCGTATCGCTCTTCAAATTGCTACCTGTAGACAAACCGGAACTCCATCCAGTCTCATCGGCATGAAGAACCGCGCATCTCATTCTTCAATTTCGAGATCAGATAACCGGCAGGATTATCGATTCTATAGCCCTCTGCGACCTTGCCTGCGGTATCGGAGCATATTTCCTTGAACAGCCCTCCGCCAAGAATGAACTTGCTTTTCTTGAGGAAGTTACTGCTCTTTTCGATGTCAATTCCGCATTTCACCAGTTTCCCGGTTTCGTATTCATCCAGTTCCTGGCGGATCCACCCTGGTGGCGCCTTTTTCTCGTTCCATGCGAGAAGTTTCCAGTCGGATCTGTCCCCGGTCTCCTCCAGCTTCACGTGCAGAATCCCGGACAATATGCTGGCCCCGTCGAGCTGGCATATCACCGGACGTTCATGCTGCGTGAATATCCTCCTCCTCTGCGATTTGAACTGCGGTGGATGGCAACCTATCTGTTCAAGAAGAGTTCCCAGGGTTATCTGGAAGGGATTCTGCCTTGTCCTGAAAGCTGCCCTGGAAGGGAGGAACGCGTATATTGACTTTGCCACCGGGCTGGATATCCCGTTGAGCACGTCTATCCTTATGTTCGCAATGCGCTCGATGTCGTTGAGAAGTCTCATGAACTCAGGATGCAGCCTGATCCTGTCCAGCCACAGCTCCATTGTCTTTTCGTAGTTTCTCCAGCCTTTCACCTTGCCCAGGACTTCTATTGACTCGATGATTGTGAAAGTCCTTGAGCTTCCATCCAGTTCCGTTATCCTGATCCAGCAGTCCCTGAGATCGCCAATAACAGTCCTCCCCATCCTGTAGGCCTTGCCGTCGTTATAGCCGAAAAGCCGGAGACAAAACTCATTCAAGGAAAACGGGATTATGCTGCCGCCGAGGGTCAAATCACGGAAACTCAGGAGGGTAAAGCATGCCGCCCCGTGCCGGATGTCGAGATGCACGGTTTCACCGGAACCGGGTTTCAATGGATTGGGAACTCCGAATTCCCATTTCCTGCCGCCTATGATGACGCTTCTTCCCGGCTGCCCGTATGCGGGAAACAAGGGCGAGACGACGAAGTCCCTGGGGACCAATACCGTTTTTCTCTCAGACGGCATTGTCTTTCCGCTTTCCTTCCCCAGGGGACTTCGTTCGTATCATTCCCGCTTTTTTCAAACATCTGATATCTGAACCTCTAAGGATAAGCCCTTTCTTCCTGTATTCCTCTATCTTCACACAGGCTTTCAGGCTCTCCAGATATTCATCCTGTTCGACAGGCGGAAGCCTTCTGTACAAATCCAGAATCAGGGATCTTATCAGCGGTCCTATGGGCTGGCAGTTAGCCACTTGGTGGTTTCTCCCCCTTGTCGGTTGCGCCACTATGCGCAACCTCTCCGGCATAATTTTTCGCCTTGAGGCCCTCGTTTATCAGTTCCGCGACGAGGCGCTTCAGCTTGATGCCGGTCTTCAGGGAAATCCCCTTGATCCTCGCGTGGACTTCAGTCGGGACTTCCATCAGGGTGAAAGACGTGTCGGTGCTCATGATTACATTCCTTCCTTGTTTCTATTATAGAAATTATTGTCCCCGCTTCAAGCGGGCGGAATGTTATTTTAAGCTTAATGATTCTTTATTTTTCTTAAGTTGCGGACTATATTGAAATTAAAAGGAACGGTAAATGAAGAATACGGCGGGAATCGGAAAGGCCATACAGTCATACTGCGAGGCGACAGGGCAGACAAACGTCGACCTGGCGAAGAGGCTGGACGTCAATAAATCAACCGTGGGACGCTGGGTCAGCGGCAAGGCCAGTGAAATAAAACCGGTGCACTGGGTTGCGTTGAAGCTGTTGATTAATTCCCATCTCACGTGTAATATTGACTGGAACAAGTCTCTTGAAGAGACAATTATTGAAGACAATGGCCTGTCTTCTTCCGCGAAACTCAGGATTATAGATATAATCAAAAAAGATAAAATGGGACACAGGCCCGGCAAGGCCAAGAGAGGTTGATTCATTATGAAAAGAGCTCCAGTCAGGTGGATAAAGGAATATACCGATGCGCTTTTGGCCGCGAAGAAACGCATGAAGTCCGCACGCGAGGTTGCGGCTTTCACGGGGATTCATGAGACGCAGATAGGCAAGTTCCTCAAGAAGACCGACGGCTGGGTCGACAAGGACACCTTCGAGCGCCTGTGCAGGCTGAAGGAATTCAAGAAACTCTCTATCTCCGTTGGAGCCGGTACTGAAAACATGACAGACAATGAAAAAATCCTTTTGAAGCTGTTCCGCAAGCTCCCGGAAGACATCCAGAAGGAAAAATTACTCGATTTAATGAAGATGGTTAGCCTGTAGAGCTGGCTTGCGTGTATTTTAACTCTGACAAACCGGTCGTTTCCAACGGACTGAACTGCATTGCCACAAGTTCCGATTATTGATATGAAACCCTTCAAGGGCTATATTCCCTCTAGAAAACAACATCCGAGAAACTAACAAGCATGAACTACGAATCGATCATCAAGGAAACAGATTCCCTGTTACGGGAGATCAAATCTTTACGTCCTCTCGAAAAGTCGGAACTGGCGCAGCTTCGTGAATATTACAGGATTGGGCTGACTTATTCCAGCAACGCCATCGAGGGGAACTCCCTGACCGAGACGGAAACGAAGATTGTCGTCGAGGACGGACTTACAGTGTCCGGAAAGCCCATGAGAGACCATCTGGAGGCCATAGGCCATGCGGAAGCGTTCAAGCTGCTATATGATGCCGTCCCGTCGGCGAGGATAAGCGAAGAGACCATAAAAAAACTTCATCATCTCTTTTACCGCGGTATAGATGAAGAGAACGCGGGTAAATACAGGACTGTCAAGGTTGTCATAAGCGGAACTGACTATCTCCCTCCGTTCCCCGGGCAGGTTCCGGGGCTGATGAAAAGCCTTGTTGAAAGGATTCCGGAGATTGAAAAGAATCATCCTGTTGTAGCCGCCGCCGATCTGCATACTGAATTCGTAAACATTCATCCCTTCGTTGACGGGAACGGCAGGGTGGCAAGACTTCTCATGAATATGTTCCTTATCAAATATGGATATCCTGTTGTAATTATTCCTCCTGTTAGGAGAAAGGAATACATATCTGCCGTAATGAGTTCCAATTCCGGAGATTTCAATGGTATAAGAACACTTGTCGCCGAAATGTCGCGGGAAAGCTGCAGGGACTATTTAAGAATGTTCTCGGAGAAAAGGGCGAAGATAATTTCTCCAACAGAAGACATGGAAAATCCCGATCCAATACCGCTTAAACAGCCGCATAGACGGAAGCTGAATATGTCCCAGGCGGAATTCCAGTCGCAGATTGATAGAGTCAGAGAGGATATGGAGCAAAGAAAGAAGCAAACACGGAATGGAGAAGGACAGGGGCTGTCCATCTGACAAACCATGCGCATTTTGTAAATAGGTATTTCCACACCTATGTGCTTGTGAATTTCAGATATTCCGGTCTCCTTGTAAATTTCAAAATCCCTGATTACGAGCTCCCACAGACGATGATTCTCAATATTCCGCCGCTGGAGAACCTGTCAGGCAGGAAATGAGATTGACTTGCAAGTGCAAAATTGCATTGCAAGTGCAATATGAATGGACTGTAATTAAAATGAACCAGCTGTTTGCCTCTCCGATTATCTTTGCTTCCTCTAGGTGTTCAGTCCTATATCCCTTATCCTCCCATATATTACTGCTTTAGCAGTAATATTCAGCTCGAATAGCCCTCACGGTTCATCGGACGATGCTATATCTTCATACCATTTTCTTCAGAACATCTGCGAACTGTTCAACCGCAAAGACGAGATTCATCATGCTGACCGTGAAAATTCAGCTTAAGTATATTTAAGGAATCTTTGCAATCATTAAGCTGTCAAAAACGATATTTGAGCTTTATGAAAAGAGAAGGACGTTTTTATTATCTCGCAGGGCAAATAGTTTAATAGTAATAATTCTCAATAATATGGAGGTGCCTGAAATGGACAGCGCCGCTGAAACAGGAAATAATAACGAAAGGGGATTTCTCGTTGACGAACTGGCGAAATTCCCTGAAAAGACAATCGTGGATGAAGGCAAACTTGCCAGCATTCTAAAAATAACACCAAGGACATTAAGGCGCATGGTTCTGCGAGCAGAACTGCCGCCGCCCATTTCCCTGGGAGGCAGGTCCATCTGGCTGTCTGACAGGATACTTGTTTATCTCAATGCAGCAGCTGAACTGGCGGAGAAGGAGTCCCTGAACCAAATTAAGAGAATTTCGAAATATTCCCCTTGACTTATGCGTATACACAAAGTATGTATGGGTATATGAAAAAGAAAATGGGTAGGCCAAAGAAAAAGATTTCAGATTGCTTTGTCAGGCAGATTAATGTCAGGATGACAACAGCTGAGCTGAAAATAATTGACAATGAACGTATGAAGGCAGGCGGAATATCCAGATCCGCCATGCTTATGAAACCTTGGCGAAGCCAGAAGGATGACTGAAAATGCCATATGTATTCCAGAGCGTAAACAGGAAAACAGGAAAGCCACACCGCAAGTGGAGGTTCCAATATACTGATTATACTGGAGGAAGGCGGACGGGGACCGGCTTGACATCCAAGACTGAAACTGAGAAGCTTGCGGCAAAAATTGAATCTGAACACGATGAAATAAGGAAGGGCTATCGCCAACCGCCATCAATTGAGGACAAGCATAAAAACGATTCTTTCAGAACCATTGCAGATGAATATCTTGCCTGGGGTTCATCCCAAGGTGGAATCAAAAACAGTCCCTGGAGTGAAAAACATTTAAATGAAAGAACAACTCATTTGCTGTGGTGGCAGGAGAAGTTGAACTTGAAGACACTTGGAGATTTGAATTCAATACTCCCGGATGTTGAAAAATCGTTGAGAGAGCTTCAAGCCAAGGGCAGGAGCGGCAAGACCCTGTATAAATACGGAGAGTCATTGCGCAGTTTCTGCAACTGGTGCTTGGACAGGGAATACATATTTGCCAATCCACTAAAAAAACTATCAAACTTCGACAAGACACCCAAGACAATACGCAGAGCTATGACTCTGGAAGAAATACATAGACTGCTTTCCGTTGCACCACCGGAGAGAAAACTTCTTTATGAAATGGCCTTCTGTACTGGATTACGAGCCAATGAACTATACTCATTGACTGCAAATGACCTTGATGTTGAAAACTGCTGCCTGCGATTGAAAGCAAAATGGACTAAGAACCGTGAATCCGGATTGCAACCATTGTCAAAGGCATTGGTTCTCCAATTGACCGAAAATATTAAAAATAAGACAGCTGAAGAACTCTACATAGCCAGCTTTAAAATAGCCCGTAAACCTTACAAGGCGCCTGAAAACCCTCTTCTTTTTGTTCCTTCGACTCATCTTGCACACAATCTGGATATTGACCTAAAGAGTGCGGGAATTCCAAAACTCACACACGAGGGGAAAATAGATTTCCATGCCTGCCGTGTTGCATATGTTACGTTAGTCCTAGAATCAGGGGCTAATGCAAAAGAGGCGCAAAGCCTGGCCCGGCACTCGACGCCAACCCTTACCATGAACATTTACGCAAGAGCAACAAAAGGTCGTCTTGCGGAGATAAGTGAGCGTGTAGGGGACAAAATCATGAGTTTAGGGAACATAACAGGAACACAACGGGAAGCCATCAAAAGCCATAACCTCTTATTATTTAAAGAGATAAATGGCGGGAGCGACGGGGCTCGAACCCGCAACCTCTGCCGTGACAGGGCAGCGCTCTAAACCAATTGAGCTACGCCCCCGCTTTTAAGCGGAAGACCCAAAAATTACTACCAAGTCGCACTTTTGCAAGAAAAATTTATAAAATTTATCATATATGGTGTTTTCGAGCGTAATTCCCCGGTTTTTCATACCTCGTTTTTTTTAGGGTGTATATTATCTTACAGCAATATGGTGATTGGTGTACCGACAAACTAAGGAGCAGTCATGACGATAAATCAGAGGAAAGAGGGCGATGTCACTATTCTACAGGTACAGGGCAGGCTGGATTCAACTACTGCGCAGGACGCGGACCGTAGTCTGGCAACGCTCATCGGCGGCGGCACTCTGGAAGTTGTACTAGACTTGTCAGGACTGGAATATGTCAGCAGTGCCGGACTGCGTGTCTTCCTGTCCGCCGCAAAGCGTATGAAACAGGCGCATGGAAAACTGGCGCTGGCCAGTCCCGCCCCCCAGGTCAAGCAGGTTCTTGACATTGCGGGCTTCTCGACGTTCCTGCCGATCTTCGCAACGATGGCAGAAGCGGTCGGCAGCTGCACAACCGCAGTTGCACAGCCGGAACCGGCGAACACAGCGCTCGTCAAGCTAACTGTTGCCGAGGAGATCTTACTGCTCGCACTGGACGACAAAAGTGGCGTCATCAAGCCCGTTCCTTCTTTTGCGCTGGATTATGCATTGGCCGCCGCCCTGCTGGCGGAACTGGAACTCAGCGACAGGATCGATACGGACCTGAAGATCCTGAAGTTAATCTCGCCTGCGCCTACAGGAGAACCGCTCCTCGATGAAACTTTGCTGGAACTGCAGCAGAAAACCGAAACACAGCCCACATCTTTCTGGCTGGAACGGCTCACGATCCGGAAAAAGCACATCGAGGAGAGAGTGCTGGCCCAGCTGGTCCGGAAGGGAATTCTAAAACAGGAGAACCGGCGCATCCTGTGGGTGTTCAAGACGCACCGATATCCGCTCATGGACGACCGCGAGGTAAAGGAAGTGCGGACACGCCTGAGGGAACTGATTCTCAGCGATGACATTCCCGATCCGCGCGACGTCGTGCTGATCAGCCTCGGCAACGCCTGCCGACTGCTGGACGATCTGTTCACGCCGAAAGAAAAAGAACGGGTACACTCCAGGATTACCGCCCTGGCACGCCTGGATCTTATTGGCGATCAGCTGGCAACTTCCATCCAGGAGATAGAGCGCACACTGGCCATTTCATCAATACCAAACATATAGGAAGCCCCCTGCCTAAACAGGAATCCATGAGCTTTACCCAACATAGTGCAGGTCCGGACATGCTGAAGGCCCAGGAGAGGGCTGTACGTCTCGGCGTATTGCTCGACGTGGGCAGCCTTCTGCCTGTGCTGGTCATCGCCGTCCTGTCCGGCTCCATGCTGCTGTATTCTGATCTCTTGGATTACGCCAGGAGCATCACTGCCGGCATAATCGCATGGGGCATCCTGCGCCAGATACGCAAAGGGGACGTGCAGGAATATGACTACGGCACGGGAAAAATGGAGAGCCTTGGCGGCTTGATCGGCTCCCTCATCTTCATGCTCGGACTTCTGGCCATGTCCGGTTTTGCGCTACACCGCATCTTCTACCCCATAGAACTTAATGCCGGATTTACCGCGCTGGGAGTACTTTCCCAGTTTATCGGATTATTAATATGCGCATGGCTGTGGTGGCGCAACCTGAAACTGGCCCGGCAGGCAAGCACTCCGCTGATTGAGATGGAATGGCGTGCAAAACGGGCGGACACCTTGAACAATCTGGCAGTCATGGTGGGACTTGTCCTGACACTGGCGCTGCGGTCCATGCCATGGTCCGTATATATCGATCCGGTCTGCGCCCTGATATTCACTGCCTATGGCATCGGCTCCTTCATTCCAACTGTCCGAGACGGCATTCTTGATCTGCTGGATAAGACTCTCGTGGAGGAACTGCAGCTCAAGATCAACCGGAATCTCGCGATTAATTTCGACGGTTACGCGGGTTTCCACGGTGTACGGTCGCGGCGCATGGGACACCGGGTTTTGATCGACATCGCACTGAGCTTCGATCCGAAGAAAAAGGTTGCCGAGGTGATGAGAACAGTCGAGAACCTGCGGGAGGGGATAAAGCACGACATTCCCAACAGCGAGGTGAGTATCATATTAGAAGCCCCTGAAACGTCGGCAGCTCCTGACGACGAAGAAAAGATACAAATCATGCCGCTGTCCAAGGACATGCTCCCTTCCGCCCTTAAACTGATACGCTCCTCGTTCCGCATAGAGTCCGATGACAAGCCCGAATGGGAAATGGAGGAATGCCTGGAACCAGGCATGCATGCCGCAGAGCTCAGGGCTCTCGGAATCAGCAATCCCCGCTACTGGGTCCTCTGCGGCAACAACAGAGTACTGGGGGTTACAGGAATTTATATCAATCCGAAGTATGAATCGGAAGCTGTCTGGGGCACTTGGAGCGCCTATGACACAAGCAAGAAAGGCAAGCTTTCCAGAAACCGTTATCGCCTGATGCGGAAAGTCGTCCATGAAGCCCACAGCACCGGCCGAAAATATCTCCGCCTATGCACATCAGACTTCCCTGAAGAACGCGAAGCCAACCATCTTTACGACCATGTGGGTTTCACAACATACATGACGAAGAAATCCCAGGACGGAAAATATTCCATACTGTACAGGCAAGCCGAACTGCAACACTTGGCAAAAGTCTTCAAACTGGACCAGGTCAAACCTGAGGAGCTGTAAGAAATCAGGGGTCAAGAAATCAGGGGGTCACACTTGGAGTGTTAAAAACTTGCCGTTTTTTCGAGCATTTCTGGAAATAACTTCACCGAAGAATTCTCGGAATTTGCTATTTTGAGGCTAAAAGCCCTCTTTCTTTTCGAGAAAAAACTCTCTCCGATATTTTGCCTGAGCCAGTCGTCCACATCTTTCGCCGACACGCTTTCCATGGCGGTCTTCACTTCCGACGCATCTAATTTACCCGTGAATACGGGTATTGTCAGCACTGCTCGCTCCACCTCCTTCATGGGGGTTTTACCGGAAAACCCCTTGTACCTTCCGAATACCGATTCAATTATGTCGGAGGAGCCAAGCAAGATTTGCTTATCCCCGATGCCTGCGGTTTCCTCCTCGATGTAGTCCATGATTTCCTTCTTCAGCGTGCGCAGCCTGTAAATGCCGAGACGCATTATCCAGTTTTGGACGACCACATGGCACGGGACACCGCCGTCGAACCATGCGGAGAACAAGTCCAGCGCCCTGCCGGCTCCCCTGAGCGACAGCAAACCGAACACGACAAGCGCTCTCACCAACATCCTCAGCTTTTTCATCGCCCACCTCCGCTTTGATTGATGATATTAGCATTTTAATGCTATCGTAGTCTCCCCTGCATGAAGAGATTGTCAAGCAAATATCTAATTTATTTCAGGGATTTATCTTGAAAGAAGCAATGACTCACGAGAGAAAATGTATATGTCTTAATTCCAAATTGAAGAGACAGTCAGGAATGACTGTCCTACTTCTTTGAATCCTCTTCGTCGACTACTTCGCATTCGATATCATAGACATCCTCGTGCCGGCTGACTTTTCCTGGCGTCGGTGGTCTGGCAGATGCTGTTTTCCTTCTCCTGAGGCCGAAGATCCTCAGGAACATCAGGAAGATAAGGAAGAGAGGTATTGCGATAAAGATGACGACAAGAATTACCGGTATGAACAGCAATCCTAAAACAATTAATATTAGTTTTTTCATAAAGGCCCAAATCAACGCGCAACAAATTGCTCTACAAACATTTTAATTTTTAATGAGAGGTCTCAAGCCGTTTATCCTGCGTTCCGAATTGATCTTCTGCCACAGTTCAGAATCCCTTTCGAGGAGGCGTACAAGCTGGCCCGTGCTTAGTCCGAGCGACTTTGAGGATTCCGCAAGCCTGAATCCAAATCTGTGAAGCTCATCAAGGAGCAGTGCGACAAACAGCGGATATCCGGGATTAGACATGCTGATCCCGAAATTGTCAATAGCCGATTTTTCTTCAGAACGGATTCCGAACGCTATTTTCATCCTGAGCTTTTTAAGGGCATGATGCCTGTTCTCGTGCTGTGAACGGCTTTCCGACGAAGTGGCTTCAATTCCAGTCGGTTCATGGAAAATCCTTACCGCTGAAGAAGTCTTATTGACCTTTTGTCCGCCATGGCCGGAAGCCTTGAAAGCCTGCATGCGGCAAATCCTGAAGAGATTCTCGTCGGTCGCGGAAAGCCATGTATTTCTTTGGTTCATAGATATACCATGGATGAGTGGATGGGTGGATTAATGGATGGTTGCTGACAAAGACAGGAATGAAAGATTTCCGCTAAACATATTTTTCTGGAATTACCACTTTTCATGATATTGATCTCAAACCCAATCATCCATACATCCAGCAATCCATTCATCCATTTCCCCATCTCAGTGCGGTGTAATGCGCTTGATGATTGCTTCGTTGAGGACTTTCCCTGCATGGAGGCCGAGCGAACGCATCCTGAACTCCTGTGCGGCAATTTCAACAAGGTTTGCTGTTTCACGGCCAGGCGCGACAGGAAGAGTTATATGGGGAATGTCAAATCCCAGAAGCCTGTAATTTTCAGTTTCAAGTCCGGTACGTTCCACTTTCACGACCTGGTCCCAGGGCTTAAGCGTGATGACCAGATCGATGTCCTTGCGCTGGCGGAAGGCTGAAACGCCGAAGAGCTGGATCACATTTATGAGCCCAAGCCCGCGTATTTCAATGAAACCGAACATCTCCTCCATTGCGGCACAGCCTATGAG